>JALYYI010000015.1 GCA_030946705.1 Actinomycetota bacterium | reverse complement strand
GCCGCGCGCTCGGCGCGGAAAACGCAGACGTCGACCCGGCAGTCCGGCGAGTCCGTCCAGCTCAGAGCCGTGCGCCCGATCCGCAGGCCGGCGCCGCCGTCGAGCATCCCGCGAAGGTGGTGAAGTTCCCGCCGCAGGTTGGTCAGGGACTGCTGATCGGTCGAATTCGGCCAGAAAAGCCCGGCCAGCTGCTGGCGGGACACCTCAACGCCGGCGTGAACCGCCAGGTATGCCAACAGCTCGAAGGACCGCGAGGCGGGCACCTGGGCCGCGGAGTCCGGTCTCCAGATCCGCTGTTCCCCCAGGACAAAGACCTTCACCGGGTACCTCCCGTCCGCCGTCCGGGACCGGCGCTGCAGTCTGGGGACTCTTCGCCAATCCGGGACCGGAGGGCCAGCGATCCCGCGGTGGGGACGCGGTCCCTCTCCTCGAGTCGCATTATCCCACCGCGGGCCGGTGCCGACAATGCTTGCACTGATGCCTGTCAGGAATGCACGGCAGGCGCGGCAATCAGGCCTCAGGCCGGCTGGGCGAAGTTATCGTTCCAGACGTCGAAGCCCAGTTTGAGGATCAGAGCCCCGACCACGATCAGGAACACGATCCGGATGAATTTGCTGCCCTGTTTCACCGCTGTCCGCGCGCCAAGGTAGCCGCCGGCCATGTTGGCCAGTCCCAGCAGCAGGCCGACGCCCCACAGCAGCGATCCGTGCGGCAGGAAGAACAGCAGCGCCCCGGCGTTGGTGGCCATATTGACGATCTTGGCCTTGGCGCTGGCCTCCAGGAACGCGTATCCCATCAGCGACACCAACGCGATAATCAGGAAGGTACCGGTGCCCGGACCGAGCAGCCCGTCGTAGAAGCCGATCACTCCGCCGATCAGGCAGGCCACCACGTAGTGCCGGTGCCCGGTGTGGAGCAGCGCCGTCAGCTCCCCCGCATTCGGCTTGAGCGCCGTGAAGGCGGCCACGGCAATCAGCGCCGCCACAATGATGGGCTTGAACACGGATTGCGGCAGGGTCGCGGCCAGAACGGCGCCGCCGAAGCTGCCGCCCATCGCAATCACCGCCATCGGAATGGCCGTTCTCAGGTCGGGCCCAACCCGCCGGTAGTAGGTCACGGCGCTGGTGGTGGTTCCGAAGATGGAACCCATCTTGTTGGTGGCCAGCGCCTGGACCGGGGTGATTCCGGGCACCATCAGCATCACCGGCAGCTGAAGCAGCCCGCCGCCGCCCACCACAGCGTCCACCCAGCCGGCCGCAAATCCTGCCACCACCACCAGGATGATCGTGGCCAGCTGGATATGTTCAAGCCCCGAGATCACGGCCGTACGGTGATCGGGAGGAGGGTCACCCGCGCGCCAGGTTCACGAGGTACTGGACGGCCTCGTCGATGGCAACATTCTCGGCCTCGCCGGTGGCGCGGTTCTTGATCTCCACGACGCCGTCCACCAGCCCGCGGCCCACCGCCAGGATGGTGGGCACGCCGATCAGCTCCGCGTCGCCGAACTTCACGCCGGGGGAAACCTTGCGGCGGTCATCGTAGATGACCTCCAGCCCGGCCTCGGCCAGCTCGTCGGTCAGCTTGTCCGCGGCGGCAAAGATCTCCTCGCCGCGTCCGACGGCGACGACGTGCACGTCCGCGGGCGCCACTGCGCGCGGCCAGGCCAGGCCCTTGTCATCGTGGTACGCCTCCGCCAGAGCGGCCACCGCCCGGGTGACGCCGACGCCGTAGGAGCCCATGGTGACAACCTTGAGCTTGCCGTTGGCATCCAGCACCTTCAGGTCCAGCGCCTCGGCGTACTTGCGACCCAGCGCGAAGATATGGCCCATTTCAATACCGCGGGCGGCCTCCAGCGGACCGGAACCGTCCGGCGCCTCGTCGCCTTCGCGCACCTCGACGGCCTCGATGGTCCCGTCCCAGCCGAAGTCGCGGCCGGCCACCAGCCCGAAGACGTGCTTGCCGTTCTCGTTGGCCCCGGTGATCCAGCTGGTGCCGGAGACCACGCGCGGGTCCACCAGGAACAGCAGCTTGGTGGCGCCCTCGGCGCCCAGCACAGGCTTGTCCAGGCTCAGCCCGGGGCCGATGTAGCCCTTCACCAGGCCCGGATGCTTCTTCAGGTCCTCTTCCCCGGCGGCCTCCACGGCGACCTCCCCGCCGATCGGCAGGTGCATCCCGATGTTCGCCTCGATCCGCTTAAGGTCCACGGCACGGTCCCCCGGCACGGCGACGACGACGATCTGCCGTTCCCCGGTAGGCAGGTGCACCGCCAGCACCACATTCTTGAGCGTGTCCGCGGCGGTCCACCCGCCGGTGGCACGGGGCGCCACCGTGTTGGCGGCTGCGACGAGCGTGTCGATGGTGGGGGTATCCGGGGTGTCGAGCACCTGGGCGGCCGGGGCGTTGCTGAAATCGATCGGATCAGGTGCCACCGTGGTGACTGCTTCAACATTGGCCGTGTAGCCACCGGCCGAGCGCACGTAGGTGTCCTCGCCGACAGGTGTCGGGTGCAGGAACTCCTCGCTCCTGGAGCCTCCCATCGCCCCGGATGTGGCCGACACGGGCACAACCTCCAGGCCCAGCCGCTCGAAGATGCGCAAGTAGGCGCCCCGGTGGGCCAGGTAGCTCGCCTCAAGGCCGTCGTCGTCGATGTCAAAGGAGTACGAATCCTTCATGATGAACTCGCGGCCGCGGAGCAGACCGGCGCGGGGCCGGGCCTCGTCGCGGTACTTGTTCTGTATCTGGTAGAGGCTCAGCGGCAGGTCCTTGTAGGAGCTGTACAGATCCTTGACCAGCAACGTGAACATTTCCTCATGGGTGGGGGCCAGCAGGTAGTCCGCACCCTTGCGGTCCTTCAGCCGGAACAGGCCCTCGCCGTACTCGGTCCAGCGGTTGGTTACCTCGTAGGGCTCGCGCGGGAGCAGTGCCGGAAAATGCACTTCCTGGGCACCGATGGCGGCCATTTCCTCGCGGATAATGTCCTCCACCTTGCGCAGCACGCGCAGGCCCAGCGGCAGCCAGGTGTAGATCCCCGGTGCGGCGCGGCGGATGTAGCCGGCCCGGATGAGCAGTTTGTGGCTGGCCACCTCGGCATCGACCGGATCTTCGCGCAGGGTGCGCAGGAACAGGGTGGAAAGGCGAAGGACCACGCGGGGATTCCGTTTCTGGAGCGGTTGGACATTGCAAAGGCAACTACTAATCTACCGGCTCCGCCGCGCTCGGGTCGTCACGGAGACGTTCCGTTTGGACGCCAGACACGCCTTGACGCGGTCACCTTCCAGGAGAATCCATGGAAATTTCGGAACCGGCCGCACCGGGTTGGCCGACAAGGACCAGGGTCGTATGCTTCAGAGAACTGATCGTTTTCTATTTGGAGGCTCGCAGATGAAACACAGTACGGCCGCCCGCCCGGGGCGCCTTCAGCCTTGAGGAGCCCCGAATGACCGAAGCATCCACCACAACCAGCCCCCGCCAGCCCGTGCCCCCGCTGCTCGTCGGGGCGCTGGCGGACTTCGGGTCACCTGACCTGGCGGCTGCAGGCGGCAAGGGAGCCAACCTGGGCGAACTGGTCCGGGCGGGATTCCCGGTGCCCGGCGGCTTCATCGTCACCACTGCCGCCTACACGTCCCTGCTCGAGGACACCGGGCTGGGCGCAACGCTGGCCCTGCTGCTCGCAGCCGGGGCCGACGGCGGGAAGATCCGGGACGCTTTCGCTTCGGTACGGGTACCCGACACCTTGGGCAACAGGATCGCCGAGGCCTACCGGCAGCTCGGCGGCGGTGCGGTGGCTGTCCGCTCCAGCGCGACGGCCGAAGATCTGCCCGGTGCGGCTTTTGCCGGCCAGCAGGACACCTATTTGAATGTCCTCGGCGAGGACGCCCTCCTACGGGCGGTGGCTGGGTGCTGGGCCTCCCTGTGGACGGACCGGGCGATGTCATACCGGCAGCGGCAGGGGATCCGGCCGGATGAGGTGGCCATCGCCGTCGTCGTCCAGATCATGGTGGCGGCCGATGCCGCCGGTGTGATGTTCAGCGCCAATCCGGTCAGCGGGGACAGGAACGAGATCATCATTGACGCCAGCACCGGTCTGGGCGAGGCCGTGGTCTCAGGATTCGTCACGCCCGAGCACTACATCCTGGATGCGCGGGGGCGGCTGAAGGAATGGACGCCCGGCGGCCAGGAAGTGGTCATCCGTCCGGCCACCGGCGGGGGCACCAGCGAAACGGCCGGGACCAGGAGCTTGGGACCGATACTCACCAGCGGGCAGATCTCCCGGCTGGTGAGTATCGCGCGCAGAACCGCCGCCCACTTTGGCCGGCCGCAGGACATGGAATGGGCGGTGGCCGGCGAAACCGTTCATCTGCTGCAGGCACGGCCGATGACGGCACTGCCGCCGGAACCGCTTCGGCTCAAGCCCTTCCAGAAAGTGGTGGGACCGTTCTTCGTCGAAATGTTCCAGGTGCGTCCCTATCCCCTGGACGTGTCGGGGTGGATGCGCTTCGGGGTCCTGGATATGGTCCGCCGGATGGCCGGAAGTGTCGGGATGGTGTTTCCGCCTTTGCAGGAACTCCTGCCCGAAGAAGACGGCGTGGTCCTCCAACTGGTGCCGCCGGTGCCGCGTCCCAGCATCAGGACACTGGGCGCACCGCTATCCATTGCCCGGCGGGTCCGCCGCTACCACCCCGCGGAGTGGACACAGGACCGGCGCTTTGCGGGCTTCCTGGCCGATGTGGAACAGATGAGGCGCCAGGACCCGGGGCAGCTCGGCTGGCAGCAGCTGCTGGCGCACGTCCGCCGGACTTTTGCCGTCACGGGCGTCATGACGGAGCTCCGGGTGGCCTACCTGCCGGGTGCATTCGTGCCGCAGCTGAAGATGAGGCTGCTGCTGATGCTCCTCGGGAAAGGGCAGCTGGCCCCGTCGCTGATAGCCGGCGCCCGGACGCGGACAAGCCTGGCCAACCATGCGCTGGAAGGGCTCGCGGACCAGGTCCGCGCGGACGAGGGCCTTCGCCAATCCTTCACACGGCTCGAACCGGCGGAACTGCTGCGCCGGATCTCCGACGAGCCCGGGTTCGCGGACTTCAACCGGAATTTCCGGGCCTTTCTGGATGAAAACGGACACCGCGAAACCGTCAGCGTGGTGCTGAGCAGTTCACCCACCTGGTCCGACGCCCCGGACGTCGTCCTGGGACTGGTCAAGGCCCTGCTCGGCCAGCGGCGCCCGGACGTGGACCAGACCGGCGACGCGCTGCGGGAACTCGCCGCGCATCCGGCCCTGCGCAGTGGCTGGCTGCGCCGGCACGTACTGGCCGCGGTGACTGACGCAAAAACCGGGATGGCCTTCCGTGAGGACAGCCATTTCTATCTCACCATGCTGCTGCCGACCCTGCGCCGGGCCCTGCTGGAAATGGGCGAGAGGCTGCGGGCCGCCGGGGTGCTGGATGAGGCCGCGGACGTCTTCCATTTGCGCCTGGAGGAACTCTCAGCGATGGACGACGGCGGGGCGCTGCAAGCCGAAGACCGGGACCGTCACCGGAGGAGCGTACTTGCCAGGGCGGCCAAACGGCGCGAACTTGACCGGTTTCCGCTGCTGGACCTGAATGCCCTGTTCGCCGACCGTAAACCTGACGGCGGCGCGCTGCTCACCGGCACGGGCGCCAGCCGCGGCACGGCCACGGCCAGGGTCCGCCTCATCGCCGGCCCATCCGAGTTCGGCAAACTGCAAAGCGGCGAAATCATGGTCTGCCCCTACACCAACCCGTCCTGGACCCCCCTGTTCCAACGCGCGGCCGCCGTCGTCGTAGACACCGGAGGACTCGGCTCCCATGCCGCCATCGTTGCCCGCGAATACGGCATACCCGCGGTGATGGGAACCCGAAACGGCACCCGTACCCTTACCGACGGACAACGCATCACGGTCGACGGCACCACCGGACGCGTCACCTTGGCCGAAGAGGAGCACTGAGATGACCCCCGGCCCCGCCCGGGACGCAGCCGCCTCCGCCCAACGGGCACTGGCACCGGCACCGGCAATGGCACCGGCACCGGCAATGGCACCGACCGGAGACCACCGTAAGGGCCCGCGCCGCCGCGGTGCCGCTCTGGACGCCGCTATCTTCGAAGCCACGCTTGCCGAAATCGCCGAAACGGGCTACGCGTCCCTGACCATGGAACATGTGGCCGAGCGCGCACGCGCCAGCAAGGCCTCGCTTTACCGACGCTGGCGGGACCGGGTGCAACTGGTCCTGGACGCCGCGTACCATGTGATGCCTCACCACGGGGCCGCCCCGGATTCCGGCAGCCTGCGCGAAGACATGCTTACCGTACTGAAGGAGCTCGTCCAGCAGCTGGAGGGCCCGGCCGGCCTGGCGATCCGCGGGCTGGTCGGGGAAACCCTGCAGAACCCCGAGGTGGCCACCGAGGTCAGGGAATACAGCCGCGGCAATGCCGCGCAGGTCATGCGTGAACTGGTAAACAGAGCCGTGGCACGCGGTGAATGCGACCCCGCCATGGTCACGGATCGCCGTATGGAGGCCGGCCCGGCCATGCTCCGGCAACGGTTTATCTTCACCGACGCACCCATCAGCGACGAGTACCTGGAGGAAGTGGTGGATGAGGTCGTGCTGCCCCTCTTCGGCATCACGGCCGCAGCGGTAGCCGACGCGCCATGAACGGCAGGTTTGCCGGGTCCAGGCCGTCGCCGTCGGGCATGCCAACAGCCGGGTCCCGTCACCGGTGACGCGCCGACTCTGGACACAGTCCTTCCCGAGGTCTAGTTTGAATTCATCACCTGATGAATTAGTTCTGGAGGGGGAGGTCACCATGTCGCATCTGGCATCTGCGAGCGACGCCGCACCGCACGCACCACGACAACCGGGACAGGCGCCGGACCAGCATGCCGCTGTGGAGGTTCGATTGCTGGACGTCCGCCGGGGAAGGGCAAGCATCCTGCGGGAGATCGATTTCAGCATCGAATCCGGCCGGATCACCGGTCTTTTGGGGCCCTCCGGAAGCGGCAAAACCACGCTGATGCGCGCGATTGTCGGTGTTCAGCGGCTCTCCGCCGGATCCGCCACGGTGCTGGGGATGCCCGCGGGCGATCCTATCCTGAGGCATCAGGTCGGCTATGTGACCCAGGCGCCCAGCGTCTACAAGGATCTGAGCGTCGAGGACAATGTCCGCTATTTCGGGGCGATGCACAACCGCAACCGCGCCTCTGCCCGGGAGGCGATCGAGGCGGTGGGGCTGGCCGGCCATACCGGGCGCAAGGCCGGGGACCTGTCCGGTGGCGAGTTCAGCCGGGTGTCCCTGGCGTGTGCGCTGGTGGCCAAGCCGCGGCTGCTGATCCTGGACGAGCCGACGGTGGGACTGGACCCGGTGCTGCGCGCCGACCTGTGGGAACAGTTCGCGGCGCTCGCCGCAGCGGGCACCACCCTGATCATCTCCAGCCACGTGATGGAAGAGGCCAGCCACTGCGACTCGCTGCTGTTGTTGCGCGAGGGCAGGCTTTTAGCGCAGCTGACGCCGGAGGAGCTGCGCCGGCGCGGCAGCTCGGATGACCTGGAACTGGCCTTCCTGCACCTCATCCAGGCCGCGAGCTCCACGGCTGCAGGCTCCGTATCCGGCGCCGTCGCCCGGGACGGTGCGTCATGAATCCGTCGATGATGGCCGCGACAACCGAGCGCGTGCTCCGGCAGCTGCGCAGCGATCCGCGCAGCATCGCCCTGATCCTTGTCGTTCCGGCCGTGCTGCTGGCATTTGTCTACTATCTGTACCAGAACGAGACACTCCCGCCGGGCGCGCCGCGCACCTTCGACCGCGCGGGGCTGATGATGCTGGCCATCTTCCCCTTTGTGGTGATGTTCCTGGTCACCTCCATCACGATGCTCCGGGAACGCACTTCCGGGACGCTGGAGCGACTGCTGACCACGCCCATCCACAAGGCGGACCTGCTGTTCGGCTACGCCCTGGCGTTTTCCATCATGGCCGCCCTGCAGTCCCTGGTTGCCACCGGTGTCGGCTACTGGGTGTTCGGGCTGGACATCAAGGGTAATCCGGGTCTGGTGGTGCTGGTGGCGGTGGTGAATTCCGTGCTGGGCGTGGCCCTGGGGCTGCTCTGCTCGGCCTTTGCCCGGACCGAGTTCCAGGCGGTGCAATTCATGCCGGTGGTGGTGGTTCCGCAGATCCTGCTCTGCGGGCTGTTCGTGGCCCGGGACCAGATGAACAGCGTGCTGGGGGCCATCTCCAATGTACTGCCGCTGAGCTATTCGGTGGATGCCCTGCAGGAGATCGCCAGGCATACCGACGCCACTTCCGCCCTGTGGACGGATGTGCTGGTCGCGGCGGCCTTTGTGGTGGTGGTGCTGGTACTGGCGTCCCTGACCCTGCGCCGGAGGACCGCATGAGCCTGCACCTGCCGCGGCGGGGCCGACGCAGCGGCACCGAAGGCACCCGGGAGCTGATCCTGGCCAGTGCCCGGAAGGTGTTCTCCGAACAGGGCTACGACGCCGCCAGCCTGCGGCAGATTGCGCGTGACGCCGGAGTGGACGCGGCAATGGTGCACCACTACTTCCAGAACAAGGACGGGCTGTTTGCCGCCTGCGTCGAACTGCCGGCGGACCCGCGCGCGGTGCTGGCGGACGTCGTCGTCGTGCCGGTGGCCGAGCGCGGCGCGGCGATCCTGCGGGCACTGCTGACACTGTGGGACTCCCCCGTCCAGCCCGCCCTCCTGGCCCTGCTCCGCGGCGCGGTCAGCTCGCGGACCCAGGCGGCCCTTTTGCGCGAGGTCATGAGCAAGCGGATTGTGGGGGCCGCGCTGGTTGACCTGCCCGACGACGACGGCCGGCGGCTTCGCGGTTCCTTGCTGGCCAGCCAGCTCATCGGGCTCGTGCTCAGCCGCTACATCCTGCAGCTGGAGCCGCTCGCCTCGGCGTCGCACGAGGAGATCGTCGCCCTGGTGGGCCCGACGCTGCAGCGCTACCTCACCGGGCCGCTGGACTGACGGGCTGCCCGCCTAGCGCTAGAACAGCACCGTGGCAAACGTTCCGACCTGGCGGAAACCGACGCGCTCGTAGGTGGCCCGGGCCCGTGTGTTGAAGTCATTGACATAGAGGCTGGTCACCGGGGCGAACTGCAGCGCCAGGCGGACCGTGGCGGCCATGTAACCGGCGCTCAGGCCCAGGCCGCGGCAGGCCGGATTGAGCCAGACGCCCTGGATCTGCGTGACATCCTTGGAGACGGCACCCAGGTCCGCCTTGAAAATCACCTCGCCGTCCTCATCCAGATGGCTGAGCGAGTGGCCCTGCTCGATCAGTGCCGCCACCCGGCGCCGGTAGTAGTCCTCGCCGCCCTGGTACGGGGAATAGCCGACTTCCTCCTCGAACATGGCCGCCGCCGCGGGCAGGATGCGGGCGAATTCCTCCGGCCGGCTGGTCCGCAACGCCGGGTTGCCCGCAATGGCGGGCTCGCCGCACAGCTGAAGCAACGGCTGGTTCCGACGGACCTCGACCGCGGTGGTTCCGGAGTCCTGGAGGACGTCAAAGATGCCAAGTACGGCTTCCGCAGGACCAAAAATGGAGGCGACCCGGCGCTGGGACGCGGCAATCCACCGGCCGAAACAGGCCGCCGCGTCGGGGCCCGTCTGGACCGGAACCACGTTCGATCCGATCCAGCACGCGGCACTCAGCGAGCCGTCGTCGTCGAAATGGCCCAGGATGACCGAGCCGGGAAAGGATGGGACGGCGCTGCAGGAAGACTCCAGCTGCGAGGCCAGAAACACATTGGAGACCGGGTCCTGCTGGACCAGGTCCCGCAGGGCGTGCGTGTCCTCGTGTCCCAGAACGCGCACGCGGCGGTAGGGGCTCTCCCTATGAGACGCTAACCACGGGGCTACCCTTGACAGCACCTTCGCCATCGGCCTCCCCCATCTCTTCTGCGATCCTCATGGCCTCTTCAATGAGTGTCTCAACAATCTGGTCCTCGGGGACAGTCTTAATGACCTGCCCCCTCACAAAGATCTGCCCCTTGCCGTTGCCGGAGGCTACACCGAGGTCCGCCTCGCGGGCCTCGCCCGGGCCATTCACGACGCAGCCCATCACGGCCACCCGCAACGGGATTTCCATTCCCTCAAGGCCGGCGGTGACCTGCTCGGCGAGGGTGTAGACGTCCACCTGGGCGCGGCCGCAGGAGGGGCAGGAGACAATTTCCAGCTTCCGGGGGCGCAGGTTCAGTGACTGCAGGATCTGGTTGCCCACCTTGATTTCCTCCACCGGCGGGGCGGAGAGCGACACACGGATGGTGTCGCCGATGCCCTGCGAGAGCAGCGCCCCGAAGGCGGTGGCGGATTTGATCGTGCCCTGGAACGCCGGTCCGGCCTCGGTCACGCCCAGGTGCAGTGGCCAGTCGCCGCGCTCGGCCAGCAGCTCGTAGGCACGGACCATGATCACCGGGTCATTGTGCTTGACCGAGATCTTGAAATCGTGGAAGTCGTGTTCCTCGAACAGGGACGCCTCCCAGACCGCGGACTCCACCAGGGCCTCCGGAGTCGCCTTTCCGTACTTCTGCATAAGCCGCGGATCCAGCGAGCCGGCGTTGACACCGATCCGGATAGAGGTGCCGTGATCCTTGGCTGCCTGCGCGATTTCCTTGATCTGGTCGTCAAATTTGCGGATATTGCCGGGATTGACACGGACCGCCGCGCAGCCGGCCTCGATCGCGGCAAAAACGTACTTCGGCTGGAAGTGGATGTCCGCAATCACCGGGATCTGCGACTTCCTGGCGATGATCGGCAGGGCTTCCGCGTCGTCCGCCGAGGGACACGCGACGCGCACAATGTCGCAGCCGGAGGCCGTCAGCTCTGCGATCTGCTGGAGCGTGGCGTTGATGTCCGTCGTCGGCGTCGTCGTCATCGACTGGACGCTGATGGGCGAATCCGAGCCGACACCGACGGAGCCGACCTTGATCTGCCGCGTCTTGCGCCTCGGGGCGAGGACGGGGGGCGGTGCTTCCGGCATTCCCAGGCTGACCGAGGTCAAAATATGCTCCTTGTTGCTGTCGTTGAACCCTGCGGTTCTTCGCAGACCGTTTCCGCGCGCCAAGCCGGCGGACGGACGGTCCGTTTCAATTGTAGGCGCCGGGCCTGCCGTTGATCACAGGATACTTATCCTAGGACACCTGCAGCGGGTGACCATGGACGGCGTCAGTCGGCGTGGCTGCTCAATTCCCCGGTCACCGGGTTCCAGGCGCTTGCCTTCAGACCCGCAATCCCTCCGGCGATGTTGAACGGATCCTCGGTCAGCAATTGGTTCAGCGCAGCCTCATCCGCTGTCTTGAAAATGAGCAGCGCTCCCGTGCCGTCGGCAAATGGCCCGGAGGCCAGGATCCGCCCATCCGCCACCAGCGCGGCCAGCCACGCGCGGTGCGCGGGCCGGTGCTCATCGCGGACATCGGCGCTCTGAGGGTCATATACATACTCCACTGCGAAAACACTCATACCTTCACCCTAGCCGCCCCGCCCCGCAGGGCGTTATCCAAGCAGCAGCCATTTGGCCAGGATGGCCAGCCCCGCCGCCCAGAGCATGGAACCCAGCGTGCCAATGATGAACCTCTCGCTCGCGGCAGGCGTCTGCTTCAGTTCGGGGTACCGGCCCAGCCCCTTGATCGCCACGATGTAGGCAATGGCGACCGGTTGGTCCGCCAGAATGGCGACGACGACGGCGGTCCGTTCCAGGATGCCGATCACCAGCCCACCACGCAGCACGGTCGGATTGGTCAGTTCGGATGTCCCGGCCGGCAGCACAACGGGGGCGGATTCCCGGGATTCATCCGGGCCTGGGTGCCCGCCGGAGGCCTCCCTCTCATCGGCGGATTTGGCCAGCCGCAGAATGCCCGCGGTCACCGGCCAGCCGGCGCCCGCGGCCACCAGCACCGTCAGCACAATCCACAACGCCTGCATTCAATGCTCCCTTGCTCCGGTCGTCTCCAGCCTAACGAGTGCTTTTGCATCCTCGGCGAATAATGTCACACGGCTCCGACAATGTGAGGGCAGGGAGGGTCATTTTCCTCAGGCGAGATGCGCTCCTGTCCGCCGGAGTTGACCTGTCCGCCGGAGTTGAGCAGGGGAACCCCTATGACGATCACGCTTCCGGGAAGATGACCGTCCACAACCGGCAGCGTGCCCCGTCTTCGGGGTCTTCGCCGCCCTGGCCGAGTTCGAACGAGTCCTCAACTCCGAACGCCTGTCGGCGAAGTCCTCCTGTTTCCGGAAGTGAGTTATCGTCCGTGCGTTTCATGGCGTTGGCGACGGCAGCTTTGTGTCCGTGTGCCCGGTGGCGGTGAGGACCTGCCAGAGGCTCTCGAGTGCCGTTTCTTCCGCGGTGCGGCGCTCCGTGACGGGAGTTGTTGCGGTCAGCGTCCATTGACGGAGGGTCTCAAGCATTTCCGTACGGACATGGACGGCGGTGCAGATGGCTTTGGACATTCGTGCAGAGGAAAAATGACGGCAGTAACGAGTTCCGGAGCACGTGGTCTCGAGACTAGAGCCGACCCTCAACCTCCGCCAGGCCCGGTTGCTGGTAGATGCCCAGCACGTTTCCGGCCGGGTCGCGGAACCACGCCGTGATCTCCCCGGCGGCGGGATCGATGGGCTTGACGATGGTGCCGCCAGCGCCAACGATGGCCTCCACGCAGTCCGTTGCGCTCGCCACCATGATCGACACCGCCAGTCCGGGCTCCGCGGCGGGCGGCCTGCCCAGCACCCACATCCCGCTTACCCCGGCCACGGTGTCATCGAAGGCAATCGCACCGCCGTCGTCCTCCCGCAGCGGCCAGCCAAATGCCCGGTGATAGAAATCTGCCGAGGCGCGGATGTCAGTGGCGGAGATCTCCAGATAGCAGATCTTGCCGGTGCGGTACAAGGGCTCTTCGGGCGATCCCATGGCTGGCCTCCGGGTGAATTGCTGGACTCCAAACCCCAATGTCCCACCGAGCGGCGCCCCAGTCCAGTGCTGTGACCGTAAAGGTTGAACGGGTTGGGGAACGTATCCGCATCATTCCGTCTCAGCGCCGGCCTAATTGACGGAAACGTGTCCCGCAGGTGGTTCCTCTTGCGGAAAAGGGCTGCCGCTGGAAGTGTCGAGGGTCTGTCTACTGAACGGGTGGTTGGCCCGCAGCGGTTTCTTCCGCGAAGGACCGAGCTGCCGTAGCGATGGAGGCGCGAACTTCGGAAATGTTCCTCATGGCCCATCCATCGCGACCCCCATTCTGACTAAAGTGTTCCGTCGGCGAGCTCAAGCAGGGTTGCCGCGGCTGCCCGCGCTCCCTGCTCTTCCTGCCAGCCGGATCGGAACACCGCTTTGCTGACGGCTTGCGGGCTGATGCCGAGCCGGGCGGCGACCCGCGCTTGCTGACCGCGGGTATCGGGCTGCAGCAGGTCCAGGACGCGCCACTCCGCGTCCGTGCGGTCCCGGACCAGCCGGCCGAGGAGGCACAGCACCGACTCGGCTGCCGCGGCATCGTCCGCCGTCGCGCGGCGTGCCCGGCCGGATGCCAGCGAGTCCCCTCTGTTGGCCCCGATGCTGCGGGCAGAGTTCCCCGCCCGCACGGACAGCGGCACGCGCTCCCCTGTTTTCTTCGCCCGGTCCACGGCCGACCGGGCCGCGACGAAGGCGGGCCCGCTGGCCTCCCTTGGGCTCGCCGGCAACGGTTGTTTGACCGCTCCGACGCCTACCCCCACATACCATTGGCCCGTCCGCAGCGCTCGCAGCGCCACCTCCACGACGGTAGTGGCGTCCGACATGACGCCTTGGACCTCATCCCCTACGGATCGTTCGAAGGGCAGCACAGCAGCCACGTCGCTCAGCAGAGCCAGCAGCTCCGGCACGCGATCCGCACCTTTTTGGCTGCCGCGCTGATCCATCGTCAGTACAAACATCTCTCAACCATAAAAGGCTGATATCTAAAAATCAACCCGATACGGTTTATTGCAACAAATCAACCATTTGTCGCATCCGCAGGATGCCACAGCCGGACAATGGCGTCAGCCGAAGATATTGATCGGCTTTACAATGTCCGCGTACATCAGCAGGGCGCTCATCACCAGCAGCACCGAAGCGACCACGTAGGTCACCGGGAGCAGCTTGGCGATGTCGAACGGGCCCGGATCCTTGCGCCGGAACAGCTTGGCGACCCGGCGCCGCGCGGCCTCATACAGCGCACCCGCGACGTGGCCGCCGTCGAGCGGCAGCAGCGGAATCAGGTTGAAGACGCACAGCGCAAGGTTCACCCCGCCCACCAGGCCAATCAGGGTGGCGATCCGGGCGCTCAGCGGCACCTGGTCCATGGCCGCGATCTCGCCGGCCACCCGTCCCACGCCCACCACGGAGATCGGACCGTTGGGGTCGCGGGGGGCGCTGCTGAAGGCTGCCTGGCCCACCGCCACCACCTTTTGCGGCAGGTGGAGGACAACGCCGGAAATCTTCGCGATGCTGTCCCCCACCGAGGGCAGCACGGCGGTCGCGGGCTGGGCCACCATCGCGGAGGTCGGCCCCACGCCGATGAACCCGACCGGCTGCGTGACGGCGTTGCCCTTGCCGTCCAGCACGGCGCGCCCGGCGTCGTCCAGGACCGGCCGGGCGGTCAGCACCGGGGTGATCGACGTCGAAATGACCGCTCCGCCGCGCGAAATGGTGATGGGAACCTGCTGGCCCGCGGAGGCTCGGATCCAGGATGTCAGCGCGTTCCAGTCCGTCACCGGCCTGCCGTCGAAGCTGGTGATCACGTCGCCGGGCAGCAGGCCCGCCGCCGCCGCCGGGGTCTTGGTGCAGGTGCTCAGGTCCGTCGGGGCCGGCTCGCCGTACTTGACCTGGCAGGCGTTCACTTCGGAGAGTGTCGTCGTCGGCTGCGGCGTTCCGAAGCCCATCAGCAGCACTGCGGTGAGCACCACGCCGATCAGCAGGTTCATGAACGGGCCGCCGAGCATGATGATGATCTTTTTCCAGACCGGCAGCCGGTAAAAGACCCGGTTCTCATCCCCCGGACCGACTTCCTCGTGGGCCATGCTGCGCGCCTCGGTGGCCAGCGTCTGGAACATCCCGGTGCTGGAGGGCCGGACCGTTCCGTCGTCGGCGTTGGGCGGGTACATCCCGATCATCGAGACGAATCCGCCGGCCGGGATGGCCTTGAAACCGTACTCGGTCTCGCCCTTCTTGGTGGACCAGAGGGTCGGGCCGAAGCCGATCATGTACTTGGTCACCCGCACGTTGAAGAGCTTGGCGGGCAGCAGGTGGCCGACCTCGTGCAGCGCAATGGACACGGCAATGCCCACCGCCACGAAGAGCACACCCAGGATGAAAAGCAGAACTGTCACAATAATCTTTCCGGTTCGCCTATTGGTTTATGAGAGCTAAACGCTCGTTGGTACTGGCGCGTGCCCATTTCTCGGCATCCAATACCGCCTCTACAGTAAGCACCGACGGCTGGGCGTCGCCTGAATGCTCGCTGAGAACGGCTTCAATGGTGTCCACGATGTCCAGAAAACCGATCCTGCCGGCGTGGAAGGCATACACCGCCTCCTCGTTGGCGGCGTTGTACACGGCGGGGAAGGTACCCCCCTGCTTCGCGGCATCCTTGGCCAGTCCGACGGCGGGGAAGGCCGCCGCGTCGAGCGGTTCAAACGTCCAGCTGGTCGCCCTGGTCCAATCGCAGGCCGGTGCGGCGTGCGGGACGCGCTCCGGCCAGCTCAGGCCCAGGGCTATCGGAAGCCGCATATCCGGCGGCGAGCACTGGGCCAGGGTCGACCCGTCCACAAACTGCACCATGGAATGCACCACGGACTGCGGATGCACGACGACGTCAATCCGGTCCAGCGGCACATCGAAGAGCAGGTGCGCCTCGATCAGCTCCAGACCCTTGTTGACCAGGGTGGCCGAATTGGTGGTGACCATCGGGCCCATCGCCCAGGTGGGATGCTCCAGTGCCTGCGCCGGCGTGACATGCCGCAGCTGGTCCCGGTTCAGTCCGCGGAACGGCCCGCCGGAGGCCGTCAGGACCAGCCTGTCCACTTCCCGGTCCGATCCGGAACGCAGGCACTGGGCCAGCGCCGAATGCTCCGAATCCACCGGCACCAGCTGTCCGGGCGCCGCGGCATCCTTGACCAGCTGGCCGCCCACGATCAGGGACTCCTTGTTCGCCAACGCCAGCGTCGCGCCGGACTTGAGCGCCGCCAGCGTCGGGGCCAGCCCGATCGAGCCGGTAATCCCGTTGAGGACGACGTCGGCCCTCGGGTTGGCAGCACCGTCGCCTTCCGCTCCCGTCCAGGCCGCGATCCGGCTGGAGGCCGTGGGTCCGGTGATGATTTCGGGATTGTACCGCTGCAGCCCGGCGGCGCGGGCGGCGTCGTCGATCATGGCCTTGAGCTCCAGGGCGCTCCCGCCGGCAATTCCCAGCGCCTGCGCCCGGGTGCGCACGGCCTGCCGGGCCAGCAGTTGCAGATTCCCGCCGCCGGCGCTCAGTGCGGTGATTTCAAAGCGCGGGCTGCCGTCCTCCAGCAGGGCGCGGCCGACGACGTCGATCGCCTGGGTGCCGATGGAGCCGGTGGAGCCGAGCAGGATGACTTTCCGGGGCCGGGCCGGTGCAGGGGATTGCATGCGTTAAGTATCCCGCACTTCCCCGCGAGGGAACCTGCGGTGGTCGAAGGAGGCCGTCCGCGGCCGGGCGGAGCCGGGCGGAGCCGGGCGGAGCTGCACCCATCGATATATGGACTTAGTCCGACTTAGCTAACTAGAATGGCACTATGAACGTAACCGTCAACATTCACGAGGCGAAGACCAACCTCTCGCGCCTGATCGAGGACGTGCTCGCCGGAAAGTCCGTAACCATTGCAAAGGCAGGCAAACCGCTGGTGGACCTGGTGTTGCATCATGAGCCGCAGATCGTCTTCGGTACCTTAAAGGGGCAACTGGCGTACGACGACGAGACCTTTGACGAACCGGACCCCGTCATAGCCCGCATGTTCTACGGTGACATCTAGGATGGGCGGCAGGATGCTGCTCTTGGATACACATGTGCTGTTATGGCATCTGGAGGACAGCCCGCGACTCGGCCCCCTTAGCCGCGAGCGGATCACCAGCGGCGACATCGCCAGCTATTCGGCCGCATCCATCTGGGAACTCACCATCAAATCCATGCTGGGTAAGATCACTCTTCCGGACGGCTTCGACGCGGGTCTCCAGTCGTCCCAACTGAAGGAACTGCCGGTCCAAGGCAGCCATGCCAGAGCCATCGCAGAATTTCCTGAGCTGACAAGCCACGATCCGTTCGACCGACTGCTGCTGGCCCAGGCCCGGGTCACCGGAGGGACTTTCCTGACCGCGGACGGCGTTCTGCTGACGCTCGGCCTTCCGTTCGTCGCGGATGCGCGGAATTAGCTGGTTCAGGGGGATTGCCGGCATCGGCGAGCTCAAGCGGCCGTCCTCGTGCGGGCAGTGCCAGCCGTCGAAGCCGCTGAAAAAAACCTGCATGCACTGGTGACGATGCATGCAGTGCAAGCAGCTTTAATTTCGACCGGAGTCGCCGATGATCGGTAATCCGATGATCACATCGACGCGCGGCGCAAGGTCTGTTCGGCGTGTTTGAGGATGGGCCCATCGATCATCCGGCCCTGGTACTGGAAGACGCCCGAGCCGGCGGCACCAGCCGCGGCGAGCAGCTCCTGGGCGGCGGCAACCTGCTCGGCGCTGGGCCGGTAGGCGGCGCGGATGGTGGCAACCTGTCCGGGATGGATGCACGCGGTCGCCGCAAAGCCGGAGGCGACGGCGTCACGCACCTCCGCGCCGAGTCCTTCCACGTCCGCAATGTTGATGTAGACGGCGTCGATCGCGGCCTTTCCGTGGGCGGCCGCGGCGATCAGCACGGACGAGCGGGCGTGCATGGCAACGGCCCGGTAGCTCCCGTCCTCCCGCCGGCTGGAGCTTCCGCCCAGGGACGCCACCAGGTCCTCGGCGCCCCACATCAGCGCCACAACGTTGGGGATCCGGGCGATGACCGGGGCCGCCAGGACACCGAGAGCGGTCTCGCACAGGGCGACGACGTCGTAGCCGGGGATGCCGGAAATGGCATCCCCATTCTCCGCCTTCGCGGTCATGATGGTGCGGTAATCGGTCCGCTTCAGGGCCGCCAGATCCAGCTTGCTCTCCGGCGTTCCCAGCGGATTGATCCGCACCATGGTGCGCGCCGGGTCCAGCGGATTGTCGATCAGGTGCCGGCGGGCGGCGGCTTTGTCGGCGGGCGCGACGGCGTCCTCCAGGTCCAGGATGACGGCATCGGCGCGCTCGGCCGCCTTGGCGTAGCGTTCCGGCCGGTCGGCGGGGCAGAACAACAACGACGGACCCAGCACGAAGGGGCGCGGACGGGACGTCATGTCTGGGCCTTCTGGTGGGCCTGACGGGTCCACATCAGGCACGAGCGGGTGGCGGTGGCAACAACCACGCCGTCCTGGTTCCGCCCGGTGTGGGACATGGTGGCGATCCCCTGCCCCGGACGCGACGAGGAGAGCCGCTTTTCCGTCACGACGGTCTCCGTGTAAAGGGTGTCGCCGTGGTACATCGGGTGCGGGAACCTAACGTCGGTCAACCCCAGCTGCGCCACGATCGTTCCCTGCGTCAGCTGCGGCACGGATTGGCCCACCAGGGTCGCAAGGGTCAGCATTGAATTCATCAGCCGCTGGCCGAATGGCTGATGCGCCGCCCACGCGGCATCCAGATGCAGGGCCTGTGTGTTCATGGTCATCGTGGTGAAGAGGACGTTGTCCGTCTCCGTCAGCGTACGTCCCGGCCGGTGTGCGTAGACGACGTCCGTCTCCAGCTCATCAAAATACAGGCCACGCTGCTCCACCACCCTCGTCCCGCTCATACGGTGTCCAGGTCGTGCATCTCAATCCTGAGTTCGGCCCCTGTGGCGGCGACTACCTCCTCGGCGGTCACCCCGGGCGCCACCTCGCGCAGGACCAGACCGTCCTCCGTCACGTCGATGACGGCCAGATCGGTGATGATCCGGTCCACGCAGCCCTTACCTGTCAGCGGCAGGGTGCATTTCGGCAGGATCTTGGGATTGCCGTTGCGGTCCGTGTGGTCCATCATCACGATCAGCCGTTTGGCGCCGAAGACAAGGTCCATGGCCCCGCCCATACCCTTGACCATCTTGCCGGGGATCATCCAGTTGGCCAGGTCCCCGTTGGCGGCCACCTCCATGGCGCCCAGCACGGCAACGTCCACATGGCCGCCGCGGACCATACCGAAGGACAGCGCCGAGTCGAAGTAGGCGGCGCCCTTGTTGACCGTGACCGTTTCCTTACCGGCATTGATCAGGTCCGGATCCACGTTGTCCTCGGTGGGGTACGGACCGGTGCCCAAGATGCCGTTCTCCGAGTGCAGCACCACCTCGACCCCCGCCGGGATGTAGTTGGGGATCAGGGTGGGCATGCCGATGCCCAGGTTCACGTACTGGCCGTTCTTGAGTTCCTTGGCCACACGGGCGGCAAGTTCATTGCGGGTAAGTGCCACGGCTAGGACTCCTTGGTTTCAGCGAGGGCCTCGAGAGGGTCGACCACCGGGGTAGCGGGGTGGGTGACGGTGCGTTTCTCGATGCGTTTCTCACTGCCCGGCGACCCCGCCGGGACGTGGACCACCCGTTGGACAAATATCCCGGGCACGTGGACATGCTCGGGGTCCAGCTCGCCCGGCTCCACCAATTCCTCCACCTCGGCAATGGTGATTTTGCCGGCCATGGCGCACAGCGGGTTGAAGTTCATCGCGGTGGCATGGAAAACGAGGTTCCCGTGCCGGTCCCCCTTGAGCGCATGCACCAGCGCGTAGTCCGGGGTGACGGACTCTTCCAAGACGTAGTCGGCACCGCCGAAGCTGCGCACCTCCTTAGGTTGGGATGCAATCGAAATCCCACCCTCGCCGTCGTACTTCCGCGGCAGGCCGCCCTCGCTGACCTGTGTTCCGACGCCGGCCGTGGTGTAGAAGGCTGGAATACCGGCCCCGCCGGCCCGCAGCTTTTCCGCCAGGGTGCCCTGCGGCGTCAGCTCAACCTCCAGCTCGCCGGCCAGGAACTGGCGGGCAAACTCCTTGTTTTCGCCCACGTAGGAGGAGATGGTGCGGCGGATCCGGCCGTCCCTGAGCAGGATGCCCAGGCCCCAGTCGTCCACGCCGCAGTTGTTGCTGATGGTCTCCAGATCGGTACTGCCCGCGTCGTGCAGCGCCGCGATCAGCGCCACGGGGATCCCGCACAGGCCAAAACCGCCGACGGCCAGCGACGCGCCGTCGGGAATGTCCCGGACCGCCTCCGCTGCGGTGGCAACAACTTTGTCAATCATCCTTGATCCTTTCCTCGTGCCTTGGTCTCGACAAGCTCGACCAGCGGAGCCCTAAAGTCCCAGGTCCCGGGCGATCAGCATCAGCTGCACCTCGGTGGTGCCCTCGCCGACCTCGAGGATCTTCGAATCCCGGTAGTGCCGCGACACGGTGAACTCGTTGATGAAACCGTACCCGCCAAAGACCTGGGTGGCATCCCGGGCGTTGTCCATGGCGGCCTCGCCTGCGACCATCTTAGCGATGGCCGCCTGGGTCTTGAACGGCTTGCCCGCCAGCATGCGCGCGGCGGCGTCGTAGTAGGCCAGCCGCGCGACATGGGCGCGGGCCTGCATCCGGGCGATCTTGAACTGGATGGCCTGGTACTTGCCGATCATGTTGCCGAAGGCGTGCCGCTCCGAGGCGTACTTGACGGACTGGTCAACGCAGCCCTGCGCGGCCCCGACGGCGAGCGCGGCGATGGCGATCCGGCCCTCGTCCAGGATGGACAGGAAGTTCGCGTAGCCGCGCCCCTGCTCGCCCAGCAGGTTGGCCTCCGGAACGTGCACATCCCGCAACGTCAGCGGGTGCGTGTCCGAGGCGTTCCAGCCGACCTTGTTGTAGGCCTTCTCCGCCTTGAACCCCGGCGTGTCGGTGGGTACCAGGAAGGTGGTGATCTCCTTCTTGACCGAACCGTCCGGACGCTCCGAGGCCCCGGTGACGGCGGTAACGGTGACCAGCTTGGTGATGTCCGTGCCGGAGTTGGTGATGAATTCCTTGTTGCCGTTGATGACCCACTGGCCATCGCGCAGCTCCGCGTGGGTCTTCGTGCCGCCGGCGTCGGACCCGGCCTCGGGCTCGGTCAGGCCGAAGCCCGCCAGCGCCTTGCCGGAGGCCAGTTGCGGCAGCCATTCGCGCTTCTGCTCCTCGTTCCCGAAGCGGTACACCGGCATCGCCCCCAGCGAGACGCCGGCCTCAAGGGTGATGGCCACGGACTGGTCCACCCGGCCCAGCTGCTCCAGCGCCAGCGCCAGCGCGAAGTAGTCCCCGCCCATGCCGCCGTATTCCTCCGGGAACGGCAGGCCGAACAGGCCCATGTCCGCCATCTGGGAGACGATTTCGTAGGGGAAGCTGTGCTCCTCGTCGTGCTTGGCGGACACCGGCGCCACCACCTCGTCGGCGAATTCGCGGACGGTGTCGCTGAGGTCCTGGTACTCCTCGCTGAGTTCAAAATCAGGCATTGTCGGTGGCTCCTTCTTTGGTGTCCACAGCTGCGGTGGCTGCGGCGTGGATGGTGGCGACGACCTGGTCCGCCTTGACCAGGTCGCCGGGTTTGACGGTGATATGTACGGTGCCGGCCACGGAGGCGACCAGCTGGTGCTCCATTTTCATGGCCTCGACGGCCAGCAGCGTCTGGCCGGGCTCGACGGCGTCGCCATTGGCCACGCTGACCGTCACCACGGTGCCGGGCATGGGTGAGCGGACCTCAGGGTCCGCCGTCCCTTCCTCGCGGGCGATTCCGGCCAGCACCGCGGC
>JALYYI010000011.1 GCA_030946705.1 Actinomycetota bacterium | reverse complement strand
GCGGAAAGCAGCAGTTCGAAATCAAAGAAGTCCGCAGCGGGCAGACCATCCACCAGGCTCACCATCGAGCCCTCCATTCTGTTATTTTGTAAAGACTTGTTTTGTAAAGACCGGGTTGTAAGGACGCTCTGAGTCGTTTGGCGGCGTTGTGCGGCCGGGATTACTTGGGCTGCATCCGGATGGCGCCGTCCAACCGGATCGTTTCCCCATTGAGCATCGCGTTGGCCACAATGTGCTCCACCAGCGCGGCGTACTCCGCTGGTTGGCCCAACCGGGACGGGTGTGGCACCTGCGCGCCCAACGAGTCCTGCGCCTCCTGCGGCAGCCCTGCCATCATGGGTGTTTGAAAGATGCCCGGCGCAATGGTCATCACGCGAATCAGCGAGCGCGCAAGTTCGCGCGCGATCGGCAGCGTCATGGCCGCCACGGCTCCTTTGGACGCTGCATAAGCCGGTTGTCCGATCTGCCCGTCAAAGGCAGCCACCGAAGCCGTATTGATAATGACACCCCGCTCGGCAGTACCGAACTGGCCGGTCAGCGGCTCGGTCTTGGCCATCGCCGCCGCAGCCAGCCTGAGCACGTTGAAGGTTCCCACCAGATTGATCTGGATGACCTTGCTGAAAGTCTCCAGCGGCAGCACACCCTCGCGTCCGAGCACCCTGCCCGGCGTAGCCACCCCCGCACAGTTGACCACCACGCGCAGCGGACCCAGCGCCGATGCGGCGTCGACGGCGGCCTGGACCTGCCCCTCGTTCGTCACGTCCGCGGCCACAAAGACGGCCCGGTCGCCCAGTTCCGCAGCCACGGACTCCCCGGCGGACTGCGCCAGGTCCAGCAGGACCACGGCGGCGCCCGCCGCATACAAGCGCCGGGCCGTCGCGGCCCCCAGCCCCGAAGCCCCACCTGTTATCAGGGCCACTGATTTCGATATATCCACGCTTCCACCTCTTTGTGATGTCGGGACCAAGCCGGAGCGGCCAGCTTCGAGCTCGCGTCCGTTAATGAAGCTTAACTGAAATGCCGGGTGGCCGTAACCGGGCGCCGTAAGCACGCGCCGGAGGGAGCAGGCGTCGCGACAACACCCGCAGCCGGGCGTACCGGTAGGAGAGTTTGGCCCAAACCGGGCTCAAAGCCGGTTTGGCCGCGCAAAGTCCTACAGCCGCGTCCGCCGTCCCCCCAGCAGCCCCGGACCGCCCCGGCAGCCTGGGCAGCCTGGGCAGCCTGGGCAGCCTGGGCAGCCTGGGCACGGGGCCAGTACCGTAGGGGCATGAAGACCGATGCCGCCGCCTGGTCTTTCCGGGCCCAGACCGCCGCCGACGCCGTGAACACCAACTTCGGGCACCGCCTGCTGGGCCTTCCTGGCACATGGATCGGCTCAATCCGCAGCCCCGCCAGCAACGCCCTGCTGCCGTGGTCCGAGTGGCACTACTGGTGGCAGGCGCATTATCTGGACGCTCTGGTGGACTCCGCCTGGCGGCAGCACGCCACGGTCCTCGCCCCGGCAGGCACCTCCCCCGCGGTAGCCGGTCCGGAGCCCGGAGCCGGTCGGCTGCCCGAACCGCTCCAGCGCGGCGAGGCACTCCTGCGCACCATCCGGATCCGCAACTTCCTGCGCCTGGCCAACAGCTTCTACGACGACATGGCCTGGCTTGCGCTGGCAAGCGGCCGGGCGGATGCGCTGGCCCGCCGCCTGCGGCCCGGCGGGCTGCCCTGCGCTGGCCGGGCCGCTGCTGCCCTGGGCGCCCAGCTGGCCGACGCCCACACGGGCGACCTGGGCGGCGGCGTCTTCTGGTCCCGGAAACGGGACTTCAAGAACACTCCCGCGACCGCCCCGTCCGCGCTGTATTTTGCCCGCAATGGCCAGCCGGAACGGGCGCAAGACCTGCTGGATTGGCTCCGGAGCACGCTCTTCGACCCGGGCTATGGCTTCTACATGGATGGCGTCCATCCGCATCCCGACGGGGCCGAGATTGAGCGCACCATCTACACGTACAACCAGGGACCGGTCATGGGCGCCCTCCTGGAGCTTGGCGGCGGGCGCAACCTGGCTTCCGCGGCCGAGCTCATCCACGCCATCGGCCGGCACCTGACCCAGGACCTGGCGCCCGACGGCGACGGCGGCGGCGGCGCCTCCCGCGGCGGCCCCGGTTCCGTGCGCAGGCTCCGGCCGCTGCGCCTGGAGGGTGCCGGCGATCGGGGTCTGTTCACCGGGATTCTGGTGAGGTACCTCTCCATCGCCGCCCGGCACCACGCTTTGCCGGAGGCGGACCGGGGCACGGCAGCGGTACTTGTCCTTGACACCGCGGAGGCCCTCTGGTCCGGCCGCCGCTCCGAGCCATTCACGGCTTTCCAGCAAGAGTTCGTCGGCCCGCCGGCCGCCCAACCGGACGCAGCCGCCGTCGAACTTTCCACCCAGCTGCAGGCCTGGATGGCCTTCGAGTGCGCTTTCCAACTCTGCAGCGAGTCGGAAAGCGGCCGGATCCGGCTTAGACTAATTACGTGACGTAAACATTGCGTAATTGGAGTGATCCTGGTCACAAACGGCTGCTTCCGGTTGGATGGTTAGGTTTGGCTAACCTACAGTCAGTGGAGTGAGCCTGAGCCAAGTCCGGGGCTCCGCGAGTCCGATCCGCCACCGAAAGGTTCCTCCGTGAAGTTCCGATTCAAGGCTGTGTCCAAGCCGTCGGCCACCGTCGCTGCCCTCCTTGCCTCCGTGCTCGCGCTCTCGGCCTGCGGCGCCGGGTCCACCGGCTCGGGGCAGTCCGGCAGCACGGACTCGATCACCGTCTATAACGCCCAGCATGAGGCCCTGACCAAGGAGTGGGCGGACGCCTTCACAAAACAAACCGGCATCAAGGTGACCCTGCGCAGCGGCGACGATTCGGAGCTGAGCAATCAACTGGTCCAGGAGGGCAAGAACTCTCCGGCGGACGTCTTCCTGACCGAGAACTCCCCCGCAATGACGCAGGTGGAGAACGCCGGGCTGTTCACGGACATCGACAAGGACACCCTCGCCCAGGTCCCGGCCGACTACCGCCCCTCCACCGGCAAATGGACCGGCATCGCGGCCCGCAGCACCGTCTTCGCCTACAACAGGACGAAGCTCAAGGCGGACCAGCTGCCCAAATCCATCATGGATCTGGCCAACGGCAGCTGGAAGGGCCGCTGGGCCGCGTCCCCGTCCGGAGCGGACTTCCAGGCCATCATTTCCGCCATGCTGGAGCTCAAGGGCGAGGACGCAACGCTGTCCTGGCTGAAGTCGATGAAGGACAACGCAAAGGCGTACAAGGGCAACAGCACGGCAATGAAGGCCGTCAACGCCGGCGAGGTTGACGGCGCGATCATCTACCACTACTACTACTTCGGCGACCAGGCGGCCACCGGGGAAAACAGCAACAACGTCGCCCTGGAGTACTTCAAGAACCAGGATCCGGGCGCTTTTGTCTCGCTCTCCGGCGGCGGCGTCCTGGCCTCCAGCAAGCACCAGCAGCAGGCCCAGCAGTTCCTGAAGTTCATCACGGGCAAGGCCGGCCAGGAGATCCTGCAGAACGGGACCTCCTTCGAATACCCGGTGGCCAGCAGTGTTCCCGCCAATGCCAAGCTCACGCCGCTGGCGGACCTGGGTGCGCCCAAGGTTGACCCGGCCAAGCTGAATTCGCAGAAAGTCACCGACCTCATGACCAAGGCTGGACTACTCTAAAACCGTGGCAACACCCACCACAACGACGCCGGCGGATGCCGCGCCCGTTCCGGCCCGCGCCCCGGCGCCAGCAGGATCGGAAGGTTCGACGGCGGGAGGCAAGGGCAGGCGCTCGGGCCCCCCGCCCGCCGTCGTACTGCTGTCCGCGCTGATAGCCCTGTTCGCCCTGATTCCGCTGGGCTACGTGGTGAATATGACCATCATTGCCGGCTGGGACAACATATCGGCGCTGGTTTTCCGGCCGCGGGTGGGCGAGCTGCTGGTGAACACGATCGCTCTGGTGGTCATCACCGTGCCGCTGTGCGTGGTGCTCGGCGTGGGCGGGGCGTGGCTGGTGGAACGGACCAGCCTGTCCGGGCACAAAGTGTGGTCCATCCTGCTCGCGGCGCCGCTGGCCATTCCGGCGTTCGTGAACAGTTATGCCTGGGTCAGTGCGATTCCCTCGCTGAGCGGCGTGTTTTCCGGCGTGCTGATCTCCACCCTCTCCTATTTCCCGCTGGTCTACATTCCGGCCGCGGCCACGCTGAGCCGTCTGGATCCGGCGCTGGAACAGTCGGCCGCCTCGCTGGGACTGGGCGGCTGGCGGGTGTTCTTCCGGGTGGTGCTGCCGCAGCTGCGCCTGGCGATTGCCGGCGGCGCGCTGCTGGTCTCGCTGCACCTGCTGTCCGAGTACGGTGCCTTCGCCATGATCCGCTTCGACACCTTCACCACCGCCATTTATGAGCAGTTCCAGTCCACCTTCAACGGTACCGCCGCAAACATGCTGGCCAGCGTCCTGGTGTTCTTCTGCCTGCTGCTGCTGCTGGCCGAGTCCCGCACCCGAGGGACTGCCCGCTACGCCCGGATCGGTTCCGGTGTGCAGTCCACCCCCACCCGGCTGAAGCTTCGGGCCTACAGCGTTCCGGCGCAGCTTGGCCTGCTGGCCCTGACCGTGCTGGCCCTCGGCGTCCCGCTGTTCCACGTGGGCCGGTGGCTGATTGCCGGCGGCCCGGGCATCTGGGCGCGGCCGGAGCTGGCCACCTCGCTGCTGCAGACGCTGGGCTACAGCCTGGCCGGCGCGCTGGCCACCACCGTGCTGGCCTTCCCGCTGGCGTACCTGGCGGTGCGGCACCCGGGCTGGCTGAGCCGGCTGCTGGAGGGCGCCAACTACATCAGCAGCTCCATGCCGGGCATCGTGGTGGCGCTGGCCTTCGTGACCATCACGGTCCATGGCATTCCCGCCATCTACCAGACCGCCGTCGTCCTGGTTGCCGCCTATGTGCTGCTGTTCATGCCGCGCTCGCTGGTCAACCTCCGCGCGGGGCTGGCGCAGGCGCCCAAGGAGCTGGACGAGGCCGCCCGGGCGCTGGGCAAACCGCCGTTTGCGGCATTCCTGCGGGTCACCCTGCGGCTGAGCGCGCCGGCGGCGGCGGGCGGCGCGGCCCTGGTCTTCCTGGGCATCGTGAACGAGCTGACGGCGACCCTGCTGCTATCGCCTAACGGCACGCACACACTGGCCACCGAATTCTGGGCACTGAGCAGCGAGATCGACTACGCCGGCGCCGCTCCGTACGCGCTGCTGATGATCCTGCTCTCCGCGCCGATGACCTACCTCCTCTTCGCCCAATCCAAGAAAGCAGCCGGACAGTGACCCAAGCGCGCGCCAGCCAGCCCGGCGAGGCCCATTCCGAACAGACCCAGCCGCGGCCGGAGTATGCCCTGCCGCAACGGGTTTCCGCCTCCGTGGCCGCCAGCAGCGACAACCACCTTGACGTGCGCGACGCCGTCAAGTCCTTCGGTCCCACGCGGGTTCTGCGCGGCGTCAACCTCACGGTGGCCAAGGGCGGCACGACGGCGATCGTCGGGCCGTCCGGGTCCGGCAAGACCACACTGCTGCGGCTGATCGCCGGGTTCGAGGCGCCGGATTCGGGCAGTATTCTGCTCAACGGCCAGGCCGTGGCCGACGGCGGCACCTGGGTCCCGGCGCACCGGCGCCAGGTGGGCTACGTGGCGCAGGACGGAGCCCTTTTCCCGCACCTGACCGTCGGGCAGAACGTGGCGTTCGGGCTGCGCCGGCGCGGGCGGACCGCCGGCGCCCGGGTGGCGGAGCTGCTCGAAATGGTCTCCATCGATCCGGACTATGCCCGGCGCCGGCCCAACGAGCTCTCCGGCGGGCAGCAACAGCGCGTGGCCCTGGCGCGGGCGCTGGCGCGCGAGCCGGAGCTGATGCTGCTGGACGAGCCCTTCAGCGCCCTCGATGCCGGGCTGCGTTCCTCCACCCGGCGGGCGGTCGCTAAGACCCTGGCGGCAGCCGGGGTGACCACCATCCTGGTCACCCACGACCAGGCCGAGGCGCTCTCCTTCGCGGACCAGGTGGCCGTGATGCGGGACGGCCAGCTGGCCCAGATCGGCAACCCGTTTGTGGTCTACACCCGCCCGGCGGACCGCGCCACCGCGGAATTCCTGGGCGACGCGGTGATCCTGGAGGCGTGGATGGAAGGTTCGCTGGCCACCTGCTCGCTGGGCGGGATTCCGGTCCGGCGGCCCCCGGCGCAGGGCCGTGTCCAGCTGATGCTGCGGCCGGAGCAGATCCGCATTGCCGAAGACGGGCCCATCCACGGTGTGGTGGTGGAAACGGATTACTTCGGCCCGGAAACCACCGTGCGGATCCAGCTTGCCCCGGTGCTGCCGGATCCGGCCAGGCCACTGGACCCGCACCAGCCCAAGGGCGGGGAAATCATCACCATCCGGCACTGGAACGCCATGCTGGCCCGTCCGGGCAACCGGCTCTCGCTGCGCGTCGTGGGCGAGGGCGTGGCCTTCCCGTTCGCCTGACCCCGCGACCCGAACGGTCGCTGGCTGCGACCTTGGCGGCCTTCAAGGTCACAGCTAGCGACCATTGGAAGCGAATCCACCGGCTTGCTATCTGTCGGACACCGAGCCGCGATCGGCACCTTGTCCGGCTTCGGCGACGGCTTCCGCGACGGCAGCCCTATCCGGCCCGGCGCCGAACCTGGCCAGCGGCCGCCAGCTGTCCACGATGATCACCAACCCCAGAATCGACAGCGACAGGGTCATCGAGGCGGTGACGTCGGTGAGCCAGTGATAGCCAAGATAGAGCCGGCTCAGCGCAACGGTCAGCACGCCGACAACAACGACGGCGGCGGCAACCACCCAGGGCGCGAGCCGCGCTGGAACCGACAGCCGGGAGAGCAGCAGATAGGACAGCACCAGCACGAAGACCGCGGCTCCCATGGTGTGGCCGGAGGGGAAGGAAAACGCATCATCCGGGCCCATCAGCATCTGCGACGTCGGCGGCCGGGGCCGCACCACCTGATGTTTGATCAGATAGGACAGCGCGACGGTAGCCACCATCGCCGCCATCAGCAGTCCCGGCCTCCATAGCTGCCGGCTCCGCCAGGCCCATACCAGCGCAAAGCCGATGCCGATGACGGTCAGGTAGGTCGGGGAGGAAACGGTGGTGACGGCCTCGAACACGCCGGTCAGCACCGGGTTCCGGTGCGCCACCAGCCAGTCATGCGAGGGCTGGTCCAACAGAGCCAAGCCACCGCCGGAGGTGACGGCCGCCAGCACCAGCAGGAACAGCACGACGCCGACCACCAGCAGGCCGGCCCCCGTAGCATAAAGGCGCTGCCGCCGTCGTGGTTCAAATCCGGTCTCCCCCAAGCCGCGACGAAGCGCGCTCATGGCGGAGTTCGCGGGGCCCTTTTGGGCGGGCTGTGGCGCAGAAGTCATTGAACCATTGTGACGGGCCAAACTGGGCAACGGCTGGGAACTCCCTGAGGCGGGGGTCAACCCGATTTCGGCGTGCGCTTCTGCGGATAAGGGGTCTCATGGCGGGCCAGCATGTCCACGAACCCCTGGATCTTCTTGGCCCGGGCCGGGCCGGGCTTCACCGAGGTCAGCCGGTAGATCAGGGCGTAGCGATTGGTGGACGTCAGGACATCGAACATGGCCCGGGCCTGCGGACTGGCGGCGATGGCTGCCGCCAGGTCGTCCGGAACCTCCGCCGAGCCCTGGCCGAGATAGGCGGCCTCCCAGCGGCCGTCCGCCTTGGCGGAGTCGATGGCGGCCTGCCCCGCCGGGCGGATCCGCTTCTCCTGCTCCAGCCGGGCAATGCGCACCACGTTGTTCATGGACCACTTGCTCTTCGGAGTCCGGGGCGTGAACCGGGTGAGGTAGCTGCCCTCATCCCGCCGGCCGATTACGCCGTCAATCCAGCCGAAGCTCAGCGCCTCATCCAGCGCCGCGTCGTAGGTCAGGGCGGTCACCGTTCCGCCCTTCTTGTGCAGCACCAGGCGCACGCCCGGGCTGCCGGCGTGGTTCTCCCGCAGCCAGGCATTCCATTCGCGCGCATCCGCCAGCAGCAGCTCCGGCAACTCAACCGTCATAGCAACACCCTAGACGCCGGCCACCGGGCCCGGTTGAGATGACAGCTCGCGCCCGTGTTTCGCCGGTACATGGGCGCCGTCTGTATCCTCAACGGCATCCTCTGCGGCGCAGTCCCGCGGGGGCACCCGGCTTCGGGAGCGAGGACCCCCGTCCGCCGGGGCCGGACCGCGCCGTCCTGACAACGCCGGGCGCATCCGGTAGAACAGATGCATGAGCGTACGCACCCCCGACCCCTTCCCTGGCTGGCTTTCCGAAGATGATCTCTACGAGGCCCGGAACCGGCTGCCGATGATTTACGTGGAGGCGGTCCCGGTCCGGTTGGATCCGCTGGGCTACGTCAACGAGGTGGGGCTGCTGCTGCAGGCCGACGATGACGGCAACATGATGCGCACCCTGGTTTCCGGCCGCGTCCTGTACCGGGAGACCATCCGGGCTGCACTGCTGCGGCATCTGGAAAAGGACCTTGGCCCGATGGCATTTCCGCAGCTGCCCGTCAGCCCGGTCCCGTTTACGGTGGCGGAATATTTCCCGGCCCCGTCCCAGACCGGCCTGACGGACGAGAGGCAACACGCCGTGGCACTGGTGTACGTCATCCCGGTCGCGGGCGAATGCAGCCCGCGCCAGGACGCGCTGGAGCTGACCTGGATGTCCCCTCGGGATGTCCTCAGCCCGATCGTGCAGGACGAGTTTGCCGGCGGCCGGGGCGGGCTGGTGCGCCAGGCCCTGGCGTTCGCCGGAGTCAGCCACCAGCTGTAAGGTGCCTCAATGTCGACCAACGCCGGCCCCCTCCGCTGATCGAGCCTGTCGAGATCCCCCCGCGTCGCGTGGAGACCCTGCGTCCGGGCGGCGGTGGAGCACGACGGCGGCGCTGGCCGGGACGGTCAGCCTTGGCCCGGCGCAGGGTTTCCTATACTGGAATTTGCATACTGGGGACGAAACGTAATGATCTGAGGACTGGCCAATGACGGAAACCGCGGCGGACAACACCAAAAACGACTCCGGGGCCGGCTTCCAGACCGTGGGAGTGGGCCAGCTGGTCGTGGGATCCACCGTGAAAGATCCGGACGGATCGGCCACAGCCATCACGGCCATCCGGTGGGAGCAGGACGACTACGGAAATGACGCCGTGGCGGTGCTTGAGCGCCGGCACGGCGGACCTATCCGGGTGTCCGCAGCCGCCACCGTCGAACTCGCCGGGACATTGGCCTCGGCGGGCACGGCGCCGACAGGGGCCGCAACGGGGGCGCTCCCGCCGTCGTCGGAGCCCGCGCCCAGCGAACCACCGCTGCCGCTGATCCCGGCCTGGGAGGGATCCCCGGAAGCAGTGGTCGCCAACGCCGCGGCCGCGCACGGCGGCCATGAATCGGTCCAGCGTCTGGCTGCCAAGCTCTCCAAGGGGCTGAACTTCAAGTCCGGAGCCAATCTCCAGGACGTGCAGTCACTGGCCCAGGTGCTCTTCGTCGAGCTGAATGATGAAGCCAACGCGGTCGCGGTCGGCCAGCTGATCACTGAACTTCCGTTCGACGGCAACCCCGGGCGCTGGACCCCGATAGCCCACTGCCTGGCCCTGAACCACTACATCGCCCGGACCAATGCGGACACCGCCACGGCAGCCCGCCTGGCGGAGCTGCTGCGTGTCCCGGACCGGGTCGAGACGGACCCGTTCCGGGCCAAAATGAACGCCCTGGTCCGCCAGCGCAGCCTGAACGAGCCCAATCTCTATGACAAGGAGATTGCCCGGACGGCCGCCGCGGGCGAGCGGCAGCCGGAGCTTGACTGGCGGTTGCTGCGGCTGCTCACCCTGCTGGAGCTGCTGGCCCATGGCGGTTCGGAGACCTTCGACGAGCAGGAACTGCTGCGCCGGATCAGCAATGAGCTGACGGCCATCCGCGCCGGCAGCTGACCCCCGCCGCCCGCCCTAACTGCCCCGCAGCAGATGCAGAATCCCCGCGGTTTTGCTGCGCTATCTGCGGGACAGTTTGGGACTGGGGCGCTCTCCGGCCGCGCGGTTCCGGCAGCGCGGCTCTGGCCGCGCAGGGGTCCGCGTAGTACATTCGGCATATGGAGCAGACCCAGCTTTCAGTCCACATCAACGCCGACGCTGAGCAGGTATGGCGGATGCTCCGGGAGCCTGCGCTGATCGCCCAGTGGCACGGCTGGGAGATGGACACCCTGTCCGACGAAATCCAGGAAATCTACTACACCGATGTCACCGAAGGTCCGGACCACCTGACCTTGAACATGGCCATGGGGGATGTCTTCCGGCTCGAACCGGTGGCCGACGGCACCCGGCTGACCATGTCGCGCGGGCAGGCGACCGGGGAATGGGAAAAGTACGACGCGGACATCACCGAGGGCTGGTCCATCTTCATGCAGCAGCTCCGCTTCGCCCTGGAGCGGCACCCGCACGCAACCCGGCGCACGGTATTCGCGGACGGAATCACGGCGCCGCAGGGTCCCCAATCGTCGTCGCTGTGGGAAGCGCTGGGCATTGACACGGGCTGGCTGCCGGATCCGGGTGAAGAATATTCGCTGCGCCTCTCCACCGGCCTGGAGCTCCGGGGCAAGGTCTGGTACCGCCAGGACACCCAGCTGGGGCTGACCGTGCAAAGCTACGCCGAGCACGGCGACGGCCTGCTCGTCCTGGCCGAGCAGGCTCCGCTGGAGGGCATCCGGGAGCGAAAGGGTGCGCAGGTCATTGCCTCCACCTACGGGCTCGGTGCCGGCGCGTATGAGTCCGTCGCCGAGCACTGGGACGCCTTCATGGAAAAGCACTTCCCGGCCGAGTAGCCCCCGAGTCAGGCCGCGGCTCCGGATCCTCCCGCGGCACCCAGGCGGCACATCCCGTGGCGGTGCCAGGAACCGCGGACACCCAACGACGGCGCCGCCCGTTACCGGGGAACGGCGCCGTGGTTGTTGGGCCGGTGGGCCCGTGGCGGTCAGGCACACCGGCCCGTCCGGTCAGGCGATCGGCCTTCTCGGCAGTTCGGTGCCGACCTTGAGCACCTTGGGGTCGTTCTCGTTGGCGCCGTAGTCCGAGCTGCGCGTAATGTCCTTGCCCTCCGCCAGCTTCATGGCGCGGAACACCAAGGTCAGCAGCGCCGCGACAATCAGGTTCAGGGCAAAGGCCACCACGGCAATGTAGACCGGGATATCGGTGCCCGGGATAACCGCGATGGACCCGCCAAAGTGCGCCTTGGTCGCCGGGTTGATGACGTTGTACGCGGCCACGGTGCCGTAGATGATGCCCACAGCCCAGCCGGCAAACAGCGCCCACCGGTGGAACCATCGGGTGTACAACCCGGCCACGATCGACGGGAAGGTCTGCAGGATCCAGATCCCTCCCAGCAGCTGCATGTTGATAGCCGCGGACTGATCCATCGCGATGACGAAGACCAGCGCCCCGAACTTCACCGCCAGGGAGGCAAGCTTGGACACCTTTGCCTCGGTCCGGGGATCAGCGTTGGGCCGGAAGAAGTCCCGGTAGATGTTGCGGGTGAACAGGTTGGCCGCCGCAATGGACATGATGGCCGCCGGCACCAGGGCACCGATGGCGATCGCGGCCAGCGCGATGCCGGCAAACCAGGACGGGAAGTTATCCAGGAACAGCTGCGGCACCACCAACTGCGGGTTAATCGTCTTGCCGTCCAGCTCGGTCGGCTTGGTCCCGGCGGCGATGGCCACGTACCCCAGCAGCGCCAGGAACCCCAGCACCAGCGAATACAGCGGCAGCAGGGCAGCGTTCTTGCGGATGGTGTTGCGGCTCTTGGTGGCCAGCACTCCGGTGACGGAGTGCGGGTACATGAACAGCGCCAGTGCGGATCCCAGCGCCAGCGTCCAGTACGCGGAGAAGCTGGACGCGCCCGGGATGATGGAACCAAAGGGCTTCCCGGTGGTCGGGCTGACCGCCGTCAGCTTCGTCTGGGCCGCGCCAAAGATGTGGTCCCAGCCACCGAACTTCGTGGGCAGGTAGATGATCGCCACGATCACGGCAAGGTAGATCAGCACGTCCTTGACCACGGCAATCATGGCCGGCGCGCGCAGCCCGGACGTGTAGGTGTACGCGGCCAGCACCACGAACGCGATGATCAGCGGCAGGTCATTGAGCAGCGGGTTTCCCGCGCTGCCCACCCCCAGCACGGTCAGCACGGCCTTGATGCCCACCAGCTGCAGCGCAATATAGGGCATCGTGGCGACAATGCCGGTCACCGCGATGGCCAGTGAGAGCGGCTTGCTGCCGTACCGGCCGCCGACAAAATCGGCCGTGGTGACGAATCCGTGCCGGTGCGAGACAGACCAGAGCCGGCTCATCAGCAGGAACACGATCGGATACAGCACCACTGTGTAGGGCACGGCGAAGAAGCCGCTCACCGCGCCGGTGGCCCACATCGCCGCGGGCACCGCCACGAAGGTGTACGCCGTGTAGAGATCGCCGCCCAGCAGGAACCAGGTCACCCAGGCGCCGAACTTGCGCCCGCCCAGGCCCCACTCGTCCAGCGAGTGCAGCCCCTCCTTACCGCCATTGCGCCAGCGAGCGGCGTAGAAGCCCAGGACGCCCACCAGCACGAAAAGTACGACGACGACGGTCAGGGCCACGCCGTCGATCCCCCCGGACGGGCCCGCGGCCAGAATTCCGGCGGACCCGAGGCCCGACTCCAGCACCATGCTCATTTGCTCTCCCCGCCGTCGTCGTTGGTTTCCGTGCCAGCCTGGCCCGGAGCATTCCGGGTGAGGACGTCCCGCCGGCGTTGGTCCTCGCGCGTCATCAGCTGGTAGCAGATGCCGATCAGCACCGCGTCAATGGGCACCCAGAGCATCTGATACCAGTAGAAGAACGGCAGGCCGGCGAAGTGCGGATCGGCGCTGGCGTACATCGGCACCAGCAGTGGGAAGATGATGGCGATGGCCAGCAGCACCCCGCTGATCACATACGGAGTCGGGCGGGCCGGACCCCTGGTTGGAATATCCGGCGGGCTTTCCATGGTGGACATGCACAGCTCCTCAGCGAGTCGGTCCCCAAATTCTGACGTGCTTAGCATAATGACCTGTGGGGCCGATGGACCCGAAGGCGGCCAATAATTTTTTTGTGGCGCGGGTCACCCGAACACGGCTGGCAAAGATACCGACCTGATTGCTGGCAAAATAGGTAGGTGCCCGCCTCCTCCGAACAGTCCCAATTCTCCTTTGCCGTGCGCCGCCGGATGACGGACACCTGCAATCCGTCGGCGCTGCAGGAGTCCGCGAACGGCGGCCGGTTCCAGGGCCGGACCGGCGTCATCCGCACCCCGCACGGGGAGATCCGGACGCCCGCCTTCATTGCCGTGGGAACCAAGGCAACGGTGAAATCCGTGCTCCCGGAGGCCATGAAGGAGATCGGCGCCCAGGCCCTCCTGGCCAACGCCTACCACCTGTACCTGCAGCCCGGCGCCGATGTGGTGGATGAGGCCGGCGGCCTGGGCCGTTTCATGAACTGGGCCGGGCCAACCTTCACCGACAGCGGCGGCTTCCAGGTGATGTCGCTGGGCTCCGGGTTCAAGAAGGTGATCAATATGGATGCCGCCGCCGGCGGCGAGACGGGCGCGGATGACCGGGTGGCCGCAGGCAAGGAGCGGCTGGCGCACATCGACGACGACGGCGTCTGGTTCAAGTCCCACCTGAACGGGGACCGGCACCGGTTCACGCCGGAGGTTTCCATGGCCGTGCAGCACGAGCTCGGCGCGGACATCATCTTCGCCTTCGACGAGCTCACCACTCTGATGAACTCGCGCGGCTACCAGGAGATGTCGCTGGAGCGCACCCGGCTTTGGGCCGAGCGCTGCGTCGCCGAGCATTTTCGGCTGACCGCCGAGCGCGCGGACAAGCCGTACCAGGCGCTTTTCGGCGTGATCCAGGGGGCCCAGTACGAGGACCTGCGCCGGAAGGCTTCCCGGGACCTGGGCGGGATGAACTTTGACGGCTACGGCATCGGCGGCGCCCTGGAGAAGGAGAATCTGGGCACCATTGTGCGCTGGTGCAATGAGGAACTTCCCGAGGACAAGCCCCGGCACCTGCTGGGCATCTCGGAGCCGGATGACATTTTCACCGCCATCGAAAACGGCGCGGACACCTTCGACTGCGTCTCCCCCACCCGGGTGGCGCGAACCTCCGCGTTCTACACCCCGCAGGGCCGGCTGAACCTCTCCAACGCCCGTTTCAAGCGCGACTTCGGCCCGCTGGTGGACGGCTGCGACTGCTACGCCTGCGCCAACTACAGCCGCGCGTACATCCACCACCTGTTCCGGGCCAAGGAGATGGTGTCCGCCACTCTGGTCTCGATCCACAATGAGCGCTTCGTGATCAAAATGGTCGACGACGTCCGGCTCGCCATCGAGGACGGCAGCTACTTCGGCTTCAAGGCCGAAACCCTGGGCAAGTACTACCCGGCCCGCTGACCCGACCCGCTGCCGAAGTCGCGGGAATCGTGCCCGGTCGCCGGAAACGCCCCGCCCCGCCGGCCGAAGTCGCGGGAATCGTGCCCGGTCGCCGGAAGCTTCCCACTACCGGGTTCGGTTCCCCCTAACTGGACTTTCCACTACCTCGATGCCGTGTGCCAACGGTTGCTTATCCACAGGCGGACGGCGGGATCTTCCGCCGCCCACCGTTTTCCGCGACCCTAAACGCATGCCAAATGAGCCTTTCCGGGAGCCCGAGCACGTTTCCACATACCGGACCGGTCCCCCGCCCGTCCCCGGTGCTGCTGAACCCAAGGTCCGATCGCTGGCCACGGTCGCGTTCGCACCGGCTCCTGCGCCGGAGCCGCGACCGCTCCCTGCAGGAGCAAATGTCTGGCGCGCCGAGGAACTGCTGGACTTGGGGTACAACGCCCGGGCTATTAAGCGGATGCTGGCCACTTCGGTTCTCGTTCGGGTTCGATACGGCTGCTACATCCGAGGAAAGTTCTGGGAGAATCTGAAGAAACCGGTACGCAGCCGGATCCTCGTGTTCACCCATAACTATGGAACCCTTACGACCTCCCCTGGCCGGATGGTCTACACCCATAGCTCGGCTGCCCGGTTGCATCACCTTTTTCTGTGGGACGTGGACGAGCGTATTCATCTCACCCAACGGACCAAGCCGTCGTCGGATGCCCACGGGTCCGACGTCGCTTGCCATACCCGCCCTCTTCCTGCCACCGATGTCATCACCATTGAAGGCATACTGACGACGACGCTGGAGCGGACCGCCGTCGACTGCGGCCTTTCGCTGAGCTACCGACAAGCCCTGATCGTCATGGACCACGCCCTGCGGAAGGGCGCCGACAAGCACAAGATGGTCCTGATGGCCAAAGGACTTACCGGACACCGCGGCGTCCGGAACCTCAGACTGGTGCTGGAGAACGCGGACGCCCGTTCCGAATCACCCGGCGAGACCCTCAGCCGCGACCTCTTCCGCAAGCTCTGCATCCCGGTGCCGGTATCGCAGTTTGCTGTCACCAGCCGGGCAGGTAAGCACCGGCTGGACTTTGCTTGGCAGGAGAAGCGGGTGGCGATGGAGTTTGATGGCAAGATCAAGTACTTCGACTACAAACCGACGGACGAAGCCATCTTCGAAGAGCGGCGGCGGGAGAAGGCTCTGATGGAGGACGGATGGCGATTCGTCCGGGTCGAATGGAAGGATCTTTTCCTGGAGCGGCAGTTCAAGGCGCGCATCCTCGCCGCACTGGCGACCTGAGGCTCATGCCTCGGCGCTGAGTCCGTGGCAACCTGACGAAAAGTACGCGGACTTCCGGCGACCAAGCAGCGTTCCCGCGACCTCGGCAGCCGAAGGGGTATGTGCGGCGCGGTCGCGGGAGCGGTGACGGACGAGCCGCGGGCAGCCGTCTGTGACAAATCTGTAAAGATAGATACACAAAATCTTTGACATGTGACCGCTGGCACATAAGGGTAGAGGCATGGCAGTCGCCGGATCGGCACTGCCACGGAACGCAATGGCCCCGCGGCCATGGCGTTCCGTTGTTGTCACCCGCCTGCCGGCACGGCCACACCGAGGGGAAATGTGCGTCTTCGCATGGGCCTGTGCCGGCAACCAGTTTGAGGAGAACAATGAGAAAGCTCAGGCCACGCAATGGCTTCCGGGCGCTGGCCGTCGTCACCGGGGTTGCCTTGGCAACCAGCGTAGGCAGCGTTGCATGGGCCGACGATGTGACGTCCGCGCCGGCCATCGGGATCCAGGCGCAACACCCCGCCCAGCCGGTTGTCCCGGGACAAAAAATCGCCGGCAACCTGGATTCGGCCTCCGGGGCGGTGTCCGTCTACATCCAGTTCTCCGGCCAGGGCGCCTTTGACGCCACCCAGCCGGCCAGCGTGAAGCAGGGCAAGTCCAAGCCCGTCAACGATGCCGGCAGGGTCAAGCAGATCCGCAATGACATCACGGCCAAGGCCAAGGACGTGGCGCAGGCCGCCTCCGCCACCGAGCTGTACACCACCACGAACACCATCCCCGGTGTTGCCGTCCACGGCGACGCTGCGGCGATCCGGGCGCTGGCGAGCCGTTCCGACGTCGTCAAGATGACGCCCATTGTGTCCAAGCACTACGAAAACAAGGGCACGGACGTGGATTCCAAGGCCCTCAACAGCTGGGTGGAGAAGAAGCAGACCGGCGAGGGCGTCACGATCGCCGTGATCGACACCGGGCTGGACTACACCCACACCGACTTCGGCGGGCCCGGCACACCCGAGGCGTACGCCAAGGCCAAGTCCATGGCCACCCTGCCCGCTGCCGGATCCGGCCTCTACGATTCGCAGAAGCTCGTCGGCGGTTTCGACCTGGTGGGTGATGACTACAACGCGGATCCCGCCGCGGGTCCCGCCTACCAGCCGGTCCCGCATGCGGACGCTAATCCGCTGGACTGCGTGGCGGCAGGCCACGGCACGCACGTCGCCGGAACCGCCGCAGGCTACGGCGTCAACGCCGACGGCAGCACCTTCAAGGGTGACTACGGCACACTGACCGCGGACCAGGTCCAGGCCATGCGGATCGGCCCGGGCTCCGCACCGAGGGCCAAACTGGTTTCGCTGCGCGTCTTCGGCTGCGCCGGTTCCAGCGACGTCGTCGGACAGGCCCTGGATATGACCCTCGACCCCAACGGCGACGGAAATTTCGATGACCGCGCCAATGTGATCAACATGTCGCTGGGCTCCGACTGGTCCCCCACCGACGACCCCGAGAATGACATCGTGGACAACCTGGCCAAGCAGGGCATCCTCTCCGTGGTCGCCTCCGGAAATGCGGGCGACACCTTCGACGTCGGCGGCTCGCCGGGCAACGCCCGCTCCGCACTGACCGTGGCGAACAGCGTCGGTTCCCAGGTGGCGATGGACCAGATCGATGTCCTGGCCCCGGCGGATGCTGCCGGCGATGCGCAGGGACAGTACTCCGTGAACTTCAACTACTCCGGCCCCGGCGTCACGGCCGCGACCCTGACCGGCGACGTGGTGATGGGCCCGGCCGATAACAAGTTCGGCTGCCAGGCGTTCCCGGCCGGCTCGCTCACCGGCAAGTGGGTCTGGCTGACCTGGGAAGAGAACGGCACCTTCCCCTGCGGTTCCGGAACCCGGTTCAACAACGCCCAGGCCGCCGGTGCGGCCGGCGTCGTGTTGGAATCCCCGCGCGACGTCTTCGAGGCCGGGATTGCGGGCAACACCGGCATCCCCGGCGTGCAATTCAACCGCACCTCCTCGGACAAGCTGCGCGCCTCGGCCGCGGCCGGGACCCTGCAGATCCGTCTCAGCCCGGCCTACGTCGGCACCGTTGCCGGCCCCTCCAATGCCCTGGACACGCTGAACTCCAGCTCCTCGCGCGGCGACCACGGCTCCAACGGCGTCGTCAAGCCCGACGTCGCCGCCCCGGGAACGCTGATCGCCTCCGCCGCCGCGGGATCGGGCAACCTGCCCCGCGTCATGAGCGGCACCTCGATGGCCACCCCGCATGTGGCCGGCATCGCCGCCCTGCTCTATGGCGCCACGGATTACACGCCGCTGGAGGTCAAGTCCGCCATCATGAACACGGCGAACATCGACGTCCTGGCCTCCAACGGCAAGGCCTTCGGTCCAAACCGCGTCGGCTCCGGCCGTGTCGTCGCCCTGGACGCGCTGAACACCCCCGTACTGGCGTTTGCCACCGATGACCCGGCGCTGACCTCGGTCAACTTCGGCGTCGTCGAGGTGGGCGGCGCACCCGTCACGGTGAGCAAGAAGATCTCCGTGGTGAACAAGTCCAACCGGGTGCTCACGTACGCGGCCAGCTACCTGCCGGCGACCGCCATGCCGGGGGTGAGCTACACGGTCACCCCCGCAACAGTGGTCCCCGCCAAGGGCACGGGCACCGTCGTCGTCACGATGAGCATCGCCGATCCGAAGGCCTTGGCGAAGACGCTGGATCCGACCATGACGGACAGCCAGCTGGGGGTTGCCCGGCAGTTCATTGCCGACGCCTCCGGGCGGGTCCAGCTGATCTCGGCCGGCCTGCCGGCCCTGCGGGTCCCGGTCTATGCGGCGCCGAAGCCGGTCTCCGCGATGACCGCGGGCCAGCGGATCAGCTTCCGGAACGCCAACGCCACCGAATCCAAGGTCACCCTGTCCGGCCGCGGCGTGGACCAGGGCACGGGTGCCTCGCACTACCAGTCCCTGGTGGCACCGTTCGAGTTCGGGGCATCCAGCCCGCGCAAGCCGGACACCAAGACCGCGCCGCTGACCAACCGTTCGATGGACCTGCAGGACGTGGGCGCATCCAGCACGGTGCCGGCACTGGCGAAGTCGGGCGGTAACGTTCAGGACGGCGTGATCAGCTTCGGTGTCAGCACCTGGGGCAACTGGGCCAGCATCATCAACTTCTCCGAGATCGACGTCCAGATCGACACCAACGCGGACGGCAAGGCGGACTACCAGATGGTGACCGGCACCGCCAAGGGCCTGGATCTGGTCCTGGTGGACACCTACAAGATCAATGCCAACGGCTCCACCACGTTCGCTGACGAGCAGTTCGCCAACGGTGTGCAGGGCAACGTGGACACCAACACGCTGGACACCAACACCATGGTGCTCCCGGTTTCCGCCGCGGCTCTGGGACTGGATCTGACCAGGTCCGCCCCGATCAGCTACCGCGTGCTGACCAGGACGCAGTACAACCTGGACAAGTCCGGCAGCCTGGTTCCGGTCGATACCACGGACTGGATCGGCTACAACCCGGTGACCCCCAAGGTGTGGTTCGAGGGGTCGGCCGCCTCCGCGCTCTTCGTGGATGCGCCCGGGGCCACGCTCACCGTGCATCGCAACGCCAAGGACAAGGATAAGGACAAGGACAGCAAGGCTCTGTTCCTGCACCTGCACAACGCGACCGGCACCCTGGACGGCTCGGGCCGGGGGCCGGCGAAGGCGGAAGTCCTGCCGCTGAAGGTGGGCGGCGGCAACGGCCACGGGAACGGGGGCAACGACAACAACCAGAGTTAGCCGCAGCTGGCCCGGCCGGCCGGCCCGTGGTCGGCCGGGCCAGCTGAGGAA
>JALYYI010000215.1 GCA_030946705.1 Actinomycetota bacterium | reverse complement strand
GGCCCGCACCAAACGGTGCGGGCCTTTTCGACGGACCTCGTCGGCAGTCTCTAACTCTTGGCCGCCGAGACGCCTACTTCTTGCCGAAGCCCTTGAAGCGGGCGTTGAAGCGCTCGACGCGGCCGGCGCTGTCCATGATGCGCTGCTTGCCGGTGTAGAACGGGTGCGACTCCGAGGAGATTTCGACGTCGATCACGGGGTAGGTCTTGCCGTCTTCCCACTCGATGGTCTTCTCCGAGCTGACCGTGGAACGGGTCAGGAACTTGGTACCGGAGGCCAGGTCGTTGAAAACAACGGCTTCGTACTTCGGGTGGGTATTAGTCTTCACGGTTTTGCCTTTGTGTAGTCGCCTGGATTTGGCCAGCCGGAATGAGAACAGGTGGCCACTAGGGCCAGCTGTTAATACTAGCGCCGCGGCGAACTATCCCCAAATGTCAGGTGCTTCAGGGTGGCCAGCGCCTCATCGGCGTGGGTTTCCATGTCCGTTTCGCTGTTGATGACGTCCCGCAGCACACCCCCCGCATCGATAACGAAGGTGGACCTCTTGACCGGCAGGACCTTGGCCAGCATTTTGCGTTTCACGCCGAAGTAGTCGCAGACGTCGCCGTCGACGTCGGAGAGCAGGGGGTAATCGATGCCGGTGGCCCGGGCGAATTCCAGCTGCTTGTCCACCGGATCGCGGCTGACGCCCACCGGTTGTGCGCCCGCGGCCCGGAGTTCGGATTCGACGTCCCGGAAGTGGCAGACCTCCTGGGTGCATCCGCCGCTGCCGGCCAGCGGGTAGAAGAACAGCACCACGGGCCCGGAGGCCAGCAACCCGCTCAGCCGCCGGAGCTTGCCGTACTGGTCCGGAAGCTCAAAGTCCGCCACTACATCGCCATTGCGCATGCTTTCACCCTACCCGGTGGGACGGCAGGCCCAGAAGGCAACGGCGCTTGCCGCGGCCACGTTCAGGGAATCGACGCCGGCACGCATCGGAATCTTGACGGTGCAGTCGGCCGCGGCCAGGGTTTCAGGGCCAAGACCCGCACCCTCGGTGCCAAGAATCAGCGCCAGTTTCGGGTACCGCCGGGCCGCCAGCTCGTCCAGGCTGAGCGAGTCGTCCGTCAGGGCCAGGGCCGCGGTGGTGAAGCCATGGGCCGAAAGGGCCGCCATGCCGGCCGGCCAGTGGTCCAGCCGCGCCCAGGGGATCTGGAACACGGTGCCCATGCTGACCCGGATGCTGCGGCGGTAGAGCGGGTCGCCGCAGCGCGGACTGACCAGGACGGCGTCCACCTCCAAGGCGGCGGCGGAGCGGAAGATAGCGCCCAGGTTGGTGTGGTCCACAATATCCTCCAGTACCGCTATCCGGCTGGCCGTGGCGAGCAGGCTGTCCGCCGAAACCGGCGCCGGCCGGTCCATCGCGGCCATGGCACCGCGGTGCAGGTGGAAGCCGGTGATCTCCTCCAGTACGCCCGGCGCGCCGACAAAGACCGGCACGTCCGGGTAGGCGGCGAAAACGCCGGCCAGGTCCTCCAGCCATCTGCGGGCCATGAAGAAGGACCGCGGGTGGTGCCCGGCATCCAGCGCCCGGCGCAGGACCCGGGAGCTCTCCGCGATGTACATGCCCTCGGCCGGTTCCCGGAGCTTGCGCAGCTGCACATCGGTGAGGTTGGTGTAGTCCGAGACGCGCGGATCGCTCGGGTCGGAGAGTTCGATGATCATCAGTGCCCCAGCAGTTTGGCGAGCATGAAGTACAGCGCGACGACGCCCAGCGTCACGATGACCAGGCGCAGCACCAGCGGGGAGAGCCGGCGGCCGATCCGGGAGCCGACAAACCCGCCGATCAGCGAGCTGACGGCGATCAGGCCCACCACCGGCCAGACGATCTTGTCCCCTGCGAAGGTCAGGTAGGAAACGGCCGCAATCAGGTTCACGGCCAGCGAAAGCACGTTCTTCACGGCATTGGCATTCTGCAGTGTGCCGGCCATGAAGATGCCCAGTATTCCGACCAGCAGGATCCCCTGCGCGGCCACGAAGTAGCCACCATAGACGCCGGCGAAGTAGACCAGCGCAATCATGACCACCGTGTGCGAGCGTTGCGGAACGCCGTCGTTCGCCTCCGCGCGGCGCTTGACCCAGCGCTGCAGCCTGGGCTGGAGCAGCACCATCAGCAGCGCCAGCACAATCAGGAACGGTGCCACGACGCCGAAGACGGATTCGGGCAGGTGCAGGAGCAGGTAGGCGCCCGTGATGCCGCCGAGCAGCGACGCCGGCAGCAGCCGCACCAGGTTGGCGCGCATGCCCACCAGTTCCTGCCGGTAGCCCCAGACGCCGGCGGCGCCGCCGGCAATCAGGCCCATCGCGTTGCTGATGGTGGCCTTGACCGGGGCATACCCCAGGGCGATCAGGATGGGGAAGGTCACCAGCGTTCCGGAGCCGACCACCGAATTGATGGTCCCGGCCCACAGCCCGCCGAGCAGGATGAAGAGCGAGTTCAGCAGGTCCACAGTGGGGCTAACGGCGGGCAGTGGCCGAGTAGCGCCCGGCGTTGTTGGTCACGGCCAGCGGCAGGCCGAAGGTCTCGCTGAGGTGTTCCTCCGTGAGGACCTCGGCCACCGGGCCCTGCGCCACCACTTCGCCGTCGCGCAGCAGCAGGGCGTGCGTGAATCCCGGCGGCACCTCCTCAAGATGGTGCGTGACCAGCACCAGCGCGGGGGCGTCCGGGTCCGCGGCCAGCTCGCTGAGCCGGCGCACCAGGTCCTCCCGGCCGGCCAGGTCCAGTCCCGCGGCGGGCTCATCCAGCAGCAGGAGTTCCGGATCGCTCATCAGCGCGCGGGCAATCTGCACCCGTTTGCGCTCGCCCTCGCTGAGGGAGGCGAACGGACGGTTCATGAAGGTGGACATGCCCCAGGACTCCAGCAGGTGGAAGGCGCGGCGCTCATCCGCGCGCTCGTACTCCTCGCGCCACCGGCCCGTCACGCCGTAGGCCGCGGTGACGACGACGTTGAGTACCTTCTCGTGCTCGGGGATCTGGCTGGCCAAGGCGGCCGAGGCCAGTCCGATCCGCGGCCGGAGCTCAAAGACGTCGACGGCGCCCAGGACTTCCTCGAGGATGCCGGCGACGCCGGTGGTCGGGTGGATCCGGGCACCGGCGATCTGCAGCAGAGTGGTCTTACCGGCGCCGTTGGGGCCCAGGATCACCCAGCGCTCGCCCTCCTTGACCTGCCAGTCCACGTTGTCCAGCAACTTTTTCCTGCCGCGAACAACGCTGACACCGGCCAATTCAAGAACATCGCTCATAGCTCTAGACAGTAGGGCAAAATTGCACCCAACCGCTAACCGCGCGGCGGCGCGGCCTGCCGGCTGACCGGGGCCGGGTCCGCTGGCTAAACTGTTGGCTATGCCTGCCAACTTTTATGCAGTCAGCTATGGCCTGACCCTCTCCCCCGCCGCGCTGGACCGTGTACGCGGTGTGCTGACGGACAGCGGCGCGCGGCTGCTGGACGAGGACCATGAGACTGCCGAACGCTTCGCCGTGCATTCCGTGGCGCTGCGGCTGGAAACCGACCGCGGGGGCAGCCCGGAGAGGGCCCTGGCCGCCCTGCGCCGGAACCTGGCCGCCGCCGCCCCCGCGGGGGTGGATACCGCCGTGGTGCCGGCCTCGCTGCGCCGGGCCGGACGCAAGTTCATCATCATGGATGTGGATTCCACGCTGATCCAGCAGGAGGTCATCGAGCTGCTGGCCGCGCACGCCGGCACCGAGGCCCAGGTCGCGGAGGTCACCGCGGCGGCGATGCGCGGCGAGCTGGACTTCGCGCGGAGCCTGCACGCCCGGGTTGCCACCCTGGCCGGACTGCCCGAAAGTGTGCTGGCCGAGGTGGGCGCCAAGGTCTTACTGACCGACGGCGCCGAGCGTCTGGTGCGTGAGGCGAAGGCCGCCGGACACGTGGTGGCGGCGGTGTCCGGCGGCTTCTCCCAGATCCTGGCACCGCTCGCCGCGAGCCTGGACCTGGACTATGCCCTGGCCAACGAGCTGGAAATTGCCGACGGAGTGCTGACCGGCCGCGTGCTGGGGGACGTGGTGGACCGCGCGGCCAAGGCCCGGGCGCTGCGCCGCTGGAGCGCCGCGGAAGGCATCGATCTGGACCGCACCGTTGCCATCGGCGACGGCGCCAATGACCTTGACATGATGGCCGTGGCCGGGCTCAGCGTCGCGTTCAACGCCAAGCCGGCCGTGTGTGAGGCCGCCGACGCGCAGATCAACATCCCGTTCCTGGACGTGGCGCTGCACCTGGCCGGGATCTGAGCCGTCGCCTTTAGGCGACCGGCCCGCCTACCCAGCGCTGAGATAGTCCGCGCCGCCCACGTACTCCGTGTGTCCGCTTTCCACGTCCGCGGTGGCCATCTTCGCCACCTCGGCGGCGAACTCCTCCACCGAATAAAGCTTGCCGGCCTCGGACCGGCGGGCCTCGATGGCGCCCGGGTTGGCCCGGTCCAGCAGTGTGGCGGTGACGGTGCCCTCGATCATGTCACCCGACACCACTACCAGCGAGATGCCATGGTTCGCCAGGTTCGGGATGAGTTCCCGCAGCGCATCCTCACCGGCGCGCTTGCTCCTGGCCACGGGCTCGTACTCCGGCATGGTGGGGACCTTGTCGATGAAGTGCGCCTGGTGGCTGGTCACGAAGACCACGCGCGAGCCCGCCGGCATGACCGCCATGGCGGTATTGAGCATGTTCAGCTGGGCGTCGCGGTTGAGTTTGAGCGCGTAATTCTCCTCCACGCCGGACTCCATGCCGCCGGAGGCGTTGAGCACCAGCACATTGAGGGAGCCAAAATTCTCCATCGCGGCACTGACCAGCGCCTGCACCCCTTCCTGGCTGGTGAGGTCGGCGCCGACCGCGACGGCGCGACCGCCGGCCGCTTCAATCCCGGCCACAACCTTGTTGGCGCGGGGCGCCTTTTGCCGGTAGTTCACGACGACGGCGGCGCCCTCGGCCGCCAGCAGCTTCGCCACTTCCGCCCCGATTCCGCGTGAAGATCCGGTGACTATCGCCGTCTTACCTTGTAGCTGACCCATTTGTCCCTCTCGCAAAACGCTTGTCTTTAACGGCTTTGTCCCCAACAGCCCCGACCGAATCAGTGGCCCATGCCCAGGCCGCCGTCAACGGGAATAACGGCCCCGGAGATGTAGGCGGCCTCGTCGCTGGCGATCCAGCGGACCACGTTGGCCACCTCGTCGGGCTCCGCGAAACGTCCCGCCGGGATGGTGGCAAGGTACGTCTTCTGCGTTTCGGCCGGCAGCTCCGCGGTCATGTCCGTGTTGATGAATCCCGGCGCTACCACGTTAGCGGTAATGCCGCGCGAGCCCAATTCCCGGGTGAGCGAGCGGGCCACGCCCACCAGCCCTGCCTTGGACGCGGAGTAGTTGATCTGTCCCGGCGCGCCATAAAGGCCCGAGACCGAGGAGATCAGCACCACCCGGCCCTTGCGCATTTTCATCATTCCCTTGCAGGCCCGCCTGATGACCCGGAACGCGCCGGTCAGGTTGGTGTCGATGACGGAGCTGAAGTCCTCCTCGCTCATCCGCAGCAGCAGGGTGTCCTTGGTGATGCCGGCGTTCGCTACCAGCACCTGCACCGGCCCGTGGGCCGCCTCGACGGCGGTGAAGGCGGCGTCCACCGACGACCCGTCGGTGACGTCCGCCCTGACTCCCAGAATGCCGTCGGGGAGTTCCGTTTCGCTGCGGTAGGTGACAGCCACCTTGTCCCCGTTGGCCAGAAAGGCCTTGGCTATGGCCAGCCCGATGCCACGGTTTCCGCCCGTGATGAGCACGCTGCGCCCGGTTGCCGGCTCAGAATTCCCTGCAGTCATTTACTTCCTCCGTGATCGTTCCCGCATTGAATCCTATCCGGCATTCGATTTTTGGACCTGCCGTGGCGCGGTGAGAGAATGGAACCATTCCTGGGAGCGTGATGAACAGTAGCGTGATGAATAGCAAAGCAGCAGAACCGGCCGGCGGGGCCGCCGATCCGGCAGATGCGTACAACATCACCGATGCCCGCACCGCCCACACCGATGAAATGCACCAGCGGCTGGTCAAATATTCGGTCGCCATGGGCATCAGGCTGGTCTGCCTGATCCTCATCTTTGTGCTCGACGGCTGGCTGAAGATCATCGCCGTCGCCGGTGCCGTGCTGCTGCCCTGGTTTGCGGTCATCATTGCCAATGCCGGCAGCGACACCACCAACGAACACGCGGGGGCGCTGCTGGATCAGGCCCCGCTGGCCGAGCTGGAGGCGCCGCGGGACCACGCTGCCGGTGCGGAGCAGGACATCCTGCAGGGCGAATTTGTTGCGGATTCCGCCGAGGACCCGGCCGACGGCGGCGTGCCCGACGAGGGCGCTGGCGACACCGCGGCGGGCGCCACCGCGGCCGGTAATGCTGCTGTGGCCAACGAGGACGACGGGAAGCGATGAATCTGCTCGACATGCTTGACGGCCAGTCCACACCGCCGCGGGCCGTGTGTTCGCGCAAGGGCTGCCGCAGCGCCGCCAGCACGCAGCTGCTGTGGAACAATCCCAAGATTCATACGCCGGAACGGCGCAAGGTCTGGCTGGCCTGCCGCGAGCATACCGAGTGGCTTGAGGACTATCTGCGCACCCGCGGACTGTGGCGCGAAACGTTGCCGCTGACCGCCGCGGGCTCGGACGGTTAGGGCGTGCGGATGTACAAGTTTCTCCTCACCGGCAAATGGATGGGCTACCTGCTGCTCGCTGCCATTTTTGCCAGCGCCTGCGTGGGACTGGGACTGTGGCAGATGAGCCGGCGCACCGAGGTGCTGGCGGACATCGCCAGGGTCAACAACAACTACTCCGCTCCCCCGCTGTCCTACCAGCAGGCCAAACCGCTGTTCGAAAAGCTGGATCCGACTAAAGAATGGAGCCGGGTTTCACTGACCGGCAGCTATGACATCGCAGGCCAGCGGGTGGTGCGGAACCGTCCGCTCAACGGGCAGCCGGGCTATGAAGTGGTGGTGCCGCTGAAACTGGCCAACGGGGACTCGGTTATTATCGACCGCGGATGGCTGCCGATCGGCAATAAGGAGGCCGGCCACCCGGACACGATCCCCGAGCCCGCCGCCGGTGAGGTCACCGTCGTCGCGCACCTCCGGCCGGCGGAACCGCAGCTGCAGCGCGGGGCGCCCACGGGCCAGATCGCCTCGATCGATCTGGCGAGCTACGCCAGAGAACTGGGCTATCCCGTCATGACGGGCGCATACGGGCAGCTGGCGCAGGAATCCCCCGCCGCAGCGGCCAATCCGGTGCCCTTCTCGATGCCATCCATCGATGAGGGTACGCATCTGAGCTATGAGATGCAGTGGTTCGCCTTCGGCGTCCTGTGTTTTGTGGGCTACGGCTACGCCGCGCGGCAACAGGCACGCAATGACCTGTACGCGCTGGAGGACGGAGCCGGCGAGGATGACGCCGAGGAAATCTACGGCCGCGGCTCGGCGTTCCAGCCCCGCCGGAAGGCCCCGGCCAGGGAACAGAACGGCAGACCGGGCAAACGTGCCACGGCGGAGCAAGAGGAAGACGCGCTCCTGGACGCGCAGGGATTTTAGCCGGAGCGCCCAAGGTCTAGACTGCTTAGGTGTTTGATGAGCCCATCCAGAACGTCAAAAATGCCCTGACCGACGCCGGAGCGCAGGACACGATCACCGTCTTCGACGAAAGCGTCCCGACGGCGGCGGCAGCAGCGGAAGTCCTGCATTGCGAGGTCGGAGCCATTGCCAACAGCCTGATCTTCGACCTCGACGGCAAACCCCTGCTGATCCTGGCCAGCGGAGCCGCGAAGGTGAACGTCAATCTGGTCACCGCACTGCTGGGTGCCGGAAGGATCCGTCGGGCCAGCCCCGGCTTTGTGCACCAGCACACCGGCCAACAGGTGGGCGGAGTCGCGCCGGTGGGCCATCCGGAGAAGATCGACACCATTCTGGATACGACCCTGGAACAGTACCCGCTGCTGTGGGCCGGGGCGGGCGACCACAACGCCATGTTCTCGATCAGCTACGAGGAACTGCAGCGGATCACGGATGCCCGGCCCATGCAGGTCCGCTAGGTTCCGTCATGCCGGCGGCGGGATCGCCAGTGCCTACGCGAGCGTGATCAGATCCAGATAGTCCTCATTCCAGAGGTCCTCCACACCGTCCGGGAGAAGCACCACCCGCTCCGGGTTCAGCGCTTCGACGGCGCCCTCGTCGTGGCTGACCAGGACGACGGCGCCGCTGTAGTTGCGCAGCGCGCCCAGGATTTCCGAGCGGCTGGCCGGGTCCAGGTTGTTGGTCGGCTCGTCGAGCAGCAGCACGTTCGCGGAGGACGCAACGATGGTGGCCAGCGCGAGCCGGGTCTTTTCGCCGCCGGAGAGCACGCCCGCGGGCTTGTCGACGTCGTCGCCGGAGAACAGGAAGGAGCCCAGGATCCCGCGCACCTCAGCATCGTTCATGTCCGGAGCGGACGAGCGCATGTTTTCCAGCACCGTGCGTTTGGTGTCCAAGGTCTCATGCTCCTGGGCGTAGTAGCCCACCTTCAGGCCGTGACCCGGCGTGACGGCGCCGGTATCCGGCTTGTCCACGCCCGCCAGCATCCGCAGCAGCGTGGTCTTGCCGGCACCGTTGAGACCCAGGATGACAACCTTGGAGCCGCGGTCAATGGCCAGGTCCACGTCGGTGAATATTTCCAGCGAGCCGTAGGACTTGCTCAGCCCCTCCGCCGTCATGGGCGTTTTACCGCAGGGCGCGGGCTCCGGGAAGCGCAAGGCCGCCACGCGGTCCTGTGCACGCACCTCCTGCAGTCCGCTGAGCAGCCGCTCGGCCCGCTTGGCCATGTTCTGCGCCGCAACAGCCTTGGAGGCCTTGGCGCGCATCTTGTTGGCCTGGTCCATCAGGACGCCGGCCTTCTTTTCCGCGTTGGCCCGCTCGCGCTTGCGCGCCCGCTCGTCGGTCTCGCGCTGTTCCTGGTACTTCTTCCAGCCCAGGTTGTACTGGTCGATCGTGGCCCGGTTGGCATCCAGGTGGTAGACCTTGTTCACCGTGGCCTCAAGCAGGTCCACGTCGTGGCTGATCACAATCAGGCCGCCCTGGTGGTTCTTCAGGAAGTCGCGCAGCCAGGAGATCGAGTCCGCGTCCAGGTGGTTGGTCGGCTCATCCAGGAGCATCGTTTCGGCGCCGGAAAAGAGGATGCGGGCCAGTTCGACACGGCGGCGCTGGCCACCGGAGAGGGTTTTCAGCGGCTGGTTCAGGATCCGGTCCGGCAGCGCCAGATTGGAGGAGATGGCCGCGGCCTCGGCTTCCGCGGCATAGCCGCCGTTGTTGAGGAACTCATGCTCGATCCGGTCGTAGCGGCCCATGGCCTTGTCGCGGATGGCAGGATCCTCGCTCGCCATGTCCATCTCGGTGGCCCGGAGTTTGGCGATCACCGTGTCCAGGTTGCGGGCCGAGAGGATGCGGTCCCGGGCCAGCTGGTCCATGTCCGGGGTGCGCGGATCCTGCGGCAGGTAGCCGATCTCGCCGCTCCGGCTGACCTTGCCTGCCGCGGGGAGTCCCTCGCCGGCCAGCACTCGGGTCAGCGTCGTTTTGCCGGCGCCGTTGCGCCCGACCAGGCCGATCTTGTCCCCTTTATCGATGCGGAAGGACACTTCGTCCATGAGCAGACGTGCCCCGGCACGTAACTCAAGGTCTTGGACGGTAATCAACGTAGTAGCCTTTCACAGAACGGATGTAGGCCAACAGGCCGGAAGATTGACGGCATAGAAGGCCGTATCCAGTCTACCGAGGTGATCGGCCAAATTTTTGCCACGGCTCTGGTGGACTATCTCCAGTGCGGCCAGGCGGCCGGAAACAGTAAGGTTTTCTGTTAGCCGCCATTAACTGAAACGCCGCTGCCGTCCCCGCGGGCCGTGCGGCGCATCCGAGCGCGACATAAGCGGCGACCGCCGAGATGAAAGTGGAGAGATGACTAATCCCGACCTGACGCCGACCAAGGCCAGCAACGCAAGCCACGACGGGGACAGCGGTACGGAGGCAGGTTCCCGGCCTGCGTCCGCAGCCGGCACCGGCGCCGAAGCCCCGGCTCCTTCCCGCAGCAGGCGACGCTGGGCAGCCGGCGACCTGGCCCTGATCGCCGTTTTCGCGGCCCTGGTGGCGGCCTCGATCTCCGTGCCGGGCATTCCGGTGGGCCCGCTGGGCGTGCCCATCACGCTGCAGACCCTGGCCGTGACCCTGTGCGGCCTGGTTTTGGGCTTCGGCCGCGGCACCGCCGCCGTCGCCCTCTATGTGCTGCTGGGCCTGATCGGCCTGCCGATCTTCAGCGGCTTCCGTGCCGGCCCGGCCATCCTCGCCGGTCCCTCCGCCGGATACATCATCGGCTTCATCCTCGCGACGGCCGCGGTGGGTGCGCTCGCGCCCTGGGCCCTGCGCCGCCGCGGTAAGGCCTTCTGGCTGTTCGCCGCGGCCACCGTCGGCATGCTGATCGTGCACGGCTGCGGGGTGCTGGGCTTCATGGCCAAGGGAATGGGATACTGGCCCGCCGTGCTGGCCGACTCGGCCTACTACCCCGGCGACATCATCAAGAATGTCCTGGCGGTGGCGGTGGCCCTGAGCCTGCACCGTGCCTTCCCGGACATTCTGCTGCGCCGCCGGAGGTGAGCCGGATAGCCCTCACCGCCGCCTCCGTGAAACTGGAGGCGGCGGACGGGACGGAGCGCACCATTCTCTCACCCACCAGCCTCGAGCTGACCGAGCAGCGCATCGCCGTGATCGGCGCGAACGGTTCGGGCAAATCGACCCTGCTGCGTCTGCTCAACGGACTGCTGCTGCCAACCGCTGGAGTGGTCGCGGTCAACGGACTGGACACCACCACGCACGGAAGGGCGGTGCGCCAGCAGGTGGGCTTCGTCTTCACCGACCCGCTCTCACAGCTGGTCATGCCCACGCCGCTGGAGGACCTTGAACTCTCGCTGCGCCGGCTGCACCCGTCCGGCCCGGAACGCCGCGCAGCCGCGCTGTCCATCCTGGATGGATTCGGCCTCGGGGCGCTGGCACGGAACAGCATCTACGAACTCTCCGGCGGCGAGCGGCAGCTGGTTGCCCTGGCCACGGTCCTGGCCGTCCGGCCCAAGGTGCTGGTGCTGGACGAACCGTCAACGCTGCTGGACCTGCGTAACACCCGCCGGCTGCGCGACCGGTTGGCCGCCCTGCCCCAGCAGCTGGTGATCTCCACGCACGACCTGGAGCTGGCGCAGGATTGCACCCGTACGCTGGTGATCGACGACGGCGCCCTCGTCTTTGACGGGGCCTCCGCCGACGCCGTGGCCCACTACCGGCAGCTGGTCCGCTGATGCGCGGCCATGCCCACCTGATCGCCGCCTACCAGCCCGGCAATTCAGTCATCCACCGCGCTCCGCTCTGGCTCAAAGCACTGCTGCTGCTGGCCCTCGCGGTCACCTGCTTCGCCATACCGGGTGCCTGGCTGACCAGCGCGGCCCTGGCCGCCGTCGCCGTCGTCCATTTCGCCGCGAAACTGCCGCCGGCCAGGCTCTGGAAACCGGTGCGGCTGATGCTGGTGTTCCTGCTGCTGATCGGCGGCTACCAGTGGTGGCAGAACGGGCCGGGTACGGCGTGGCGCGTGGTCGCGGGTCTCCTGGCCACCGTGCTGGCGGCCAATCTCCTCACCGCCACCACCCCGGTGGACGCGCTGCTGGACGGTCTGGCCCGGATGGTGGCACCGCTGCGCAGGTTCGGCGCCGATCCGGAGCGTTTTGCGCTGACCATCTCGCTGATGCTGCGCAGCATCCCCTTTATCATCGGCGCCTTCGACGACGTCCGGGACGCGGCCCGTGCCCGCGGCCTGGAGCGGAACCTGCGCGCCCGCACCCTGCCGGTGATGATCGGCACGGTCGCCTACGCGCGGCAGACCGGTGAGGCGCTGGCCGCCCGCGGGCTGGGCGAAGCGGAAGACTAGACCTGCCGGTCGGTTCTGCTCAGCGAGTCCGGTGAGCAGGTGAGCAGGAACACGACCTGCTCACCGAGTTCCGGTACTGGCTGAGCACATTCAGATCTGTTCCCAGCGGAAAAGGGCAGAAATCCCCATCCCGCCGGCGATGCTGACCATGGCCAGAGCCGTTTGCCCGGCAACGCCTCTATCCCGGGCCTGCGCGAAGAGCCGGGTCACCAGAACCGCTCCGGAGGCGCCGTACGGATGACCCAGGGCAAGCGCCCCGCCCTCGGCGTTGATGCGCTCGGGTCCGATTCCCAGCAGATCCAGCACGGCCAGCACCTGCGCGGCAAACGCCTCATTGAACTCGATCAGGCCGATGTCATCGAGCCGTTCCCCGGTCCGGCGCAGCAGCTCCCGGCTGGAGGCCTCCGCGCCCACGCCCAGAAAGGCCGGCTCATTGCCGGCGACGGCGCTGTCCACGAAAACCAGGCCCTCCCGGGCGCCGAGTTCCCGGGCCTTGGCACGAGTGGTCACAACAACGGCACATGCGCCATCGCTGTAGGGGCAGGAATTTCCCGCGGTCACCGTCCCGCCGGGAACGAAGGCTGCGGGAAACCGGGCCAGCAGTTCGGGTGTGAGGGACGCGCGGGGCCCCTGGTCGGCGCCCAGTTGCGGCAGGTCCAGCAGTTCAGCGTCGAAGGCTCCGGCGGCGGCAGCGGCGAGGGCCAGCCGGTGACTCCGCAGGGCGAACTCGTCCTGCCTGCCCCGGCTGATCGCGTAGCGGGTTGCGACGTTCTCCGCGGCGGTGCCAACGTCCGTATCCCCCAGCCAGTCGGGCGCAAACTGGGCTCGGTCGTAGAAGTCCAGGCCGCCGTCGGGCTGCCGGTGCGCGCGGGCGGGGGCGGTGCTGATGCTCTCCACGCCGCCGGCCAGATAGGCCTGCCCGGCGCCGGCCGCCACCATCCGCGCCGCCAGCACGATGGCTTCCAGTCCGGAGCCGCACTGCCGGTCCACGGTGAGCCCGGGAACACTCACCGGCAGGCCTGCGGTCAGGGCGGCCAGCCGCGCCACGTTCCCCCCTCCGCCTACGGCGTTGCCCATGACCACGTCGCTCAGCTGATCGGCCGGCAGTCCGCTGTCCCGCAGGACCTGGCTCAGCACCGGGGCCAGCAGATCGTGCGCCGGAAGACCCTTAAGGGCGCCTCCGGCCCGGCCGATCGCCGTGCGGCGCGCGGCAATGACCACCGGCTGCGAGTCAGCTGAGCCTGCGGACACGCGGGTCCTCCCTGACGATCCAGTCCGACAGCAGGGCACGGCTGATCTTGCCGCCGGAGGTCATCGGCAGCTCAGTGAGCGCAAAGTAGGCGGCGGGGCGCTTGTATTCCGGCAGCACGGCGCCCACTGCGGAGCGCAGCATGCTGGCCGTCAGGGCGGTTCCGGCAGCGCTGTCGGGGCCGATGGCGGCGACTATCCGGTGCCCGCGCGAACCGTCAGGGCGTCCCGCGACCACGCTGGTTCCCACGCCGGGCACGGTCTGCAATGCCAACTCGACCTCGTGCGGGTAGACGTTGTGTCCGGCGGTGATCATCATGTCCGAGCGCCGGCCCAGGAAGTGCAGCACTCCGCCGTGCGCCCGGAAGCCCTGATCGCCCACTGTGCACCAATCCCCGTCCCGGCTGAATGCCAGTCCGTCGTCGCCCCACAGATAGCCGCAGCTGACCAGGTCGCTGCGGGCATAAATGGTCCCCGGCTTCCCGGCCGGCAGCTCGGTGCCGTCATCGCTGCGGATGCTCAGCTGCACACCGGGGAAGGCGTACCCGACGGCGGTGTGCAGCAGCTGGCCGGCATCCTCCGGTTCCAGGCGGGTCGCGGCCAGGAAACCCAGCTCGGAGGCGCCGTAATATTCGAAGATGGTGGCGTTCGGTGCCCAGCCGCGCGCGGCCGCCAGGGTTCGGGCATCCAGTTTGGCCCCGGCGCTGATGATGGACGTGATGCCGGCGCCGCCGCCGGACGCCTGCGTGCCGCGCTCTGCAATCATCCGCAGCATCGCGGGCACCACGACAAGGCGGGTGACGCCGTGCCGGCGGATGGAGCGGAAGACGCCGGCCAGGTCGAAGGCGGGCAGGGTGAAGAAGGGGGCGCCGGCGTACAGGCATTCGGCCAGGGCATAGAGGTTCAGGCTCGCGGAGAGCGGCCCGGGTGCGAGCGTCACATCGGGTTGGGCCAAATCGAAGTAGCCGATGCTGCGTTCAAAGGACGCCTGCCAGGAGGCCCGGCTGCGGCTGAAGCCCTTGGGGACGGCACTGGTGCCGGATGTGAGCCCCACCAGGAAGGCGGAATCCGGTGGTCCGTCCGCCAAAGCGTCGGTTTGCCCGGGGCCGGAGTTTCCGGACGCCAGCCGCTGCCGCACCGCTATGCGCTGGCCGGCGGGCCACTTCGGGTCGAGCACGGAGCACCGCCTCGTCCCCGCTACGGCGGCCGCGAACCGGGCCACCAGTTCAACCGAATTGGGCTGGCACAACGCCGTGACACTCTCCATTTCGGGGACCAGCGCCGTCGCCTGGCTCACCAATTCAGCGAAGGAAAGCCGGACGTCGCCAACGCCGACGGCGGTCCGGTCCGGCTGATCCTGCGCCCAGAGCTGCAGTCGGTTCAGAAACGGCATCAGTCTCCATCGTAGGGGCATTTCCGGCCGGGGCGCGGAGGCCCATCCGCTGCGCGCCGGAACGTTTGGTCCCGGCGCACAGCCGTCCCGGTCCCGACGCCCGGCCGACAGGCCCGGTCCCGACGGTCCCGGCCGAAGGGCCCGGCCGGGCGGCAGCCTAGATGTTGAAGCCCAGCGCCCGCATCTGGTCGCGGCCGTCGTCCGTGATCTTTTCCGGACCCCATGGCGGCATCCACACCCAGTTGATCCGCCATTCGTCCACGAGGCCGCCGAGGGCCTGCTCGACCTGCTCCTCGATGACGTCCTGCAGCGGACAGGCCGCCGTCGTCAGGGTCATATCCAGCAGCAGCGCCCCATCCTCCGCGTAGCGCAGGCCGTAGAGCAGCCCAAGGTCGACCACGTTGACCCCGAGCTCGGGGTCGATGACGTCCTTGAGCGCCTCCTCGACGTCCTCAAGGTTCGTCTGCGCCGGGTTGGCGCTGGTATTGATCTCAGTCATGATTCCTTCTTAGGCTGTTTTTCAGGGCCTCTGCGGCGGTTCTTATGCCTGGCCGGCAACGGCGGGGAGGAAGCGGTCGTAGCCCTCATCCTCAAGACGGTCGGCCAGCTCCGGGCCGCCCTCCTCGGCGATGCTGCCGTCGATGAAGACGTGGACGAAGTCCGGCTTGATGTAGCGCAGGATCCGCGTGTAGTGCGTGATCAGCAGTGTCCCCAGTCCGCCGCCCTCGCTGGCGCGGTTCACACCCTCGGCAACAACCTTCAGGGCATCAACGTCCAGGCCGGAATCGGTCTCGTCCAGGATCGCGAACTTCGGCGCGAAGAGCTCGAGCTGCAGGATCTCGTGGCGTTTCTTCTCGCCGCCGGAGAAGCCCTCGTTGACGTTGCGCTGGGCGAACTCCGGCTCGATCCGCAGCTGTGCCATGGCGGCCTTGACGTCCTTGGTCCAGGTCCGCAGGCTCGGTGCGGTGCCGTCGATGGCGGTCTTGGCGGTGCGCAGGAAGTTCGTCATGGTGACTCCGGGGATTTCCACCGGGTACTGCATGGCCAGGAACAGGCCGGCGCGGGCCCGCTGGTCCACCGTCATCGTCAGCACGTTCTCGCCGTCCAGGGTGATGGATCCGCTGTCCACGATGTACCGCGGGTGCCCTGCGATGGTGGAGGCCAGGGTTGACTTGCCGGAGCCGTTGGGCCCCATGATGGCGTGGGTCTCGCCCGTGCTGACCGAAAGGCTGACGCCCTTGAGGATCTCTTTCTTGCCCTGTTCCGTCTCGATGCTGACGTGCAGGTCCTTGATTTCCAGAGTAGACATACTCTTCCTTTTCCTTGTTTTAAGGGTTTAAGCTTCAAGTTCCGGGGCTGCGACCCCGTTCAGAATATTGCGGACGTCCACATAGACGTCCTCGCCGTCGAGGCTGAGCGCGAAGACCGGCACCGGCTCGTAGGCCGGCAGGGTCAGCGGCTCTCCGGTCCGCAGGTCGAAGGAGCTTCCGTGGGCCCAGCACTCAATGGTGCAGCCCTCCACATCGCCCTCGCTCAGCGAGATCTCGGCGTGCGAGCAGGTGTCCCCGATCGCATGCAGATTTCCCTCCGAGTCCTTCACGATTGCTACCGGGAAGTCGTCGATCTCAATGCGCAGCGCGCTCTTGACACCGACATCTCCCATTTTGCAGACCAGCTCGCCGGCGGGGGGTGTCATCAGAGCGCTCCAGCGTTCAGCTCGCGTTCAACGGCGTCGCGGAGCCGCTCCTCCAGGGCGGGCACCTTTATCTGCTGGATGATCTCGTTCAGGAAGCCGCGGACCACCAGGCGGCGGGCAACATCCTCGGGGATGCCACGGGCCTGCAGGTAGAACAGCTGCTCGTCGTCGAACCGTCCGGTGGCGCTGGCGTGGCCGGCGCCCAGAATCAGACCGGTCTCGATCTCCAGGTTGGGCACCGAGTCGGCGCGGGCACCCTGGGTCAGGATCAGGTTGCGGTTCATCTCGTAGGTGTCGGTGCCCTCGGCTTCCTTGCGGATCAGCACGTCGCCGACCCAGACGGAATGGGCGTCCCGGCCCTGCAGCGCACCCTTGTAGGTGACCCGGGACTTGCAGTTGGGTACCGAATGGTCCACGAAGAGGCGCTGCTCAAAGTGCTGGCCGGCATCGGCAAAGTAGAGGCCGTACATTTCCACATCGCCGCCCGGGCCCGCAAAACGGGTGGACGGGGTGATGCGCACCAGATCGCCGCCGAGGTTGATCACGACGTGCTTGATCTTCGCGTCGCGGCCCACCCTGACCTGCTGCGAGCTAGCGTGCACGGCGCCGTCGGCCCAGTCCTGGATGCTGACGACGGTCAGCTGGGCGCCGTCGTCGACCACGATCTCGACGTTTTCGGACACCACGGCCGAGCCGCGGTGGTCCAGTACGACGACGGAGCGCGAGGACCGCTTGGCGTGCACCAGCAGGTGGCTGGCGGCGGGGGCCTCACCGGCCCCGGTCAGCGTCACGGTGACGACCTGGTCCTCACCGCTGCCGTCGAATTCGGCCGGTATGGTCAGCACGGTGGCCGTGCCGAAGGCCTCCCACGCGGCCGCGGAGACCCGGTCCTCGGGGATGCCCGCGCTGCCGATCCGGGCGTCGCTGCGGTCCACGGTTTCCAGCACGACGGCGTCGGGCTTGGAAACCTCGACCACCGGTGCCGGGCCGCTGAGCTCCACCTTGTCCAGTCCGCGCAGGCGCTTAAGCGGCGTGAATCGCCAGTCCTCTTCGCGTCCTGTGATGGCCGGGAAGTCCGCGGTGTGGTACGACGTAAGCCGGCCGGCGCGGGAGCTGTCCGGGATGCCGACGCCGCCGCCGTGGCTGTGCGCCTTGGCCGCGGCCCCGCTCAGCGGACCTTTATTGGGGTTGATCTGGTTCAGGCTTTCGCCCTCTTCGGTGAAGCCGTCGATGACCGGCCGCTTCTTCCCGGTGAGAGTGATTCCGCTGGGAGCGCCCAGGCGTGCCTTTTCTTGTACGGCGTTGTCTGTGACCTCAGGCATTAACCGACGGCCCCTTCCATCTGGAGTTCGATCAGGCGGTTGAGCTCAAGGGCGTACTCCATCGGGAGCTCGCGGGCGATCGGCTCGATGAACCCGCGGACAATCATCGCCATGGCCTCATCCTCGCGCATGCCGCGGGACATCAGGTAGAACAGCTGCTCCTCGCTGACGCGGGAGACTGTGGCCTCGTGCCCCATGGTGACGTCGTCCTCACGGACATCGACGTACGGGTATGTGTCCGAGCGGGAAATCGTGTCCACCAGCAGCGCATCACAGCGGACCGTGTTGGCCGAATGCGTGGCGCCCTCACGGACCTGGACCAGGCCGCGGTAAGCGGACCGGCCGCCGCCGCGGGCCACGGACTTGGAGATGATGGAGGACTTGGTGTTCGGCGCGATGTGCACCATCTTGGAGCCGGTGTCCTGGTGCTGGCCGGGGCCTGCAAAGGCGATCGAGAGCGTCTCGCCCTTGGCATGCTCGCCCACCAGGTACACGGCCGGGTACTTCATGGTGACCTTGGAACCGATGTTGCCGTCGACCCACTCCATGGTGGCGCCCTCGTGCGCAATGGCACGCTTGGTGACCAGGTTGTACACGTTGTTGGACCAGTTCTGGATGGTCGTGTAGCGGACGCGGGCGCCCTTCTTCACGACGATCTCGACGACGGCGGAGTGCAGCGAGTCCGAGGTGTAGATCGGAGCCGTGCAGCCCTCGATGTAGTGCACGTAGCTGTCCTCGTCCGCGATGATCAGGGTGCGCTCGAACTGGCCCATGTTTTCCGTATTGATACGGAAGTATGCCTGCAGCGGGATCTCCACGTGCACGCCCTTGGGGACGTAGACGAAGGAGCCGCCGGACCACACAGCCGTGTTCAGGGATGCAAATTTGTTGTCCCCGACCGGAATGATGGTGCCGAAGTACTCCTGGAAGATCTCCGGGTGCTCGCGCAGCGCCGTGTCCGTGTCCAGGAAGATGACGCCCTGGCGTTCCAGGTCCTCACGGAGCTGGTGGTAGACCACCTCGGACTCGTACTGGGCCGCGACGCCGGAGACCAAACGGCCGCGCTCGGCTTCCGGGATGCCAAGCTTCTCATAGGTGTTGCGGATGTCCTCCGGGAGATCCTCCCACGATTTGGCCTGCTTCTCGGTGGAGCGCACGAAGTACTTGATGTTGTCGAAGTCGATGCCGGAAAGGTCAGCCCCCCACGTCGGCATCGGTTTGCGGTCGAAGTATTTGAGCCCCTTCAGGCGCAGGTCCAGCATCCACTCCGGCTCGTTCTTCTTCGCCGAGATGTCCCGGACCACTTCCTCGCTGAGGCCGCGGCGGGCGTTGGCACCGACATCGTTCTTGTCGGACCAGCCGAAGGCATAGTTGCCAATGCCATCCAGTTCTGGATTCTTTTCCAGAATGTCGGAAATGGTGGTGTCAGGAACGGCAGTGTCTCCAATGCCTACATCCTGTGCTAATTGATCCGTCATCATGGCCTTTCTTGCTGATGGTTGGACACTTCGATTTCCGTCGGGGCTGCGGTCTCCGCCTTGGTGGTTGTTGCCACCCTGACGGGCACCGCGGCCCTTCCGGTTGGTATATGGGTCGTACACACATGTCCCCCGCTGGCCAGCGTGGAGAGCCTGCGTACGTCCACTCCGAGTAAACGCGAAAACACTTTTGTTTCCGCCTCGCAGAATTGGGGAAACTCGGTGGCCAGTTCCTGTACGGGGCAGTGCCCCTGGCACAGCTGTTCCGCGGAAAGGGCGGAGGTACTTTTGACGCCGGCGCTGTTGACGGCGCTGTTGCTGACCGCGCCATTGACACTGGCGGAGGAGGCAACGTAACCGTCGGCGCTGAGCGCGCCGGCCAGCGCCCGGGAACGTTCCGCCACATCACTGCCGGCCTGCTCGACGACGGGAAGGTAGCGGCGCTCCATCTGGGCGAAGCGGTTGGCCGCGAACTCCCTGATGGCGGCCTCGCCGCCGATCTCGGCGAGCTGGGACAGAGCCGTACGGGCAATCTCCAGGTAGTCGTCGCCGAGCTCGGACTGGCCCCGCTTGGAGAGCACATAGCGGCGGGCCGGCCGGCCGGCGCCGGTGCGGGAATTGCTGATCAGCTTCACTTCAATGACACCGTCCCGGGAGAGGATATCCAGGTGCCGGCGGACGGCCGCCGGAGTCAGTCCCAGCAACGTCCCCAGCTGGGCGGCGCTGACGGGGCCGTGTTCCAGTACGGCACTGAGCACACGGTCTTTGGTACGCTCGTCATTCTCGTGGCCCACCGGCACGCCGGCGCGATGGCCCGGGTGCGTGCCGGAGCGCAGTCCGGTGGCAGCAGGAATTCCAGTCATAGAATACACAACACAAGTATGACGTAATTTCCTCCCGGCAACCAGTAAGGCAAACCTACGCCCGCCCATGGCGGCTACCCGGCGGCGCCCGTCAGGAAGGCCTTGAGTAGCGGACCTCCGCTGACCGCACCGTAATTCCCGGCCCCAACGAAGACAGCCACAGCCAGATCGCCCTGGGCCGCAATGATCCAGGCGTGGGTTCTCAGCGGCAGTTCGGTGCCATATTCCGCGGTACCCGTCTTGGCGATCACCGGGGCCCCGGGAACATCGGCCAGGAATCCGGGGTGTCCGCTGGTGATGACTCCGCACATCATGTCAGCCGGCGGGGCGGCCTCCTCCTTGGTCAGCGGCCGGCCCGCGGAAGCGCTTGAGATGACCCGGAGCCTGCGGCAGGAATGCGCGAAGGCTTCCCGCAGCTGGATCCTTCCCGGATGCGCGGCCGGAGAGGAGTTGGCGTTCTTGAAAGATTTCCCGTCCACGGTGACGGTCGGGGTGCACTCTTCGGTGCTCCCCGGTGTCTGGCCTCTGCGCAACAGGGCCAGAGCGGTGGCCACCTTGAAGGTGGAACCGGGCGGGAACTGGCCCATCAGTGCCGTGTTGTACCCGTTACTGCCCGGGCTGCTCGCCGCTGCCAGCACCGCGCCGGTGGAGGGCCGGATGGGGACGCCTGCAGGGTCGGGCTGAGCGTTGTGGTCAGCGGCGCACCCGGCTTCGGTTCGGTGTGGAATACGACATTGCGCGGCGTCACCGTTGACGTTCCGTCGGCTGCCGCGCGGCCCGGCGCGCGGGGTTGTTACTACATCGCGTAGAATGGCGTTGTGCCACTTTCCCCTCCCCCCGCCCTCGTCGTCGACGGGCTGATCAAGGACGTCGGGCCCATTGCGGCGCTGGATGGCAAAATGAAGCGGATCATCAGCGGCATCAGCCTGACGGCGCACCGCGGCCAGGTGACCGCCCTGCTGGGTGCGAATGGCGCCGGAAAGACCACGACTATCGAGTGCGCACAGGGGCTGCAGAGGCGAAACGGCGGCACCATCACCCTGCTCGGCGAGGATCCGGACCGGCCGACGGCGGCCCTGCGCGCCAGGGTTGGCGTGATGCTCCAGGACGGCGGACTGCCGCCGTCGGCCCGCCCGCTGACCCTGCTGCGGCATGTCGCCGGAATGTACGAGTCGCCGCGGCGTGTGGACGAGCTCGCCGACCGGCTGGGCATCAATGCCTTCGCGTCCACCAATATCCGCCGGCTATCCGGTGGCCAGAAGCAGCGGGTCGCCCTGGCTGCCAGCCTGGTGGGCAACCCGGAGGTGCTGTTCCTGGACGAACCCAGCGCCGGACTTGATCCGCAGTCCCGTCTGATGGTCTTCGAACTCATCCGCCAGCTCCGGGACGACGGCGTGGCCATCATCCTGACCACCCACCTGCTCGACGACGCGCAGAAACTGGCCGACCAGGTCTTTATTGTCGACGCCGGCAGGACCGTGGCGTCCGGCACGGTACCGGAGCTGCTCAGCCATGCGACGGCGGCCGAGGCACAGCGCACCGTGACCTTCGAGGCGGCGCCCGGTCTGGATCCCGCCGCGGTGCTCAGGCCCCAGCTGCAGGTGACCGAAACCCGGTCCGGCAGCTACCGGGTTTCCGGCCCGCTGGAACCGGCGGATCTTGCCGCACTGGCGTCCTGGTGGGCGGCGGCGGAAATCATGCCGACGTCGCTGAACCTCGCGTCACGCTCGCTGGAGGACGTTTTCCTAGCGCTGTCAGGAACGGACCTGCGATGAGCACGGCCACCTTAGAACAACAGTCCGCCCCGGCACCGCTGCTCCGCCGCGTCCTGCTGCAGGGCCGGTATGAGACCCTGACCATGCTCCGCAACGGCGAACAGCTGATCCTGGCGGTCGTGCTGCCGCTGATGGCGCTGGTGGCCCTGGCCGTAACGCCGCTTCTGGACGGACTCGGCGCCAGCCGTGTCAACATTGCCACCCCCGGCGTGCTGGCATTGTGCGCAATGTCCACGGCCTTCACCGGGCAGGGCATTGCCACCGGGTTCGACCGCCGCTATGGTGTGCTCCGGTTCCTGTCCACCACACCGCTGGGCAAGGCCGGACTGATTGCCGGCAAGATGCTCGCCGTGCTGGCCGTCCTGGTGCTGCAGGTTGTTATCGTCGCCGTCGTCGCTCTGTTCCTTGGCTGGCAGCCCGCGCTCGCGGGCATCCTGCTGGGCATACCGCTGCTGGTCCTGGGCGCGGTCACCTTTACCGCCCTGGGCCTGCTGATCGCGGGAACGGTGCGGCCCGAGGCGACGCTGGCCATCACCAACCTGCTCTGGATCCTGCTGGGCGCGTTGGGCGGCATCGTACTGCCCCCCACCCGCCTGCCGGCCGTGGTGCAGGACGTGGTCCATTACCTTCCGTCCGGAGCCCTGGGCCAGGCCATGCGCGATGCGCTGATCGGCGGCCAGCTGAACGTTGTGGCAGTTGTAGTGTTGTTGGGGTGGTCAGTGCTGGCCTCCGCAGCGGCAATCCGTTGGTTTAAGTGGAGTTGAGTACGTGCCAGTTAAAGAGCAGTTGAAGCAGAGCTACCAGTCCGTCACCAGCAGGCTGCCCAACAGCGTGAATTCCACGCTGCGCCGTCTCTCGGTGGCCTCGCTGATCGGCCAGTCCGTCCTGATTGTCAGCGGCGGCGCGGTGCGCCTGACGGCCTCCGGCCTGGGTTGCCCGACCTGGCCCAAATGCACCGCGGGCTCACTGGTCAACACTCCGGAAATGGGTATCCACGGCATCATCGAATTCGGAAACCGTACCCTGACCTTTGCCCTGGCCGTCGTGGCGGCGCTGATGCTGATCTTCCTGTGGAACCTGCGCAAGGAACGCAAGGATCTGTTCTGGCTTGCCTTCGGCCTGCTGGCGAGCATTCCGGCGCAGGCGGTGATCGGTGGCATTTCGGTGCTGACCAAGCTGAATCCGTGGGTGGTCAGCCTGCACTTCCTGGTCTCGGCCGCCCTGGTGGTCTTCGCCATGCTGCTGGTCAACCGAACCTACGGCCGCACCGGAGTGGCGGCCCCGGTCGTTTCCCTGCCGGCATCTAAGACCGTCCGCCAGCTGGCCGTCCTGGCCGCCGCGTGCACTGGCTTCGCCGTGGTGCTGGGCACCATGGTCACCGGCTCCGGACCGCACGCCGGCGACGCCACGGCACCCCGCAATGAGCTGGACTCGGACCTGATCACTCGCATCCACGTGCTGCCCGTGTACATCCTGGTGATCAGCAGCTTCATCGTGCTGGCCCTGCTCTGGCGCCGTACGTCCGGGGATCTGCTGCGCACGGGAGCCATCCTGCTGGTGGCCGCGGTGCTGCTCCAGGGCGCCATCGGCTACGCCCAGTACTTCACCGGCCTCCCGCCGCTGCTGGTGGGACTGCACATGCTGGGTGCGGCGATCATGCTGGCGACGGCAACGAACTTCACGGACCTGGCGCTGGCACGTAAGCGCGCGGCCTGACGCCTGGAACGTAAGCGCGCGGCCTGACGGCTGGAGGCGCGTGCCCCGGATGCCCCACGGATGCATGCTCCTCACGGGTACGGGTGCCCCACGGTACCTGTGCCTCGCAGAAAACTGCCTAGCAGACGACGTGCATGCAAGGCTTGCTGTGACTGCGTTGCAGGCAATGCAATCAACGTCTTAATTCCGCACGCATGTTAATTCCGAGCCGAACTGCACGGCTTTGACGGACGCGGTCTTATGTGATGATCGCGTCTTATGTGATCAGCGGGAGGCCGATGAAGGGGTCCACCGCCAGCGCCACGAAGAGCAGTGTCAGGTAGCTGATGGAACCGTGGAAGACCTTCATGGCGCCCTTGTTGGTGACCTCGCCGTGCTGCGCCGTGCGGTGCAGCTTGTGCGCCTCCAGGAGGAACCACGCCCCGGCCAGGACGGCGACGATCGAATAGACGATGCCGGCGTGGCCCAGGGGAATCATCAACAGTGAACAGGCCACCATGGCCCAGGTGTACAGAACGACCTGGACGGAGACGATTCGGGATCCGGCGACCGCACCCAGCATGGGTATCTTGGCCGCGTTGTAGTCCTCGCTGTAGCGCATGGACAGCGGCCAGTAGTGCGGCGGGGTCCACAGGAAGATGATCATGAACAAAATGACGGCCGGCCATTCGACCTTGTTGGTGACGGCGGCCCAGGCGATCAGCACCGGCATGCAGCCGGCGGCGCCGCCCCAGACGATGTTCTGCGAGGTGCGACGCTTGAGGATCATGGTGTACACCACGACGTACAGGAAAATAGCGCCGACGCCCAGCAGGGCGGACAGCGGGTTGGCGCCGAACCAGAGGATGGCAATGGCGGCCGCACCCAAAAGCCAGGCGAAGATCAGCGCCTCGCGCGGGGTGACGGCGCCGGTAACCAGGGGCCGGTTCTCCGTCCGGTGCATCACCTTGTCAATGTCGCGGTCAATGTAGCAGTTGAACGCGCCGGCGCTGCCGGCCGCAAACGCCCCGCCGATCAGGGTGGCCAGGATCAGCCAGATATCCGGAAAGGATCGCGCGGCGAAAATCATGGTGGGCAAGGTGGTGACCAGCAACAGCTCAATCACGCGCGGTTTGGTCAGCGCCACATAGGCCTTCACCTTGCCGCTGATCCCGAGCCTGCCGTCGCGGGCAGCAGTAATTGTCGTATCAGTTGCGCTCACGGAAGGTCACCAAGTTCTATCTGCGGGTCAGTCTGTGCTGGTCAGTCTGTTCGGGGCTGGTCAGTCTGTGCGGGTCAGCCTGTTCGGGGCTGGTCAGTCGGGTCGGTCTCGTTTGGGCACCCACCCCGGGCGGCCCAAAACTCCTTTTATCATACCCGCCCGGGGCGCAGGGGTGCGCCGTCGCAGTTGACGCGGGATTACCGTTTATTGCTTGTCTTGGGGCGCTATGAGACGCCCATCCGCGGGCTGATTTGGTGATCCGCGTCGCCTTTGGGTCTAAGCTGGAAGGCGAGTGAGAAGACATCTGTTTCAACGGTGAGCGGCGGATGGCTCCGGGGGCACGTGGACCCGGATCCGGTGCGTTAGCACCTGCGCGCCGTGAGCCACTGACACCTAAGTGAGAGGGCCCCGGCAAGTGCCACAGCTGCAAGAACAAGAATTGTCATGGACCACCCTGGACCAGCGCGCCGTGGACACCATCCGCGTGCTGGCTGCGGATGCGGTGGAAAAGGTCGGTAACGGCCACCCCGGAACCGCCATGAGCCTGGCTCCCGCGGCCTACCTGCTGTTCCAGAAGCTGATGCGCCATGATCCTTCGGATCCGCACTGGACCGGGCGCGACCGCTTTGTCCTCTCCCCCGGCCACACCTCGCTGACGCTGTACATCCAGCTGTTCCTCTCCGGCTACGGCCTGGAGCTGGAGGATCTTGAATCGCTGCGCACCTGGGGCTCCAAGACCCCGGGCCACCCTGAATACCGGCACACGGCCGGCGTCGAAATCACCACCGGTCCGCTGGGCCAGGGGCTGGCCTCCTCCGTCGGTTTCGCCTTCGCGCAGCGGCGCATGCGCGGCATGTTCGACCCGGAGGCCGCCGTGGGCACCAGCCCGTTCGACCACACCATCTGGGTCTTTGCTTCCGACGGCGACATGCAGGAAGGTGTCACCTCCGAGGCTTCCTCGCTGGCTGGTCATCAGGAACTGGGCAACATGGTGGTCGTGTACGACCAGAACCACATCTCGATCGAGGATGACACGGACGTCGCCTTCTCCGAAGACGTGCTCGCCCGCTACGAGGCCTATGGCTGGCACGTCCAGCGGGTCGACTTCACCAAGACCGGCGAGTACAAGGAGGACGTCCAGGAACTGTACGCGGCCATGCTGGCCGCCAAGAAGGAAACCTCCCGCCCCTCCATCGTCGCGCTGCGCACCATCATCGGATGGCCGGCCCCGACCAAGCAGAATACCGGCAAGATCCACGGCTCCGCCCTCGGCGCCGACGAGGTTGCAGCCGTAAAACGCGAGCTCGGCTTCGACCCGGAGAAATCCTTCGTCGTCGAGCCCGAGGTCCTGGCCCACGCGCGCCAGGTCAAGGAGCGCGGCAGGGAACTGCACGCCCAGTGGCAGACGGGCTTCGAGGCCTGGAAGGACGCCAACCCGGAAGGCGAGGAACTCCTTGAGCGCATCGCCGCCCGGAAGCTTCCCGCCGGCTGGGAAAAGAACCTGCCCACCTTCAAGGCCGGCGAGGACGTCGCCACCCGCAAGGCCTCCGGCAAGGTGCTCAACGCGATCGCCGGGGTGCTGCCGGAACTCTGGGGCGGCTCCTGCGACCTGGCCGAGTCGACCAACACCGCCTTCGAGGGCTACCCGTCCTTCATTCCCGCCGGCAAGCAGACGGACCTGTGGAAGGGAAACCCATACGGGCGAACCCTGCACTTCGGCATCCGCGAACACGCCGCCGCGGCCATTGTCAACGGCATCGTGATGCACAGCAGCACCCGGGCATTCTCCGCCACGTTCCTGATTTTCAGCGACTACCAGCGCCCCGCGGTGCGCCTCGGCGCGCTGATGGGCGTCCCCTCAATCTACGTCTGGACGCACGACTCGATCGGCCTGGGCGAGGACGGTCCGACGCACCAGCCGGTGGAACAGCTCGCTTCGCTGCGCGCCATCCCGGGACTGGACGTCGTCCGCCCCGGCGATGCCAATGAGGTGGCCGTGGCCTGGCGGACAATCCTGGAGAACACCGAAAACCCGGCCGGCATTGTGCTGACCCGGCAGAACATCCCCACCTATGAGCGCGGGGACGGCGAGGCCAGCGGTTCAACCTTTGCCTCCGCTGAGGGCGTGGCCCGCGGCGGCTACGTGCTGGCCGAGCCTGAGGACGGCGACGCCGAGGTGATCCTGATGGGTACCGGCTCCGAGCTGCAGCTGGCCGTGCAGGCACGCGAGGCATTGCGGGCCGAAGGCATCCGGGCCCGCGTGGTCTCACTGCCGTGCCTGGAGTGGTTCAACAAGCAGGATGCGGCCTACCGGGAGAAGGTGCTGCCGTCCGCGGTGAAGGCCCGCGTATCCGTGGAGGCCGGCGTCTCGCAGGGCTGGCACCAGTTGGTCGGCGACCACGGCCGTTCCATCTCGCTGGAGCACTTCGGAGCGTCCGCCGATTTCAAGACGCTGTTCCGGGAATTCGGCATCACCGCCGAGGCCGTTGTGCAGGCGGCCAAGGATTCGCTCGACGCGGTCCGGGCCGGCGCGCAATCGCTGAGCGAAACCCAGGGCGCCCCCTCCGGCCGCCGTTCATCGAGCACCGGCGACCAGACGCGCTGACCGCACGGCATCACAACCACCCGCCGCGAAACCCGCGATACCAAGGAGAATTCAGTAATGACCACGACCAACTCCGAACAATCGGCCCAAACCCCCACCGCGCGGCTGTCCGCCGCCGGGGTCTCCATCTGGCTCGACGATCTTTCCCGTGAACGGCTTACCAGCGGCTCGCTGAAGAAGCTGATCGATGAGAAGAATGTGGTGGGTGTGACCACCAACCCGAGCATCTTCCAGTCCGCGATCAGCAAGGGCCACGCGTACGACGAGCAGGTCAGGGAGCTCGCCGGCCGGGGCCTGGACGTCGATGCTGCCCTATTTGAGATCACCACCAGTGACGTCGCGGACGGCTGCGACCTCTTCGCCCCGGTGGCCAAGGCCACCGGCGGCGTGGACGGCCGGGTGTCCATCGAGGTCGATCCGCGCAAGGCCTGGGACACGGCCGCCACGATCGCCGAGGCCAGGCACCTGCACGGCAAGGTCAACCGGGAAAACGTGTTCATCAAGATCCCGGCGACAATCGAGGGCCTGGAGGCCATCACCGCGACGATCGCAGCGGGCATCAGCGTCAACGTCACGCTGATCTTCTCGCTGGAGCGCTACCGCGGGGTCATCAACGCCTTCCTGACCGGGCTGGAAGAGGCCAAGGAGAACGGCCACGACCTTTCCAGGATCCACTCGGTGGCATCCTTCTTCGTCTCCCGCGTGGATACGGAGATCGACAAGCGCCTGGACGCGCTGGGCACCGACGAGGCAAAGGCCCTCAAGGGCAAGGCCGGTCTGGCCAACGCCCGGCTGGCCTACCAGGTCTTCCAAGAGGTCTTCTCCTCGGAGCGGTGGGAGCTGCTGGCGGACGCCGGCGCCAAGCCGCAGCGCCCGCTCTGGGCCTCCACCGGGGTCAAGGATCCGGCCTACCCGGACACCCTTTATGTGACGGGCCTGGTGGCACCGGGCGTGGTCAACACCATGCCGGAGAAGACGCTGGACGCCACCTTTGATCACGCGGTGATCGAAGGCGACACGGTCACCAACAGCTATGACGCGTCCAACACCGTGCTCAATGAGCTGGAGAAGCTGGGGATCTCCTACCAGGACGTCGTCGAACTGCTGGAAACCGAGGGACTGGACAAGTTTGTGGCCAGCTGGAAGGACCTCGTGGACCATGTGCAGGAAGCCCTCGAGTCCGCCACCGCCGGAACCAAGGCCTGATCCGTGGCGACGCTCTCCTTTGACGCCACCGGTGCCGCACAGCAGGCGGTGGAGTTGCACATTGACGCCCTCGTGGCGGACAAGGTGGCTTCCCGCATCTTCGGCAAGGACCGCACACTGTGGGGTCCGGACGCCGAAGCCGAATCCGCCGTCCGGCTCGGCTGGGTGGAGGCGCCCGCCGTCTCCGCTCCACTGGTGGCCGAGATCCTTGCCCTGCGCGAGGAGTTGACGGCCGACGGCGTCACGCGCGTCGTGCTGGCGGGCATGGGCGGGTCTTCGCTTGCCCCCGAGGTCATCACCCGGACGGCCGGGGCTGAACTGACCGTTCTGGACAGCACCGACCCGGAACAGGTCCGTGCCGCCCTGGCGGACCGGTTGGCGGAAACCGTGATCGTGGTCTCCTCCAAATCCGGGTCCACGCTGGAAACGGACTCCCAGCGCCGTATTTTCGAGCAGGAATTCAGCAAGGCCGGAGTTGATGCCAAGAGCCGCATCGTGGTAGTGACGGATCCGGGCTCGCCGCTGGATGCCGCCTCGCGCGAGGCGGGCTACCGTGCGGTCTTCAACGCCGATCCGAACGTGGGCGGCCGCTATTCGGCGCTGACCGCGTTCGGTCTGGTCCCCTCCGGACTGGCGGGCGTCGATATCCAGGCGCTGCTGGATGAGGCGGAGGAAGCCACCGAGGTCCTCCGTGACGATGCAGCGGACAATATCGGTCTGGCCCTGGGCTGTGCCCTCGGCGGCACCAATCCGCTGCGGAACAAGATTGTCCTCGTGGACGAGGGGTCCGGCATCGTCGGCTTCGCGGACTGGGCGGAACAGCTGATTGCCGAATCCACCGGAAAGCTCGGCACCGGGCTGCTGCCCGTCGTCGTCGGCGGTTCATCCGCCCCGGAAATCGCCGCGGGGGCCCAGGACGTGCTGGTGGTCCGGCTGGTCTCCGCCGACGCCGAACTGGATCCTACGGGCGACGGCGGGGCGGACCAGCCGCTGAACCAGCTGGCCATTGCCGGCGGGCTGGGCACGCAGATGATGGTCTGGGAATTCGCCACCGCGGTGGCGGGCCGGCTGCTGGGGATCAACCCCTTCGACCAGCCGGACGTCGAGGCGGCCAAAAAGGCCGCCCGCGGACTGCTGGATGCCCAGCCGGAGCAGACTCCGGCAACTTTCGTGGACGGCGCCATTGAGGTGCGCGGCCCCGGATGGCTGAATGGCTCACGCACCGTCGGCGACGCGCTGCAGGCGCTCTTCGGCCAGCTTGGGGCGGACGGCTACCTGAGCGTCCAGGCCTATCTGGACCGCATATCCCACGCTCCGCTGGCCGGGATCCGGGACCGGCTGGCCGCCGCAACCGGCCGTCCGGTCACCTTCGGCTGGGGTCCACGGTTCCTGCACTCCACCGGCCAGTTCCACAAGGGCGGCCCCGCCATCGGGGTGTTCCTGCAGATCACCGCTGCGGCCGCCGAAGACCTGGCGATCCCGGACCGTCCGTTCACCTTTGGTGAACTGATCCAGGCCCAGGCCGCCGGCGATGCCCAGGTACTGGCCGAGCACGGCCGGCCGGTGCTGCGCCTGCATTTCACCGACCGGACGGCCGGCGTCGCCCAACTCGAATCCGTGGTGGCCGCCCTGGCGGTCCAGCACGCCGACATCCAAGGCAGCTAATTACCCATGCCCGATTTCGACGCCAGCAAGCAATCGAATCCGCTCCGGGACGGCCGCGACCGGCGGCTGTCCCGGGTGGCCGGCCCGTCATCGCTGGTGATCTTCGGCGTGACCGGCGATCTCGCCCGCAAGAAACTGATGCCGGCCGTCTATGACCTGGCCAACCGCGGACTGCTGCCGCCCAGTTTTGCGCTGGTGGGCTTTGCCCGCCGGCAGTGGGCGGACGAGGATTTCGCCGCGGAGGTCAGGGAATCCGTCATGGCCTACTGCCGGACGCCGTTCAATGAGGATGTCTGGAACCAGTTGGCCGAGGGCATCCGCTTCGTCCAGGGCGAGTTCGACGACGACGACGCCTTCGAACGTCTCAAGGCGACCATCCACGAGCTGGACGAGGACCGCGGAACCCGCGGCAACCACGCCTTCTACCTCTCCATCCCGCCCAAGGCGTTCGAGCTGGTCTGCCGCCAGCTCTCCGCGCACGGACTGGCGCAGGCGCCGGAGAACAAATGGCGCCGGGTGGTCATCGAAAAACCGTTCGGCAATGACCTGGAATCAGCCCGGGCCCTGAACGGAATCGTCGAGTCCGTTTTCCCGCCGGACGCGGTGTTCCGCATCGACCACTACCTGGGCAAGGAGACGGTGCAGAACATCCTGGCGCTGCGCTTCGCCAACCAGCTCTTTGAACCACTCTGGAACGCGAACTACGTCGACCACGTCCAGATCACCATGGCGGAGGACATCGGCACGGGCGGCCGCGCCGGCTACTACGACGGCGTTGGAGCCGCCCGGGACGTCATCCAAAACCACCTGCTCCAGCTGCTGGCGCTGACCGCCATGGAGGAACCCATCTCCTTCAACGCGGAGGATCTGCGGGCCGAGAAGGAAAAGGTACTGGCCGCCGTCAAGCTTCCGGCCGACCTGTCCACGCATTCGGCCCGCGGGCAGTTTACCGGCGGCTGGCAGGGCGGCGAGAAGGTGCTCGGTTATCTGGAGGAAGATGGCATCCCCACGCACTCCAGTACCGAAACCTATGCCGCCATCCGGCTGGACATCAACACCCGACGATGGAGCGGCGTCCCGTTCTACCTGCGAACAGGCAAGCGCCTGGGGCGGCGGGTGACCGAGATCGCCGTCGTCTTCAAGCGTGCACCCAACCTGCTCTTCACCGACCACAACGAGGACGACTTCGGCCAGAACGCCGTCGTCATCCGGGTGCAGCCGGATGAGGGCGTCACGATCCGCTTCGGTTCCAAGGTCCCCGGCACCCAGATGGAGGTCCGGGACGTCACCATGGACTTCGGCTACGGGCACGCCTTCACCGAGTCCAGCCCGGAGGCTTACGAACGCCTGATCCTGGACGTGCTCCTGGGTGAGCCGCCGCTTTTCCCGCGGCACCAGGAGGTGGAGCTGTCCTGGAAGATCCTGGACCCGTTCGAGAAATTCTGGGCCGGCCAAGGCGTGCAGCCGGAACCCTACCCGCCCGGCAGCTGGGGACCGGCCTCCGCCGATGAACTGCTCACCCGCGACGGAAGGACCTGGAGACGACCGTGATAGTCGACCTGCCCAACACCACCACCTCCAATGTTTCCAAGAAGATCATGTCCATGCGCGAACAGGGCGGCGTCGTCACCCTGGGGCGGGTGCTGACCCTGGTGGTCATCACCAAGACCGGCTTTGAGGAGGAGGCCATCGAGGCCGCCAACCTGGCCAGCCGCGAGCACCCGTGCCGCATCATCGTCCTCGGCGAGGCCTCCCACGAGAAGGAAACCCGCCTGGATGCGCAGATCCGCGTGGGCGGGGACGCCGGCGCCTCCGAGGTCATTGTGCTGCACGGCTACGGCGAACTGGCCACGCAGAGCGAATCTCTGGTCTCGGCCCTGCTGCTGCCGGATGCTCCGATCGTCGCCTGGTGGCCGCACGGCATGCCGGAATCGGCCTCCGCGACCTCGATCGGGCGGATCGCGCACCGCCGGATCACGGATTCGGCCAACGAGCCGGATCCCCGCGCGGCGCTGGAGCACCTCAGCGCCACGTACGCCGCGGGGGACACGGATCTTGCCTGGACACGGCTGACCAACTGGCGCATCCAGCTGGCCGCCGTCCTGGACCAGCTGGACCCGGAACCGGTCACGGCCCTGACGGTAGAAGGTGCCAGCGACTCCCCCAGCACCCTCTTGTTGGCCGCGTGGCTGCACCGGGCGCTGCGGGCACCCATCACGGTGATCGAGGACCCCGCCGGTACCGGCATCCGGCGCGTCATGATGGAGCGTGCCAGCGGCAACGTCGAACTGCTCAGGCCAGGCACCATCGAGGCCATGCTGACCCAGCCGGGCCAGCCGCAACAAAGGATTGCGCTCCCGCGCCGGTCCCTGCAGGATTGTCTGTCCGAGGAACTGCGTAGGCTGGACCCGGATGAAGTATTCGGTGAAGTCATCACCGATGGGCTGAGCCGTCTGCTGGCCGAGAAAGAGGTAGCGTCCGTATGAGCCCGAACGTCCGGATCAACATCCACCCGTCCTTCGGCGTGCTCGCGGCAACCACCGCGGCACGGCTGATCACCAAGCTGCTGGACGTCCAGAATGAGCGCGGTGAGGCGACGGTGGTGCTGACCGGAGGGTCCGTGGGGATCGCCACGCTCCAGGCCGTGGTGCAGTCCCCCGCCGCTCCCGCCGTGGACTGGTCCAAGGTCAATTTCTGGTGGGGTGATGAGAGGTTTGTGGAGTCCGCTTCCGCGGAGCGCAACGCCAACCAGGCCGCGGATGCCCTGCTTTCCCGCGTCGGTACGGACCCCGCCCGCGTCCACCAGATGGGGGCCGCGGACCAGTTCGACGACGTTGAGGCCGCCGCCGCGGATTACAGCCGCCAGCTCGCCGTGGCCGCCGAAGACGAACACCGGCGCAGCTATGAGGGCGATGGCTTTGACGGTGATGGGGAACCGGCCGACGGCTCCGACGACGACTCCGGGAGCGGAGCCAACCGCACACCCACGCTGCCGCGCTTCGATGTCCTGCTGCTCGGCATCGGCCCGGACGCGCACATCGCCTCGCTCTTCCCGGAGATGGCCGGGATCCGGGCCAAGGGAGCCGGGGTGGTTGGTGTCATGGACTCTCCGAAGCCGCCGCCGCTGCGCACCTCGCTGACCCTGTCCGCGATCAACTCGGCCCAGGAGATCTGGCTGGTGGCCGCGGGCGATGACAAGGCCGGAGCCGTGGGACTGGCGCTGGCCGGGGCCAACCCGGTGCAGGTACCCGCCGCCGGAGCGCAGGGACGAACCAAGACGCTGTGGCTGCTCGACCAGGAAGCGGCCGCCAAAGTCCCCGAGCAACTGAAATTCCGCCAGGACCGCTGAGCCCAGGACCGCTGGCCCGCCCCTCTGCCCATGTAGATGGGGTGGGCCAGGAAACGGAAACAATCGCAGGCTTATCGCGTGCGGAACCAGGTATCCGTCGGGCCTGCTCAGTAAGCGGAGGAGACAACCCACAGTCTGCCAGGGAGAACAGTGGTGGTGCCCGCTATTGCCACAATCGGGCCGGCAGCTGGGTCGCCGACGCATGAACTTGAGTCCGTGAGGCTCCGGCCTTACCTCGTCCCGTTTGGGATACCCTGAGCGGAACATCTTGCCGTTCGCGGCTATCATGATCCGGCCCTTTGGGAACTGGCCTGATCTTCGCGGACGGTTGGTTGGCGCTGGGTCAGCCCGCGGAGCTGGACAATCTGGTCGCCCTCATGGACGACTGGGATGACTTGCCGCAAATCCGTGAAGAAATTTGTGGCCAGCTCGTGGATGCTGCCCGCTCAGCTCCGGCCCAATGGTAGACCGCCGATAGCTGTTCCTGGCTCCATGTCCCGTTTATGGAACGGCGACGGGGACATCCTCGATGGACATCCTTGTGTTTCGAGTGCAGAATGTCGGACCCAGTATCAGCACAGCTGTAAAACTTGTCTTAGAAAGCCTGGGAAGGTGTCATGATGACTATCTCGATTCGACTCACACCCGAGGAAGAAGCTCGGCTTGTTGGTCTTGCGCAACGTACCGGGCGCTCGAAGAGCTTCTACGTCAGGACTGCGCAGGTGGCCGTCGTAGCAGGCCGTTGGCTGAGTTGAAGGCTGAGACGGAACGGTGACGTCGCGGTGGCAGGTTGAGACCACCTAGAGTTCGATCGTGCGTACAAGAGGCTTGAGCGGGCGGTCCAGGGCAGTGTAATGGCTTACCTCGAAGAAATTGAAACTCTTGATGATCCGCGGCAGCGGAGCAAAGGCCTTACCGCCAAACACGCCGGCGTATGGCGCTACCGCGTCGGCGACTACCGCATCCTTGCCCAGATCACCGACGGCACCTTCACCGTCCTTGCGATTCGAGTTGGCCACCGTCGCGACGTATATTGATTCCCCCAGGTCCATCGGATCATTCAGCGCTGCTCGTGGCCATGCATTTCGTACCTCGAGTCGTTCCGTAAAACGAACGCTCAGCGGGCACGGAGCAGGAGGAGCCAGCGTTGTCTCTGTCTCTACCCGCCGGAGTCGCGCCTCAGTACTATGGGACCGTTAGCAGGGAGGGCCTCTGACGCGCAGTGTGACGTACTCGATGGCCGTGTCGCTGGACGGCTACGTCGTCGGGCCGGACGGCTCCTTCGACTGGGCGGAACCCGACGAGGATGTCTTCCGCCTCGCCACCGAGGAGGTGCGCGGGGCCTGCGTCCATCTGCTGGGACGACGGCTGTACGAGACGATGCTGTACTGGGAGACCGCCGACCAGAACCCGACGCTGGATTACTCGACGGTCGACTTCGCCGGGATCTGGAAGGCGCTCCCGAAGGTGGTGTTTTCCACCACGCTGCCGGCGGTGCAAGGCAATGCCCGCTTGGCCTCCGGCGACCTGGCGGAGGAAATCCCGCGTTTGCGAGCCGAACGGGCCGAGGGCGATATCGCGATCGGCGGCGCGACTCTCGCCGCCGACGCGGCGGCGTTGGGCCTGATCGACGAGTACCGGGCCAGGGTCTACCCGGTGCTTTTGGGTGGTGGCATTCCGTTCTTTCCACAGCGCGAGCACAGGGTGAACCTTGAACTCGTCGAGACCCGCACCTTTAGCTCGGGAGTCGTCTACCTGCACTACCGCGTGGCGCGTTAGCCATACTCGGGCAGTCTTCTCCCGCGAAACTTGCTGAGCTGTTGCGCCCGCAAGACGGTCGGTCGCCGGGCGTCGGACCATCAGATCCAGGACATAAATAATCAACGGCGGTTAGTTCCTCTGGGGAAGCCCAAAGAATCGATTCAGCCCCGCCCCGGCCAACACCGTCCCGAAAGGGGTGTTGCACATAGACGCGTCGCAAGTGTCCCGTAAGCCGGTCCTCCACCGGTCAAACACGTGGCTGACGTGGCTGACGTGGCTCGTTGAACCTACGCCACCAGAAGCTGTGATTCGCAGCGATAAATGGCGGCCTTTTCGCAGCGCTACATGTCACCCAATGCACGTAAGCCGATCCTTGGTTTCTTGCGGTGGTCGCAACGCTTAGCGAGTGAAGAGTGTTGTGGCGGAGTTGTCGTCGGCGTATCGGCCTGAGTTGGCGCAGCGGTTCTGGGCGGCGTTGCAGGCTGGTCAGTTCCTAAGCGAAGCGGCGGCCGCTGCCGATGCTGCGAGGATGGCGTTGTCGACGAGGACGGCGGCGATGGCGGCGGCGGTGGCGAAGGTGTCGGTGTTGAGGACTCGGCTGCGGGCCGAGGCGCCGTCCAGGAGAAGCGCCAGTTGCTCACCGAGCTGTTCGGGGTTGGTGGCGCCGGCATCGCGGGCGGCAACAGTGAGCCGCGCCGCAAATGCCGTCTTGTAGTCACTGGCGAGTTCGCGTGCCGGGTGGCCCGGGTCGGGGATCTCGACGGCCGCCGCGATGAACGGACACAAGGGCGCGTGGATATCGAAGACGGCGAGGAGTCGTTCGCGAGGTGTGAGGTCCGTGCGGTCGAAGACTTCGGGCAGGATGTCGGGATCGAATCGGCGTAGGCATTCGGCGATCACCTCGTCCTTGCCGGTGAAGTGCTGGTAGAGCGTGCGCTTGGACACATGAGCCACCGCGCAGAGCTGGTCCATGCCGGTGCAGTTGATGCCTTGGTCACGGAACAGTTGTTGTGACGCGCTGAGGATGCGCTCTCGTGCCCCCCTGCCGCGGCGCAGGCCTTGCGGTCCCTTCTCCAACTTTGTCACACGCCCAGCATAGCCCAATCGGATACCGATCGGTGTGCATAGCTTGCGCCCGGCGCGACCGATTGATACGTTAAGTACGCAGATCGGTGTACATAACATCGGCACGGCATGTGAATGGAGTAATCATGGGAAAGCTCGATGGCAAGGTTGCGGTGATCACCGGCGGATCCACCGGCATGGCACTGGCCGGCGCCAAACTGTTCGTGGAGGAAGGAGCGCACGTCTTCATTCAGGCCCGGCGGCAGGAAGCACTGGACGACGCCGTCAAGCTGATCGGCCGCAACGTCACCGCCGTCCAAGGTGACGCAGCCGAACTGGACGACCTGGACCGGTTGTACGACACAGTCAAGCGCGAGAAGGGCTCAATCGACGTGCTGTGGGCCAGCGCCGGGATGGGCGAACCCGCCGTCCTCGGCGAGATCACCGAAGAACAGTTCCACCGCGCCTTCTGGCTCAACGCGCGCGGCACCCTTTTCACCGTGCAGAAGGCACTACCGCTGATCAACGACAATGGCTCGATCTTCATGACCGGATCCAACGCCTCCCTCGGCGCCTTCCCCGGCTGGAGCCTCTACGCGGGAAGCAAAGCCGTCCAGCAGGCCTGGGCCCGCGTCTGGCTCAACGAACTGCGCGACCGCAGGATCCGGGTCAACGTCCTGACCCCGGGCCAGGTCGGCACCGCCAAACAGGAAGAACTGTTCGACGAGGCAACCAAGGCCGCATTCGAGTCCCTCATTCCCCGCGGAAAGATGGGCCGCCCCGAAGAGATCGCCAGCGTCGCCCTGTTCCTCGCCTCCGACGACTCCAGCTACGTCAATGGCCTGGAACTCGTCGCCGACGGCGGCACCACCGCCATCTGAACCACGGACCAGGAATGCCGCGGGCACACCCCACAACAACCCCGTCGCCACAACGAACTGATCTCGAAACGCGCACGAACGAGACAGAGCGACACCTCGAGAACAAGAAAAGAGCACACCTCATGAGCAGCATCACTCTAATCGGTACGGGGAACATGGCCCGTACCATCGGCACGCTCGCGGCGGGGGGCGGCAATACCGTCGAGGTCATGGGACGCGATCAGTCCAAGGCCGATGGCCTGGCCAAGGCTCTGGGCGGCGGCGCGACGACAGGCAAGTGGGGCGCCATCCCCGCCGGGGACATTGTCATCACGGCCCTGTTGTACGACGGAGTGGTTCCGGTTGTCGCCGAGTACGGAGACGCCCTCGCGGGCAAGGTGATCGTCGACATCAGCAACCCTTTCAACGCCACCTTCGACGGACTGGCCCACAGCGAGGAGACCTCGATCGCGCAGGAAGTCGCCAAGGTGGCCCCGGCCAGCGCCAGCGTGGTGAAGGCATTCAATACCATCTTCCGTAATGTCCTGGAGAAGGGCCGGCCCGACGTCTTCATCGCGGGCGACAATGCGCACGCCAAGGCGGACGTGGCGGCATTCATCGGGAGCCTCGGGCTGCGCCCGCTGGACGTCGGCGGCCTGAAAATGGCGCACTGGCTGGAAGGAGTGGGGGTGGTCACGGTAGGCCTCGCCAGCAACGGGGTTGGCCACTGGGACTTCGCCCTCGGTGCCAACGAATTCACCGGCTGAGCCGCGGGGCCCCCGGGGGCCGAGCAGCCGGCGGACAGCGCGCGGTGCGCGGCTGTTATGGGTCCGTTGATACAGCCGCAGGCGGTCATCGCGGGCTTGCCGGTGGACGGGCGGCTGCGCATTGTCGGCCGGTCCACCGTTCTCTCCACCCGGGTAGGGCGTGAGCTGGGCCGCCAGCTCCGCCCGTCGCAGCCCGGGTATCCATGGCCCGAAGGGATCAGCGAGGCCTCACTGAACGGGTTCAGCGAGGACAAAGGCCCATCCATCTGACCCTGGATCCGCTCGTGATCGAAGTAGCGGCCGATGTAGCCTGGTCCGGTGACTCGTTCCGCCATCCCTCAGCGGGCACAGGAAGTAGAACGTCTGCACAGGGACGGCCTCCCCCGCCTGCAACACGCTGATGACGCCTCGAGGCGGAACGTTGGGTGTGGCGGAATTCGCTGCCGAAGGCAGTCAGCGTGGGGGCCCGGGGCGTTCCTGAGTGACGACATGGCTTGCTTCGTTGGGCAGGACTGCGCTCGATATCACGCTGAAGAGATGGTCCGCTCGTGGCGCCAGCGAGGGCTGATCGTAGACCCACGCAGCCGCTGCGACTAGCGCGAACAAGTCAGTGCCGTCGATGTCGGCCCGCGCCACGCCCGCGCCCTGAGCGCGGTAGAGAAGCCGAGTGCCCGCATCGTGCAACGCAACGCACGAGACATTGAGTGCGGATTCGGTGTCCTCGAGCGCGGCCACCAGCAGTCCCGAGAGACCCCGGTATTCGTGTGTGATCGCAACGGAGCCGCGGAACCATGTCAGTAGCGCATCCTCCGGCGTGCCCGACAACTCGAGGTCGGCCGCCTGAGCCCTCAGTTCGTCGACGTCTGTACGAAGCAAGGCCTCAATCAGCGCCTCTCGCGTAGGAAAGTGACGGTAGAGGGTGCCGAGCCCGACGTCCGCTTTGCGGGCGACGTCACGCAGTGATGCATCGGCTCCGTGCTCGGTCACGACTTCGCGCGCGACCACGAGCAGGCGATCGTAGTTCTTTCTGGCGTCGGCTCGCATATGTCTCCCTGGTTAGCAAGTGGGGCGGTGGTTAGCAAGTGGGGCGGTGCTTTGCATAATCGGTGCACCGATCCACTTAGACTAGCCCGCCTACGGCGCAAGCGGAGAGAGACCGGCCCGCGGCTATCGAGTTGCGATGGCCAGCGCCGCGTGTATGGCGTCCTCACCGGCGGGCTGGCCCGACTCGACCGAGTACGGCCCATACGGGGTACCCCACACCGGTGTGCCCGTCGCCTGCCGCCAGCTGTCGGCCAGCGATCCAGCGTTTATCACGCTGTACCCGATGGAGTCGATGAATTCGGTCACCGCCGCCTTCGCCGGCGCGGAGTCGCCGGCGATCGGCAGGGACGAGCGGTCGGCCGCCCCCGCCGGGCGGGCGAGGGACAGCAGGTGCTTGTAGAAGATGTTGTTGAACGCCTTCACGACCACGGCGTCCGGGAGATAGCGCTGCAGCAGCTCGCTCGAGGTGAGCGACGTGCCGTCGAGCTCGGGGATGTGCCCGTCGCGCTCGGGGCCGTAGTTGCAGGTGTCGATGACCCTCTTCCCTGCCAGCGGCGCGACGGGCAGATCCGGGAACGCGCTGACCGGCACCGTGACCACCACGATGTCGCCGGCCGCCGCGGCCTCCGCGCTCGTCGCCGCGGACGCCCGTAGCCCGAGTTCGGCGACCGTAGCCGCGAGCGTTTCGGGACCGCGCGAGTTGCTGAGCACCACCCGATGCCCAGCGCCGATCGCGAGCCGGGCGAGAGTGGTGCCGATCTGTCCGCTTCCTATGATTCCCACTGTAAGCATGTGGTTTGGGTCCTTTCCGAGGTCCGTGCCTTCAGCTGGTGGGGAAGTAGTGGCCGTTGTCCAGATCGGCCAGGAGGCTGGGCTGAGTGGGTTCCCAGCCGAGGTCGCGGCGGGTGATGTTGTTGGACACCGGGTAGCTCTTTGTGACGATGTTCGTGAGGAATCCGTAGTGTGCCGGCACGATCAGTTCGTCCATTGGGATGCTCACGACGGGCAAGTCGAGCCGGCTGCCGATGGCCTCGGCGATATCGCGGAACGGGATGCCCTCGTCCTCGACCGCGTGCCAGTATCTGCCGGCTTCGCCCTTCTCCAGCGCGAGGCGGAACAAGGAAGCGAGATCGCGGGTGTGCACGGCGTTCCAGAGGTTCGTGCCGTCTCCGGGGTAGCCGGCGAATCCGTTCTGCTTCGCCAGGGCGATCAGCATGGGCAGGAAGCCGGCACGGTCGCTCGTGCCATGCGCGATATTGGCGATCCTCACGACCGAAGACCGCACCCCCTGCTCGGCCAGGCCGATAACGGTGGTTTCGACGACATTGCGCACCCGCAGGGTGCCCCTGTGCTCATCATCGACGAACAGAGCCGGGTCCTCCTCGGTGGCCGGACGGCCTAGCTGTCCGGCCGAGCCGACGCTCCCCGCCGCGACCAGCGGCTTTCCCGTTCCCGCGAGTGCCTCACCGTAGGCGAGCATGACCGGGATTTCCGCCGCAGCCACGGCGTTGATCCCGCCGGTCGGGAGCAGGTCTTGACGATGTGCGACGTGCAGGACGCCGTCGGATTCGGCGGCTGCCTCCCTGAGTCCGTCGATGTCCTGGAGGTCGCCGCGGCGCACCGTCGCGCCGAGCGCGGTCAGCGCCGCCGCGGCGGTGTCCGACCGTGCCAGGCCGGTGACGTCATGCCCGGCGGCGATGCGCTCGGGGATGATGTACGAACCGGAATGGCCGGTTCCGCCGGTGACGAAAACGCGCATGCTGTTGCTCCTAGTGGGTGATAAGTGTAAGAAGTGGGGATGCGGGCCGCGCTCAGCTGAGAACGTCGACGCTGAGCGCGATGTTGAAGCTGCCCGCGCCGTTGCGGGCCAGGCCCATCAGCAGCGGACCCACACCTTCCAGCCAGCGAGCCATCTCCAGGCCGCCGACATCGAGCGGACGCAGTCCGAGGCTCTCGATGAACGCCGCAGCCGTGGCCTTGGCCTGCGCGTCATCTCCGGCGAAGAGCACGTCCAGGGGTTGTCCCTGGGCCAAAACGTGGCCGAAGACGGTATTGAATGCCTTCACGACGTGCGCAGTCTCCGGGGCGGCCTTGGCGATCTCTTGCGCACCGGACGTGCCATCAGGCGTGACCAGCCCGGTGGCGTCGGCGTTGAAGGTGTTGGAGATGTCGATGATGACCTTGCCGGCCAGTGAATCCCCGTACTGCGTGACGACCTGCACGGCGCTGGTGTACGGCACGGCGAGCACGACGATATCGCCAACAGGTACCGCGCCGAACGTGCCGACCGTGGCCCCGCCACCGAGCGCGGCAGCCAGACCCTCGGCCTTGGCCGCGTCGCGGCCGATGAACTCGACCGCGTTGCCGCCAGCGACCGCGCGACTCGCGATGGTGCTCGCCATGCCGCCAAGACCGATGAAACTGATGCTGCTCATGAGTGACTCTTTTCCTCTGCACCTCAGGGCCAGATAGCTGCACTGCTCTAATCGGAGCAGCAGTCCGAATATACGGCGCAGTGCTCCGTTAAGCAAACGCCTGCTGCTTATGTGCCGCCCGTAAGACGGTCCCTCACCGCGACACCCTCAGGCCACCCCGCCGCCATCAAAAATCTCATATGTGTAATTCTCCGCGGTATTTGGCGAGTTTTTGGCGGCGTTATGTGGCACGGTCAGGTGCCGATGAGCAGGTTTTCGCGGGCTGCTTCGACGACCTCCTTGGTGATGCTGTTGAGCTGGTTGATGTCGCGGATGCGCGTGATTTGGGCGAAGAGTGGGAATAGCAAGTTGATTTGGCCCCGGGTTAGTCGCCTGTTTTGGCCCCACCCCGGGTAGGGGTTTCCTGCTTGGCCGCCGGCGCGGCCGGGGTTATCCTTTCTGCGCTTGGCGGGTGGTTTTGAGGCGGTAGGAATCGGTTCCGGTGTTGATGATGTGGCCGCGGAACGTCAGCCGGTCCACGATGGCCGCCGCGAGGCGGGGGTCGGTGAAGGTCTGGCCCCACTCGCTGAAGTTGGCGTTGGAGGCGCAGGCGATGGATGCCCTCTCTTCCCGGGCGGTGATGATCTGGAAGAGCAGCTCCGCGCCGTGGGTATCGAGCTTGACGTAGCCCACCTCGTCAAGACACAGGAGGTCCAGGCGGGCGTATTTGGCCACGAGCCGGGACAGTTCCTTGTTATCGGCGGCTTCGACGAGTTCGTTGACCAGCGCCGCGGTGGTGATGTAGCGGACGCGCCGTCCCTGCTCGGCGGCGGCGGTGCCCAGGCCGATGAGCAGGTGGGTTTTACCTGTGCCGGAGTCCCCGAGCAGGACCAGAGGCTCGCCGGCATCGATCCAGGCCCCGCCGGCCAGCTGGGTCATCGTTGCCGGGGGCAGGTCCGGGATCTGCATCAGGTCAAGGTCCTCAAGCCGTTTGGGCCGGGGAAACCGGGCTTCCTTGACCCGACGATCCCGTCGCCGGTCCTCACGTTCGTCGCATTCAAAGGTCAGCACCTCGGCGAGGTAGCCCTGATGGCTCAGCCGGGCCCTTGCCGCCTCTTCGGCCATGGACGCGGCGATCCTGGCGGTCCCGGAGAGGTAGAGGGTTTTGCAGGCCGCACTGATCGCCGCCGCCGCGGCAGGCTCGCTCATGCCCGCCAGCGACGGCCGGGCCGCCGCCGGACTCACCGGGCTCACCGTGCACCTGCGGCGGCGAGCAGCAGGTCATAACCGGCCAGGGAGGGTGCCTTGCGTTCGGGCAGGTGGATGACCCGGTCGGCGAGCCCCTCGGGCAGGACCGTGGCCACCGATGGGAAGGCGGCGTTCGCGCGGGCGGCAATCGCCAGATGGTCCGGGTCGTAATCCGCCGCGGCGATCGCCGCTTCCATGGCCACGGCCACAG
>JALYYI010000189.1 GCA_030946705.1 Actinomycetota bacterium | reverse complement strand
CCGTTGGGTCTCCGTCGGCGTGCCTGGCCGGCCCAGGTTGTTGCAGCCAAGGCCGACGACGGAAACGGTCAATCCGGATTTACCAAGCTGGCGGAATTCAGTCATGCATCCACCCTAATATGTCTTATCCGGTGTTCGCGTGCGTGGCAGCCGCATGGCGAACGCCGTGGCCAGGCCGACGACGGCGTCCAGGCCCCATTCGCGTGTGGTGCCACGGCTTCCCGGGCTATCGTGATGGCCCGAAGCGTGAAGGCGCGGGTGCTGGAAGAGAGCGCGAGCGGGATGCCGGTCACGTGGAGGCGCGTGCCAGAGCGACGCCGGCGCCGGTGGCGGGCGACGGCGCGTCCATAGTCGACATGAAGCCAGTTTGGCCAAGACCGAATCCGAAGCTAGCTCGTCTTAACAGGGGCATTGTCGTGTCGTGAAGTTGTACGAGTTTTGGAACAAGCAGACGATCTGCCGTCCTTGGCGTACGCGGCATCCCGTACCAGGTTTTCGGCGAGAGTTCCGGTGCACTGGCCTTGATGATGGCATGGAGTCACTCGGCCCGACCGCCTTGGCGTCGCGCGATCTGATGGGAACCACCCTAATATTAGGAAGCATCTGCGGCGCGGGCTTCTTCAGAACTGCTCGATGCAAACAGGGAGCCTTGCGCCCCGGCCCGACAGCTGTCATGAATGGGTTGAAGGCGGAGGAGCTGGATCCATGTCGAATCCGAATGATGACGACGTGAACAGCGCACGCGCTGCACTGGCTGCGTTTCGTGCGCATCCGCCCACTCGACGCTATGCGGAGTACCGCCCGATGGATGAAGAACCGCTGAAGGCGAAGTACTGCGGCGTGATCGGCGGTTACCCCCGTTTGGAGGAACTCCTGAGGGCTGGCCACGGTTCGGTCCCTTACACGAGAAAAGGGCTGGAGCGAGTGGATGAGACCATTCGTGACAGAAACTTTTCCGACGTTGACCCGGAAGCATTGGCGCTTGAAATTGCGCTGTACTACGGGGATGTCGTGTTGAGCGCGATCCCAGGCGCGTATTGGATCATCGAGCCCGGTAGATTTCCCAGGGTTCAAGTCTCGGAGAAGCTTTTTGTCGACATGTTTCTGATCGCTGTTGATCAGGTAAAAGCTGACCACGCGTTCCTTTGCCGGGCCTTTGATCGGATCATTCAAGTCGGGCGGGATGGCGGCGGGGGGCCGTAGCACGGCGGCAGCGAAAGATCGGCAACCGCCAAGGTGTAGCGTTCATCCCAGCCGGCAACGAAAGGATGCGGTTCATGAAGCTTCGGCCGACCTTGCGCGCTGCCACGGTGACCCTGGGCGCGGCTGCAGCTGTGGCCGTATTTGCCTTTTTCACCGGATCCACCCTCGTTGGCGTCCCGATCGGTCCGGGCCCGCCCCTGATGGGCCTGCTGATCGTCGCCGCCCCGCAGCCCTATGGCTTGTGGCCGGGGTGAGTTCGGGGCAGCTGCCTGGGGTCGAAGGGAAGCCCGGTTACAGGGCGAAACTTGTGCCCGGCTGGGGCGAGTGCTTCAGTTTGAGGGCGCTCGGGTCTCCATGCGGAGCGACCCCGATGCTGAGTTTGGTGAAGTCCAGCCTGGCGTCCCGGATGCAGGCCTTGATGCCCGCTACGGCCTTGACCGGGTCCGGGGCCAGGGTGAAGATGTTCAGTTTCCCGCCCCCCAGTTCGGTCCGATCGACGATGCCGATTCCCCGCCAGGCGAAGTAGGACGTGATGGCGTCCTTGGCCTTGCGCTCCAGGTAGCGGTCGCGCTCCGTGCCGTCCGCGGTCTTCAGGGCGTATTGGGCAACCACCCAATACTGTTCCTCGGGCGGGATGACGGCGTAGCCATCCTGGGCGCATTGTTCCTGGAACGCCGCAAGGAGAGCCTCGGCGGCTTCGGCGGAGTCAACATCGCTCTCCTGGGTCGCGCTCTGATGCCCCACGGTGCCGTGGTTGACCACCAGTTGGCCGTCGTCCTCGTCGTACCACGACTCGCGGAAGTGGAGCACGCCGTCCTCGGACTTCCGGTACATCCTGACAATGCTCATAGCTGCCCGCTCATGATCGTCCATTCTCACACCAGGCGGCGTCGGTCCCGTCGAAGGGTGCCTGCCGCGCCTTAACTGCCGTATAAATGCGGTTGCATTCGGCTTCGATCCGCGTCACCGGCTCGGCCGGGTATTGCACGGCCAACCGGTGGGCCGAAAATCCGTCCTCGTCATCGACGCAGATCTCGACGCCGTCGGGGTGCCGCCCGCCGTCACAGTGTTTCAGAGTCACAGTTGCGGAAGCTGCCCGGTGTGCGGTGCTTCCTGGCCGGGGAGGGGGCGGGCGAAGGGAACCTTGGTTCCCAGCACCTGGGCGACGACGTCCCGCGCCACCTGCTGGGCGGTCAGGCCGACGCGTTCCAGGACCTCGGCGCGGCTGCCGTGGTCAAGGAACTCGACCGGCAGGCCGACCTCATTCAATGCGGTATCGACCCCGACGGCGCGCATTTCCTGCCGGATGCGGGAGCCGACGCCGCCGGCCCGGACGCCGTCTTCGATCACGACGACGATGCGGTGCTGGGCTGCGAGCCGGACCACTGAGCGCGGCACCGGCAGGACCCAGCGGGGGTCAACGACGGTGGAGCTGATGCCCTGCGCCCCCAACCGGTTGGAGACGTTCAGGGCCAGCTCGCTCATGGCGCCGACGCTGACAATCAGCACGTCATTCTCGGAGGAGCCGGCGGGCCGCCGCGCGAGTACGTCCACCCCGTCGTCGAGCCTTTCGATCGCCTCCACCTCGACCCCGACGCTGCCCTTGGAGTACCTCACGACGGTGGGTGCGTCGCTGATGGCGACGGCCTCGCGCAGTTCTTCACGCAGCCGGCTGGCGTCCCGGGGGGCGGCCAGATGCAGCCCGGGAACAATCTGAAGCAGGGACAGGTCCCACATGCCGTGGTGGCTGGCGCCGTCGGGGCCGGTCACGCCCGACCGGTCCAGCACTACGGTGACGCCGGCCTTATGCAGGGCAACGTCCATGAGCAGCTGGTCGAAGGCACGGTTGAGGAAGGTGGCGTACATCGCGACGACGGGATGCAGCCCACCGAAGGCCATGCCGGCGGCGCTGGTCAGTGCGTGCTGCTCGGCAATGCCGACGTCGAAGACCCGGTCCGGGTACCGTGCGGCGAATTTGTGCAGCCCCACCGGGATCAGCATGGCGCCGGTGATCGCCACGATGTCCCGGCGTTCGTCCGCAATGGCCGCGATTTCATCCGCGAAAACACCGGTCCAGGATTTGCCGCTGCGGGAATCCATGGATTCCCCGGTTTCCGGATCGATCACCCCGACGGCGTGGAACTGGTCCGCTTCGTGCGCGCGGGCCGGTGCGTAGCCGTGGCCCTTCTCGGTCATCGCGTGGACGATGACCGGGCCGGCGTAGTTCCTGGCGGTGGCGAGAGCGGCTTCCATGGCCTTCTGGTCGTGGCCGTTGACCGGGCCGATGTACTTCATGCCCAGGTCATCGAAGAGCCCCTGCGGTGCCCACCAGTCCTTGACGCCCTTCTTCGCGGCGTGCAGGCTCTTGTAGATGAACTGGCCGGCCAGCCCGCCGTCCTGCAGCTTGTGTTTGGCCCAGCCCAGGCTGTCCTCATACTTGCGGTGCGCCCGCACGTGGTCGATCGCAGGACGCAGCGAGGCCAGGTAGTCGGCGAGGCCGCCGACCGTCGGGGCGTAGGACCGGCCGTTGTCGTTGACGACAATGACCACCCGCCGGTGCTTGTCGGAGGCGATGTTGTTCAGGGCCTCCCAGGTCATGCCGCCGGTCAGGGCGCCGTCACCGACGACGGCAACGACGTACCGGTCCCCGTCCCCGGTGAGCTGGCGGGCGCGGGAGATTCCGTCGGCCCAGGACAGTGAGGATGAGGCGTGCGAGCTTTCCACGATGTCGTGCACGGACTCGGCGCGGGAGGGGTAGCCGGAGAGACCCCCCTGCTGGCGGAGGGTGGAGAAATCCTGCCGGCCGGTGACCAGCTTGTGCACATAGGACTGATGGCCGGTATCGAAGACAATGCTGTCCCGCGGGGAATCAAAGATGCGGTGGATGGCGAGGGTGAGCTCCACGACGCCCAGATTGGGGCCCAGATGGCCGCCCGTCTGGGAAACGTTGGTAATCAGGAACTGGCGGATCTCCCCCGCCAGCTGCTGCATTTGTTCATCGGTCAGTTTGCTGAGGTCCTGCGGATGCGCGATGGTCTCCAAAAGTCCCATAGGTCCCTCCTCGTATCGGCACGGGCAATTTCACTGGTCCGCAATTTTCTGGCCCATAATTTCCTGGCCCACAATTTTCACTAACCCAACTCTAACGCGCGCCAGCATCCCGGCATTCCGCAGGACGGTGCCGTGTGACCGGCGGCATGCCAAGGGCCCCGGTTCGCCGCCGGAATTCCGACGGCGGACCGGGGCCCGATTTCGACAGGCTCAATCAGCGCTAGCTGGCCGAGATCTGGCGCAGCACGTACTGCAGGATGCCGCCGTTGCGGTAGTAGTCCGCCTCGCCGGGCGTGTCAATGCGGACGACGGCGTCGAAGGACTTCTCGGAGCCGTCCTCGGCCGTGGCCGTCACCTTGACCGTCCGGGGCGTGCCGCCCTGGTTCAGTGCGGTGACACCGGCCACGGAGAACGCTTCGGTGCCGGTGAGCCCCAGGGTCGCAGCGGATTCGCCGGCCGGGTACTGCAGCGGAAGAACGCCCATGCCGATCAGGTTCGAGCGGTGGATCCGCTCGTAGCTTTCGGCGACGACGGCCTTGACACCCAGCAGCGCGGTGCCCTTGGCGGCCCAGTCGCGGGACGAGCCGGAACCGTATTCCTTGCCGGCCAGCACCACCAGCGGGGTGCCCGCGGCCTGGTAGTTGACCGAGGCGTCGTACACGTACGCCTGCGGGCCGCCCTCCCGGCTGAAGTCGCGGGTGAAGCCGCCTTCCACGCCCGCACCGGCGTTGGCGTCCGCCAGCAGCTGGTTCCTGATGCGGATGTTGGCGAAGGTGCCGCGGATCATGACCTCGTGGTTGCCGCGGCGGGAGCCGTAGGAGTTGAAGTCCTTGCGTTCCACCCCGTTGTCCAGCAGGTACTTACCGGCCGGGGTGTCCGACTTGAAGGAACCGGCCGGGCTGATGTGGTCGGTGGTGACCGAGTCGCCGAGCTTGAGCAGCACGCGGGCGCCGGAAATGTCCGTGACCGGGTCCGGCTGGGCCTTCATGCCGTCGAAGTACGGTGGCTTGCGGACGTAGGTGGATTTCTCGTCCCACGCGAAGGTGTCGCCCTCCGGGGTGGGCAGGTTCCGCCAGCGCTCGTCGCCCTCGAAGATGGCTGCGTAGGAGCTGGCAAACATCTCCTTGTCGATCGAGGCATCCATGACCTGCTGGACCTCGGTCGCATTCGGCCAGATGTCAGCCAGGAACACGTCGTTGCCGGCCTCGTCCTGGCCCAGCGCGTCGGTCTCGAAGTCGAAGTCCATTGAACCGGCCAGGGCGTAGGCGATGACCAGCGGCGGGGAGGCCAGGTAGTTCATCTTGACGTCCGGGTTGATGCGGCCTTCGAAGTTGCGGTTACCGGAGAGCACCGCGGTGACGGACAGGTCGTTGGCCTGGATGGCCTCGGAGATTTCACTTTCCAGCGGACCGGAGTTACCGATGCAGGTGGTGCAGCCGTAACCTACGGTGAAAAACCCGAGCTTTTCCAGGTACGGTACCAGGCCGGACTTCTCGTAATAGTCGGTGACCACCTTGGAGCCCGGGGCCAGCGAGGTCTTGACCCACGGCTTGGAGGTCAGGCCCTTTTCGACGGCGTTGCGGGCCAGCACGGCGGCGGCCAGCATCACCGACGGGTTGGAGGTGTTGGTGCAGGAGGTGATGGCGGCGATCGATACGGCACCGTGGTCCAGCTCGAAGCTGCGGCCGTCTGCCATGGAGATATGCACCGGCTCCGACGCGCGGCCGAAGGCGCCGTTCGCGGCGGAATCCATCGGGCGAGCGGTATCGTGGACATGCGAGTCGGGCTGCGTGAAGCTCGGGGCGTCCGAGGCCGGAAAGGTCTCCTCAAGGGCCTCGTCGATGCTGCCGTCGTCGGGCACGTCGATCACGTAGTTGTGCAGGTCCTTGCGGAACTGCTCCTTCGAATCGGTCAGTTCAATGCGGTCCTGCGGACGCTTCGGGCCGGCGATGGAGGGAACCACGGTGGAAAGATCCAGCTCCAGGTACTCGGAGAACGTGATCTGGATGGACGGATCGTGCCACAGCCCCTGTTCCTTGGCGTAGGCCTCGACCAGAGCCAGTTGCTCCTCGCCACGGCCGGTCAGGCGCAGGTAGTCGATGGTAACCTGATCGATCGGGAACATCGCCGCGGTGGAGCCGAATTCGGGGCTCATGTTGCCGATGGTGGCACGGTTGGCCAGCGGAACCTCGGCCACACCTTCGCCGTAGAACTCCACGAACTTGCCGACGACGCCATGCTTGCGCAGCATTTCGGTGATGGTCAGCACCACGTCGGTGGCGGTGGCCCCGGCCGGAATGGCCCCGGTGAGCTTGAAGCCGACGACGCGCGGGATCAGCATTGAAACGGGCTGGCCCAGCATGGCCGCCTCGGCTTCGATGCCACCCACGCCCCAGCCCAGGACGCCCAGGCCGTTGACCATGGTGGTGTGCGAGTCGGTGCCGACGCAGGTGTCCGGGTAGGCACGCAGGGTGCTGGTCCCGTTCGGTCCGGCGGCCCGCCGGGTCATGATGGTCCGGGCCAGGTACTCGATGTTGACCTGGTGCACGATGCCCATGCCCGGCGGAACGACCTTGAAGTCATCGAAGGCACTCTGGCCCCAACGCAGGAACTGGTAACGCTCGCCGTTGCGCTGGTATTCGATTTCCATGTTGCGTTCGACGGCGCCGGCGTTACCGAAGACGTCGATCTGCACGGAGTGGTCGATCACCATTTCGGCCGGTGCCAGCGGGTTGACGCGCTTCGGGTCACCGCCGAGCTCCTTGACGGCCTCGCGCATGGTGGCGAGGTCAACGACACAGGGAACGCCGGTGAAGTCCTGCATGATCACGCGGGCCGGGGTGAACTGGATCTCGGTGTCCGGCTGCGCGTCCGGCTTCCAGCCGGCCAGGGCGCGGACGTGATCCGCGGTGATATTGGCACCGTCTTCGGTGCGCAGCAGGTTTTCCAGCAGTATCTTAAGGCTGAACGGAAGGCTTTCGGAGCCTTCAACGGAATTCAACCGGAAAATCTCATACTCGGTCCCGGCTACATTAAGTACGCCTTTGGAACCAAAGCTGTCCACATTAGTCATAATTGGACTCCTCTCGCCACAGCTTTTATCTTGCCACGCGGCCGTTGACCCGCTAGTTAGGTGAGCCTTACCCGCATTCCGCTTCCCTTCCCGGCTCCCGGGAACTCAGTAACGGCTTCCCGGGGTGAGCAGGGCAACCGTTTCCAGATGGTGGGTGTGCGGATAAAGGTCAAAGGCCCGCAGCCGGGCCAGGTCCCAGCCGGCGCGCCGGAAGTAGCCCAGGTCGCGGGCAAAGGAGGCCGGATCGCAGGAGACGTAGGCTATGGCGCGGGGTCCGGAGTCGATCAGTTGGCGCACGACCGATTTGCCGGCACCGGCGCGGGGCGGGTCCAGTACGACGGCGTCGAAGCGGCGGCGCTGGGCATTGAGCACCCGCTCCACACGTCCGCGCTGGATCTCCACCTGGCCGGCGGCGTGCAGGTTCTTGCGGGCGTCGCGGCTGGTCCCGGCCGAACCCTCGACGGAGAGCACGGTCCCGGCGGGGCCGACGGCGTCCGCCAGCGGGGCGGTGAACAGCCCGGCCCCGGCATACAGGTCCGCGACGGCGGCGCCCTGATCCAGGTATCCCCCGGCGCGCAGGTACTCCAGTGCCGCGCCGGTGAGGACCTCCGGGGCCCGGCGGTGGATCTGCCAGAAGCCGTCGCCGCTGACCCGGAATTCGTGTCCCGCAGCGGTTTCGTGGACCCAGCCCCGGCCGCGCAGCTGGGTCAGCTGGCCGCTTTCCGGATCCCAGCCGGCCACCGAGACGGCAGGGCTGTCCGGGGCGACCGCAGCCAGCTCCGCGGTGATGCGTTTGAGCACCTGGCCGGCCGATTTTGACGACAACCCTGGCTCCGGAGCCAGCAGGACCAGCGGCGCGGAACCGTTAGCGGGGGCCGCAACTTCCACCCGCATGATGCCGGCGAGGTCGATCTCCCAGAGCCGGAGCGCGTTGATGCCCTCCGCTGCCAGCGGCATCTCCCGGAGGGGAAGGACCATGCTGGAGCGGTGCGCGTGCATGCCCAGCCGGTGCCGGCGCTCCGGATCAGGACCGGCGCCGGTGACGGCGAACCCCGCGCGGGTGCGCCAGCCCAGCCCGGCGGCCTGCTCCGGGGTACCGGCGGCATCCACGTCCTCGACGCCGATCCGGACGCCGGCGTCCGCGTCCGCGTCCGCTCCGGTGGAAGCGCCGCTGCCGGGGGCCAGCACGGCGGGATCAAGGTCGGCAAGGTCCAGCTTGGCCAGCCGCGCCAGCTGCTCGGTGAGCACAGCGGCCTTGAGCCGGCGCTGGCCGATGCGGCTGATATGCCCGAATTCGGCGCCGCCGACGGGCAGCGTGCCCCGGGCGGCGGCAGCAAGGGCATCGGCCTCCGGCCAGAAATGCGGAACCCTGTCGGGAGAGGCCTCCAGCACCTCGGTGACGTCCGCGCGCCAGAAGTGGGCGCCGTCGTCGTCGTGCCCGCTCAGCCTGGCCCGGACCCGCTCGCCGGGAATGGCATGCCGGACAAAGACCACGCGGCCCTCGTGCCGGGCCACGCAATGGCCGCCGTGGGCCACGGGGCCAATGGTCAGGATCAGGTCTATCGTCGTTGCCGTCGCGGCACTTGTTTCCGCCGGAGCCATCAACGCATTTCCTGGAACTTGCGGGAGTCCTCGGAGGACTTCAGCTGCCACGGCACGCTCGCCACCATCACACCGGGCTCAAAGTGCAGCCGGGTCTTGATCCGCAGGGCGGTCTGGTTGTGCACCAGCTGCTCCCACCATTTGCCCACCACGTACTCCGGGATGTACACCACGATGAGGTCCCGCGGGGACTGCCGGCGGATGGTGGTGATGTAGTCCATGATCGGGGTGATGGTTTCCCGGTACGGGCTGGCGAGCACCGTCAGCGGCACCGGGATTTCCAGCTTGGCCCATTCCTCCAGCGTGCGCTCGGTTTCCTGCGGATCGATGTCCACGGTGATGGCATCCAGCCGGGACGGCCGGGACGCGCGGGCAAAAGCCAGCGCGCGCAGCACGGGCTTGCGCACATGCGAGACCAGCAGCACGGCGTGCACGCGGGAGGGCAGGGCGCGCGGTGAGGAGTCCTCATCCACGGCCAGTTCCTTGGCCACGTTGTCGTAGTGGGCGCGGATGCTCCACATGATCAGGAACAGGACAAACATGGCCAGCAGGGCAATCCAGGCGCCCTGTTCAAACTTGGTGACCAGCACAATGCTCAGCACGGTCAGCGTCATGAGGAAGCCCATGCTGTTAATCACCCGGGACCGCATCATGTGCCGCCGGACGGACTTGTCCTTGACCCTTCGAAGTTCCCGCGTCCAGTGCCTGATCATGCCCAGCTGGCTGGAGGTAAAGGAGATGAAGACGCCCACAATGTAGAGCTGGATCAGCTTGGTCACATCCGCGTTGAAGGCGATGATCAGCACCAATGAGCCGGCGGCCAGGGCCAGCACACCGTTGCTGAACGCCAGCCGGTCACCGCGGGTGCGCAGCTGGCGCGGCAGGAACCCGTCCTGGGCCAGGATCGAGGCCAGGACCGGGAAGCCGTTGAAAGCGGTATTGCTGGCGAAGATCAGGATCACGCCGGTGGCGGCCACGATGATGATGAACGGGATGGAGCCGTTGCCAAAAACGGTGCCGGCGATCTGGCTGATGACCGGGTTCTGCACGTAGCCATCCGGCAGCGGGTGGCCGTTGAGCAGGAATTCTGAGGCCGGGTCCTGCACCATGTGCACTCCGGTGGCGTTGGCCAGGTACAGGATGCCGGCCATCATGCCTGCGGCAATGACGCCGAGCAGCATCAGGGTGGTCGCGGCGTTCTTGCTCTTGGGTTTCTTGAAGTTCGGCACGCCGTTGCTGATGGCCTCCACGCCGGTCAGCGCGGCGGCCCCCGAGGAGAAGGCCCGCAGCAGCAGGAATCCGCCGGCCAGGCCCACCAGGCCGTTGTCGAGGCCGGCCTCCGGCACGATCTCGAATGCCGCCGACGGAGCCTTGCCCAGATTGCCCAAAATGGCCTGGAACAATCCGACGACGGTCATGCTCATGATGGAGAACATGAAGATGTACGTGGGCACCGCAAAGACGCTGCCGGCCTCCTTAATGCCGCGCAGGTTCACCAGGGCCAGCACGACGACGCCGGTGGCCGCAATCAGCGCCTGCGTCCCGTGCATGCCCGGCACCGCCGTCGCCAGATAGTTCGCCGCGGAGGACATCGAAACGGCGACGGTGAGCACGTAGTCCACCAGAAGTGCTGCGGCAACGGTCAGTCCGGCGGACTTGCCCAGGTTGGTGGTGGCGATCTCGTAGTCCCCTCCGCCCGAGGGGTAGGCATGCACGTTCTGCCGGTAGGAGGCCACCACGGTCAGCAGCACCGCCATCACTGCGATACCCACCCACGGCGCCAGCGTGACGGCGCCGGCTCCGGCCAGTGCCAGGGTCAGCAGGATCTCGTCCGGGGCATAGGCGACGGAGGAGAGCGCATCCGAGGCAAAAACCGGCAGCGCGATCCGCTTTGGCAGGAGGGTATGGGCCAGGCTGTCGTTCCGGTAGGGACGACCGACCAGGACGCGTTTGAACGCGTTGAAGAAAGTCAGCACGCGGGTAACGCTAGTCGCTCGCCGGGACAATGTCATCGCGGCCCGCGGCGGGTGCGCCGGTGTTTCGCGCGGCGTTTTGGCCAGTGCACGGCCAACAGCAGATAATGTGCACAGGGGCAGCGGCGGCAGAGCATCGGCGCCGGGGTCCGATTGGGCCTGCGGAACAAGCAGGACCAGCACAAGTCAACAGGTACGCGTCAGCGGGTACACGAAAGCCAAAGGAGGCGCAGTGGCACATTTTGTGATCATGGGTTGCGGCCGTGTGGGTGCCACTTTGGCCCACACCCTCGAGGATGCCGGGCACTCGGTGGCCATTATCGACCAGGATGACCGGGCGTTCCGCCGGCTGCGCACGGGTTTCGCCGGCCGCAAGGTCACCGGCGTCGGGTTCGACCGCGAGACGCTGAAGCAGGCGGACATTGAGAGCGCCTACGCCTTTGCCGCCGTTTCCAGCGGCGACAACTCCAACGTCCTGGCCACCCGGGTGGCCCGCGAGACCTTCCACGTTGAGCACGTCGTGGCCCGGATCTACGATCCCGGCCGGGCGGAGATCTACCAACGGCTGGGAATCCCCACGGTGGCCGCGGTGCGGTGGAGCGCCGACCAGGTGCTGCGCCGGATCCTGCCGGAGGCCAGCATCAGCGGGGACTTCCGCGAACCCTCCGGCCGGCTCATCCTGACCGAGGTCGCGCTGCATCCGGGCTGGATCGGCCGGCATGTGCTGGACATCGAAAAGGCCTCCCGCGCACGGGTCGCCTACCTCACCCGTTTCGGCGAGGGGATGCTCCCCTCGGAGGACACCAGCTACCAGCAGGGCGACACCGTCCATGTGGTCCTTCCGGTCGCCGAGAGTTCCGAGATCAACCGCGTACTGGCCACCGCCCCAGCCAAGGAGTCCGAGTGAAAGTCGTCATTGTCGGGGCCGGCAGCGTAGGTTCCTCGATTGCCCGGGAACTGCTCTCGCACGGTCACGAGATCTTGCTGATCGATCCGAAGCCGGAGGTGATCGGCCGCAGCGGCCTGCGCGGTGCCCGTTGGCTGGTGGGTGATGCCTGCGAGCTGAGCACCCTCAAAGAGGCGCGGCTGGAAGAGGCGGAAGTGGTGGTGTCCGCCACCGGCGATGACAAGGTCAATCTGGTCGTGTCGCTGCTGGCCAAGACGGAATTCGGCGTTGGCCGCACGGTGGGCCGGGTCAACAACCCCAAAAACGATTGGATGTTTGACGATTCATGGGGGGTGGACGTTGCGGTCAATACACCGCAGCTGATGACGGCCCTGGTCGAGGAAGCGGTTGAGATCGGCGACCTGGTGCGGCTGCTGACGCTGCAGACGGGCGTTGCCTCGCTGGTGGAATTCACGGTGCCCAGCGACTCGCACGTGATCGGCAGCATGGTTGGCTCCATCCAGTGGCCGGCGGATTCGACCCTGGTGGCCATCCTGCGCGACGAGGCACCGATTACCCCCAGCACCGATGACGTGATCGACGGCGGCGACGAGCTGTTCTTCGTCACCACCATCGCGGCCGAAAACGACCTCAGGGCGCTGTTGTCCCCGAAGAAGGTCCGGTAGCGTCGGGGCCGGCGGCCGGCGTTTCGACGGCGGCGGCCGGCCGGCTGATCAGCCAGGCCAGCCAGAGTGCCAGTGCGTAGAGCGGAACCCCCATCAGCAGGCGGGTAATGCCGAGAGCCACGACGTTGTCCGCGAAGTACAGCGGCACCTGGACGACGAGCCGGAGCAGGAAGAGCCCCAGGATGATCCAGGAGCCGATGGCATACGCCCGCAGCCGGAGCGGGTGCGTGCGCCACTCCACGGTTTCCCCGCGGATGAATCCAAAAACGAGCCCTGCGACGGGCCACCGGACAAGGATGGACGTCAGTACCACCACTACAGACACCACATTGATCCAGAACCCCGGCACGTAGTAATCCAGGGCCCGTCCCGTGGTATCGGAGAACCAGGCGCAGATTCCGACGCCAACGAGCCCCGAAAAGGCCTGCATCACACTCTGCCGCTGGATCAGGCGCCACAGGGTGAAAACCGCCGCCACGGCGATGGCGCCGGTGAGTGCGATGGCCAGACTCCGGCCGATGACAAAGGTGGCCAGGAACACGAACCCCGGCAGCAGGCTCTCGGCCAGACCCCTGGCCCCGCCAACGGCCTTCATGATGTCGATATGGCCGCGCGCGTCGCGGCTGATCCCGGAGGAGGCAGCGTACGCCTGGGCCACGGAGGACAGGGTGGGGGGCTTCGGTTCTTCGGGATGGCTCAACTAACTCTCCTGTTTACCGATGATCTCGTAGCGGGGATTGAAGATAGTGGGCAGTCCGTCCCGGACGGCGACCATTCCCTCAAAGCGCAGCTGCGTTCCCGCCGAAATTCCGGGCACCCGCCGTCGTCCGAGCCAGATGAGGCGGACCCGGTGGTTGAGTTTGGGACCCGTCGCCCGGGCGGCGTGCCCGGTCTGGGCCGCGGACGCGGCGCCGTGCTTGTCCACGTCCGTGACGATGGCGGAAAACTGGGGCGCCTCATTGGCCGGCAGGACCGTCACTGACTCGATGTACCCGCGGCAAAGCGCACGGCCGCGCTGGGGCAGCTGGCAGATGGCCGTCATTTCGCGCCCGTTGGCGCGCTGCTGATTGATCAAGGACATCAGCCGATCTGCGTAATTTCCGGGCCGCGGCGGAAGGGCTCGTAGGCCTGGCCCTCGGCGGGGTGGTCCGCCGGGACGTGGCCGGTTTCATCGGCCACGGCGTCCTTGGGCAGCCGGAGCGCCAGCAGCTCGCGCGGCGGCAGCGGGCTCTCACCGCGGACGACGACGACGGCGCGGAAGAGTGTCTCCAGCTCCGCCGCCGCATCACGGTCCATCGCCGCTTCCCCGCCGAGCACTCCGCGCAGGAACCAGCGTGGTCCGTCCACGCCGATGAAACGCGCGACGCGGTAGCCGCGGCTGCCGTCGGCGGCCTGCGCGGGCAGTTTGGCCAGGACTTCGGCACCGAAGGTGCCGTCGAGTTCTTCCACCGAGCCGCCCTGGGAGCCGACGGACAGGCCGATCTGTTCCCGGATTTCCTCCCACAAACCCTCGGAGCGGGGTGCGGCGAAAGCCTGCAGCTGCAGGCTTGAGTTCGCCAGGTCCAGCGTCACCGCGATGACCCGCTGGCTCCGCTCCTCCACCTCGAGGCGCAGCTGCAGCCCCTCATGCGGGGTGATCAGCAGCGCCCCCAGGTCAACATAGCCGTCGCGGGAGGTGACTTCGTCAGCGTCGAATGGCCCGTGCACGGATCGCTCATAGGCGACGTCGTCGGGTGCGGCCCCATGCACCCGGACCCCGTCCGGTATTACATCCTGTTCCGGCTGGTCCGCTTCCGCAACGTCCTCAACGTCCCGCACGCCGGCGCCGCTGCCGTCGGCCTTTTGATTCCGGGATTTCTTACCGAGCCCAAAAACCATTTTGGGGCATCTCCTTCGATTATTTTCCAGCGCCTTGGTGTTCCGGCGCGACGGTCTGCGGAGCGAATCCGCCGGTGGACCCGAAGCCGCCGGTTCCGCGGGCGGAGTCCGGCAGTTCGGCAACGAGAACAAACCGTGCGTACTCCACGCGCTGAATGACCATCTGTGCAATTCTATCGCCGCGGGACAGGGTGATGGACTGCGTCCTGTCGGTGTTGAGCAGCGTGACCGCAATTTCGCCCCGGTAGCCGGCGTCCACCGTGCCCGGCGCATTGACGATCGTCAGCCCATGTTTGGTGGCCAGGCCGGATCGGGGGTGGATCAGGGCCACATAGCCGCTCGGCAGGGCCAGCGAGACTCCGGTGGGCGCCAGGACGCGTTCCCCGGGCGCGATCACCAGGTCGATGCGGGTCCGCAGATCGGCGCCGGCGTCGCCGGGATGGGCGTAGCTGGGCGGCTCGATGCCCGGATCGAGCATCATCAGTTGCACGGGCAGCCCTGAGGCGGTTTCTTCGCTCACAGCACATCACTCTAGACGATGTGGCTCCTGACGATGTGCCGGTGCCCCCGGATGCCAAGGTGAAATGCGCAGGGAAAGGTGAAAAGCTGTGGCTATGTCCCACGATTCCCCGCTGAACGATTCCCCCTCCAACGAGCCCCCCCTTACGCCGGCGCCGTCGGCTGCCGCGGCCTACTCGGAACGCCTCTGGCCCTCAATCTGGGTGTGGGTCATCGTCTGCGGCATCTCCGTGGCGGGCATTCTGATTCTTGCCCCGATCAGCATGTTTGCCGGCTACACCGCGGCGGTGGTGCTCTTCCTGCTTCAGGGGGTCCTGCTGGTGCTCTCCACGCCCCGCATCGAGGTGACGGCGCAGTCGCTGCAGGTGGGTCGGGCGCATATCGAACGCCGCTTTGTCGGTAAGGTCCAGGCTTTCCGCGACGACGAGGCCACCGCCCAGCGCGGCCCGCAGCTCCATGGGCTGGCGTACATGTGCATCCGCGGCTGGATCAGCCCGGTGGTCCGGATCGAGATCACCGACGACGCTGACCGCACCCCCTACTGGTTAACGTCAACGAGGCGGCCGGAGCAGCTTGTCGCCGCCCTGGCCGCCCCGAAGACCGCTGACTAACAGGCCTCAGTTGAACAGGCCCCAGTCCGCCGTGCTCAGCCTTCGCAGTCCTTGCAGTAGAGCAGTCCGTCTTTCTCCCGGGCAATCTGCGAACGGTGCCGCACCAGGAAACAGGACGAACAGGTAAATTCATCGGCCTGGGCCGGCAGAACCCGCACCAGCAATTCCTCGCCGGACAAGTCAGCACCCGGCAGTTCGTATCCATCGGCCGCTTCGGTCTCGTCCTCATCAACGACTGCGGACTGCTTATCCGTCCGGCGGGTCTTCAACTCTTCAATTGAATCCTCGCTGAGTTCGTCCTCGGTCTTCCGCGGCGCATCGTAGTCTGTCGCCATAATTCCTTGCTCACGCTCCGGTTTGTTGCAGTTCCATGCCAGATGCCATGTCAGGGCGCGTTACCGCCCGACAATACAAACGTTAAGGACGCCTGTTTTGTGCCCGGCAATGGGCAGATCTTCCCCGATGATTACTGGGAAAGCGAGCCCCTTGCTGGATGTAGACCAACACCATAAGCGTAAGGTCAACGTTCACGCGGTTTTTTACGGCCTTTTTCGCCGCAGGCGTAAGTCCCCCGGTCACCGAGTTGACCCGGCGGGCCAGCCAAGGAGCCAGAGTCCGGGCGGTTTTCCGCCACGCCTGTGCCGGTCGTAGGAAATCGGCCCGTTCGGTGACAAAGTTCCCAATGAATGTAGTGCGAGGCTGGAGGCTTTTATGCAGGATCTACGGTTGGTGGGTGTCCATGACGATGGCGAACATCTGCTGCTCAGCGGAGCCGGCGGGGACATCTTCCGCCTGCGCATCGACGAGGCCCTGCGGGTAGCGGCCTCCCGGACACCGGCACGCCCGGCTGCGGTGCGGCCCGCCGCAGAGGCACCCCGACTCTCCCCCCGGGACATTCAGATGCAGATCCGCTCCGGTGCGACGGCCGAGGAGGTGGCCGAATCCTCCGGACTCCCGCTGGCCCATATTCAACGCTATGAAGGTCCGGTGCTGGCCGAGCGCGAGTACATTGCCCGCCAGGCCCGGAACATGGAAATTTCCGCCGCCGTAGCGTCCCACGACGGCTACCGCACCGCCTTTGGCGATAACGCGGCCAGCCTCGATGAGATGGTCACGCACCGGCTGGGCGCCTTCGGCATCAGCCCTTCCTCCGTGGTCTGGGACGCCTGGCGGCGTCCCGACGGCACCTGGACCGTCAGCGCGGACTTCGACGCCGCCGTCGCCGGATCAGCCGCCAGCATCGGCGAATCGGCGCCGGCCCAGTGGACCTACAACCCCGGCCGGAAGACCATTCGCAACGCCAACCGCTGGGCCCTGCAGCTCAGCGAGCTGGAGCCGCTGGACGGGCCGGTGCCAACGCGCCGCCTCTCGGCCGTGGCGGACAGACCCTTCGACTTTGAAACGGATGCTCCCCCGGGCGGATCCGGTGACGCGGAATCTCCCGGCTCCGTCGATTCGGATTCCCCCGACCCGGCCGGCACCGAACACGGAGACGAGGCGGACAGCCTGCTGGACATGCTCCGCGCCCGGCGCGGCCAGCGGCTGGGCATCGATGATGACGACGACGACGCCCTGGCCACGCTGCTGACCGCCGGCGTTCCTGCAGCGCATCCGCGAGGCGGGGCTGACGCTCACGGCACTGGTGGGCCTGACGGTGAAGATGGAGCTGAATCGAACGCCCGGCCGGCAGCGGACGACGACGGCACGGCTGCCGGTTCCAAGGCGGCGCCCGGAACCAGCCGGGAGGATATCCAGCGGGCCAGCCGGCAGGCGGACCAACGGGCCAACCGGTCCCTGATGTTCCCGGCACTGAGCCTGGCGCCACGGCATGACCATGCCGGTCGCGGCACGGCCGACGGCATTTCCCTGCACGAGGTCAGCACACAGACACGCGAAATCCGGATCCCGGCCAGCCCGAAGACGGCCCCCGCGGCGGAGACTCCGCGGGCCGGTTCAGGGTCGGGATACACCGAGGACGACGAGCAGTCCGCCGGCCGGCAGGACCGCAAGGCCCCGGTCAAGCCCAAGCGATCCAGTGTGCCCAGTTGGGACGAGATTGTCTTCGGCACCAAGGGCGACTAACTCCGGGTTGTGATAGTTGGCAGTCTGCAAAACTGGCAGTCTGCAAAACGCGGCTCGCCGTCAGAAAAAGAAGATAGGCTCCCACCGCCCCGGACTTTGCCGAGCCGTCAGAGCCGAGCCGTCAGAGC
>JALYYI010000182.1 GCA_030946705.1 Actinomycetota bacterium | reverse complement strand
GGGTAGTCCCGGGCCAGCCGGGACAGCACCTCCTTTGCCTGGTCGCAGGCGCCACAGACGGTTTGAGTCAGAACGGTGACGTGCGTCATTTGGCGGACCGTCCTGCCTGCAGGTCGGACAGGATCTTGGTCACCGGCACATACATGGTGTAGTTCGGGGCTCCGCCGTAGTCGGCGCGCCATTGGATGGTCCCGTCCGGGCCGACGAGGATGAAGCTGTGGCCGTCGCGGGAGTCGCCCATCATGCCGTACTGGTTGGCCCCGTAGGTGCGCGAGACGTCCAGCTTCGTGTCGGCAAGGGCGGTTGCGGTGAGCTTGTCATCGGCCATCTTCTGGGCGATGAGGTTTACCGGTCCGCTGGTGATGGTCAGCAGTTGGTCGACGCCGGCGGACTTCAGTTGGGCGTTGGCGGCGTCCAGGTCCCGGATCTGGTCCCAGCACGCCTGGCATCCGAGGCCCTCATGGAAGTAGAGAAGGACGGTCTTGCCGCGGTAGGCGCTGAGGTTGACCGTGCTCCCCGTGGTTGAGGGCAGCGAGAAGCCGGGGGCTTGGGTGCCCGGCCCGGGGCTGCCGACGCTGTAGTCTCCGGCGGCAGCCTTTCCCGACCCCGTTGGAGTGGTGGACTGGGTGTTGAGATTGATAAGAACTATGGCAGCAATCACTGCCACGACGCCGGCAGCAATGGCCGCCCAGAGCAGTCCGGTGCGCTTGGTTCGCCGCGGCGGGCCGGCTGCCGGGCGCCGGGTTTTTGTCGATGCCATTAGTCTGACTCCTTCAGGTGTACACGGGCGGCTCCCGCGGGGGGTTCGTCCGGGGGCGATGTCTGTGATGGTGGCCCGGTGTTTCCGGGCTGCTGGACGGAGGCCGGGCAGGATTCCGCCGGTGCCGCATCGGTTTCCGCCGGACCGGGTCCGGGGTCCCGGGGTTCGAGTCTGCGGTGTCGAACCGCCGTCCAGAGCAGAAATGCCAGGACCGCGAATACCACGGGGCCGGAGATCCAGCCGGGAACGAAGGTCAGGAACTGCACGATGCCGGCGGCGGCGTGGTTCAGGGCGGCGGTGACTTCCACCTGCCACCCGTCGGGCGCCATCCCGGGTCCCTGCACCGCGATAACAACGGTGAGCAGCCCCATGGCGATCATCAGGGCGCCCGAGAATAGCGTCACCAGCGGCACCCGTCGAGACGCGCCGGGCCACAGCGGGACGGCGCGGTTGGTGAGCCAGCGGCTGGCGCCCCAGTTTCTCTTGTCCCACACCAGGGCCAGGACACACAGCGGGGACACCATCCCGAAAACATATGCGACCCCGACGGCGAGGGCGGCCGGGAAAGAGGATGCGGCGCCGGAGAGCGCGGCCACGCCGGCCAGGACCGGGGCGCAGCACGCACTGGCGGCACCGGAGAACACACCCAGACCGTAGACCGATCCGATACCCGTGCCACCGCCCCGTCCGGAGGGCATCGGCAGCATCATTTTCCAGCCGGCCAGCGTCGCGGCACCGAGGGCAATCATGGCCAGCCCGACGGCGCTGAAAATCCACAGGTGGTACCCGAAAAGCACCCGGCTGATCACCGCTGCGCCCAGGGCAATGGGCAGGATGATCGTTCCGACCCCGGCCGCGAACACGAACGTCATGGCCAGAATCCGGCTGCGGCGCCGGAAACTGGAGGCAAAGAACGCCGGCAGCATGACCGACACGCAGCACGGGGCCGCCAGGGCGACCATGCCGCCCAGAAACGACGCCAGGATCGTTGTGGAGAGCAGAACCTGCCCCATGTACCAGCTCCCATCAGGAGTCAAAGAAACCACCACTGAATTACTATTGAATATAGTAGTACACAATGGTTCCACAGACCCCACCCGGGGTGGAGCCGGACGAACACCGCGCCGCGCGGGAATAACAGATCCGGGCCGGCAACGACCGACGGAAAACTGCACAGTCCAAAGAAGATACCCCGCGACCGGACACATCCGCTTCCGGACCCTTCCGTCGGCGTCGCTCGGGCCGGTACCGTTCCGCGGATGCAGATGGCTGCCGCCGCACCGGCGAGGCTGCGGCTCCGGTTCTTCCCGTTGGGCCGGGGGGAATGGCGGCGGCGCCCACGCATTTCCGTGTCGCCCGGATAATCGCCACCGCGGCGCCGAGGTTTGTGGGTGCAGCACCGGCGTGGGAGGCGTCGACCTTCGTGGCCACGCCGGTGACTGGGGTTTGCCCATATGTCGTCGGCGTCATCGTGTCGCCGGTTTCGTGAACGAGCCCAGTCGATGCCGTTCACCATCGCGCACGGCTCCGTGGTCGGACCGGGCATGGGAACCCCGCACCGGAGCACCACCCCGGCGGGGCTGCCCCATGCGGCCGTGGACCTGCCGGTGGTTTCGCGCCGTTGCAGTCCGGCAACCGTGGAGGGCAGGGCGGCCGCCAGGGCTGCGCACCCGGGGGTTGCCGCGTCCGCTGCCGGTCGGACACCGACGGCCGTGGAGCACGAGGTGGAGGCCAGGGAGATTATAGCTGGGGCCACGGCGGCGCCCGTGCTCCGCACCCTGCCGTCCGGCCACATACGACCTTCGGATCTCCTTGCCATGGCCGGCGTTACGACAAGGGTTAGGGTCAGCTGCCCACCCCGGCGTAGGAATGCAGTCCGGAGAAGTACACGTTGACGATCGCGAAGTTGAAAACGATGCACAGGTAGCCGACGATGGACAGCCAGGCCGCACGGGTGCCGGTCCAGCCGCGGGTGGCGCGGGCGTGCAGGTAGCCGGCGTAGACCACCCAGATGATGAACGTCCAGACTTCCTTGGTGTCCCAGCCCCAGAAGCGGCCCCAGGCCTTTTCCGCCCAGATGGAGCCGAACATCAGGGTCAGCGTCCAGCCCACGAAGGCAATGGCGTTGATGCGGTAGGCCATGTTCTCCAGGCTCAGCGCCGAGGGTACCAGGCGCATGAACGGTATCCGGTCGGTCTTGCCGGTGCCGAGGGCGGCCTCACGGCGTGACTGAAGGAGTTGGAGCGCGGACATCGCGAAGGTCAGCGTGAACAGGGCGGAGGACATGACGGCGATGGAGACATGGATGAGCAGCCAATAGCTCTGCAGTGCCGGGACCAGGTGGCCGGCCGGAGTCCAGAAGGCCACGGAGGCCGCGGTCAGCATGACCAGTACAAGGCCGATGACGAAGGTCCCCAGGAAGCGCAGGTCACGGCGGGTGAGCACCAGCAGGAATACCACGGCCACCACGAGTCCGCCGGTGGTCCAGAACTCGTACATATTTCCCCACGGCACACGGCCCGCGGCCAGGCCGCGGAAGAGAACCCCGGCGGCGTGTACCACGGCGGCCAGGACCGTGATGGCAACGGCAACCCGCGCTTGGATGCGGCGTTCTGCACCGTAACGCATCGAGTCATCGGCGGTGTGGGCCGAGGACGCGGCATGCCAGGTTGGCCGTTCGGCGCGTCCCTCCGGGCCGTCGAGTTCAGGGTCCTCCACCTCGAGGCCGGCAAAACCGGAGACGCCGACCGGGACCTTGCTGTTGACGGCAGCCTTTGTCACCGAGGCAGCAGTCATGGCCGCCTGTTTGCTCTGCTCCAGCACGGCTCGGGTCGTCTTGGAATTCTGGACAAGATCCCAGGTAAAAGCCATGAACGCGATGGCATAGGCGATGCCTGCCAGCAGCATGAACCGTTCACTGAACAAGGCGAATGTTTCGTTGATATCAGGCATTACAGGTCCTTAACAGTCGTCCGGTTTGTCTCTGTTTTGCTATGCGTGTTGCCGGGTTTTACCGCCGAGACTTTCATGCCCGGAGCCGTTTGCTCCGGGGCCTTGTCGGATGGTGTCCATTCCTTCTGCAGCAGTGTGCGAATGGCGGCCGCTTCGGCGGCCAGCCGGTGGTTTTCGCCCCGTGCCAGCAGCCCGTACTCCACCATGGTCCGCCCGTCAGGGTGGGTGCCGGTGCGGATCCAGACCCGGTGCCGGCCGACGAAGAGCGAACAGATCAGACCAATGAGGGCGGCCAGGGCAAAAATCAGGACTCCCTCCTGACCGGGGTCGTGGCGGATGTCGACTCCGATGTATCGTTTGATCCCGTCAAAGCTGATGGAGCCCTTACCCTGGGGCAGGGTGTAACTCTGGCCGGGCGCCAGGACGATGCCGCCGGCCTTCAGGTCCCTGCCGTTGAGCTGGGTGAGGTTCTTGGTGTCCAGGGTGTACACGTTCCGGGGCTGGCCCGTGTTCAAGCCCAGATCGCCGTAGTAGGAATTGAGGTTAAGGCGGGGGTTGAACGGGTCGGGATCGCTGGCATAGGAGATCCCTTTGTCGTTGACCAGGGCTGTGGGCAGGAAGAATCCGACAAATCCGAGCTGTGAGGGTTTGGCATCGGGGGTCTTAATGACCAGCAGAGATGTGTAGGCCCCGTCGGTAGGTCGGGAAATGACCGGAGCGCTGAACGCTGTTTTCCCGGTGCCGTCCCGGACAGTGACGATGGGGGCGTACCCGTTACCCACCAGATAGAAGCTTGCCGCCCCGACGGTGATGGGGTCGTTGACCTTAAGGATGCGGTCCACGGGTGCGGCCCCCGGTTTGTCCGTTACCGTCACGGCAGCGGTGAAGTCGATGGGCTGGCCATAATGGGCCTTGGACGAGCGGTCGAATTTGACCGTGAATTTGTCCAGCTTGATGGCGAACGGGTCCAGGCTGGTAGGGGTGAAATCCGGTCCGGGCGAGAAGGAGTCATAGCTGATCAGGGTGTTAACGAAGGTATCGCCCTCCACCAGGATTTTCTGGCCCCGGTAGCCAAAAAGTCCTCCGATGGCGACGAAGACCAGAACCCCGATCAGGGAAATGTGGAAGAGCAGGTTTCCGGCTTCCTTGAGCAGGCCCCGCTCGGCGGCCACGGAGGGGCGCTCACCCCCGGCGTCGTAAAGACCGATCCGGTAGCGCCGGCGTTTGAGCAGCCGCGCAGCGTCCCGGAATGCCTGCTCGGCACTGATGCCCAGGTGCTCGGGCAATTCCAGGGTGCCGTATTCGGTGAGGCGCGACAGGCGCCGCGGCGTGCGCGGGGGCGCTGAGCGCATCGTCTTCCAATGCGCCCTGGCGCGGGGAATGACACAGCCGGCCAGGGAGATGAAGAGCAGCAGGTAAATGGCGGAGAACCATGCGGAGGAAAAGACGTCGAAGAATTGGAATCTGTCCAGCCACGGCCCGTACCCCGGATGGTCCTTGAGGTATTGGGTGACTGCGGAGGGATTGACCGATCGTTGCGGGAACAGGGAGCCGGGAACGGCAGCAACGGCCAGAAGCAGCAGCAAAAACAGGGCGTTGCGCATGCTCGTCAGCTGCCGCCATACCCACCGGAGCGTTCCCCAGGGCCCAAGGCGCGGAAGGACAACGACGGCATCAGTTTGACGATTCGGCTTTACTCGGTTCGCTTCCTTAAGCGGCGGCATCTCCTACTTCCCCGCCAACGCGTCGGCGATCAGCGATTTGAGGGTGGCCTGATCGGCGAGGCCCAGGATGCGGGAGGCAACTTTGCCGGACTTGTCGATGACCAGGGTCGTGGGGACCGACTGCGGGGGTACGTATTGGGTCATCGCGAGCAGGATCCCGCCGTTCTTGTCCGGCATGCTCGGGTATGTGACCCCGTAGGTCCGTTCAAAAGCAGCTGCCTCGGGTTCCTCGTCCCGGAGGTTGACCCCGTAGAACAGGACACCCTGGGATTTGTATTCCTTGTAGAGGGCTTCAAGCCGGGGTGCTTCCAGCCGGCAGGGGGGACAGGCCGCATACCAGAAGTTGAGCACAACGACGCGTTGCGTCCACGCCGTGGACTCCACTACCGTCCCGTCGAAAAGCCTGCCGGACAGCTGCACCCGCTCTCCCCGGTTCGCCAAGGCATACTCCGTGACAGACCCGTCCCCGGCGATGTAGTTTTTGTTATCCCCCGCGTTGGCCTGCCGGGCCAATGAATCCGGCGCGCCGCATCCGCTCAGCACCAGACTCAGACCCAGCGCAGGGGTGATCGTACCGATCACCCGTCGCCTCGTCGGCCCTCCGGCGGCCGCCTGCGGATGAGGCGGTTCCATTCCGGGCGCCCTATCAGGGAAAGAAGTCATCATTGTCCTTTGCAGCATCACGTTCATCATCGTGGCCGGACCGGTCACAGCCGTCACCGCCGTTACCTCGTCCCGTTTTCCTCAGGGCAGGGGTCGTAGGCACACCAGTCTACTAGGCAATATAGTAGTACAGGTCAGCAATCCCACTTTGCCACCGACGCAGCACCCCGGGTACGGGGCGGATTCAGAGCGTTCCGCATTACGGGGCCCTCCGCTCGACAACTCAGATCGCTCGTGACCAGACGGATGCCTACGGCCTGCTTGCCGTGGATGTCGCATCTGCACTGGAGTCCCGGGTCGAATTTCCCGACGTGAACGTTCCCGCTTTCCCTGTCGACGAATCTGATCTAGACGACAACGATCCAGAGTCGGCTGCTCGGCTAGTTCGCCAAGAATGGAACCTTCCAACTGGAGCGATCCGAAATATGATTCCTCTCCTCGAGAACAATGGCGTATTGCCGTTTTCAGCCCCGAACAGGCTGCATCCCTCGACGCATACTCATTCACTACCGCCGTCAGACCTGCCATAGTCCTCAATTCAGATAAGCAGGACTACTATCGGCAACGTTTTGATGCTGCCCACGAACTCGGTCATCTGGTCATGCACGGTGATTCGGAACCTGGTGACCGCATCGTCGGAAGAGCAAGCAAACAGATTTGCTTCCGAATTCTTGGTTCCGCAGCGGAAATCAGAGACGAGCTTCCAACGGTTCAGAACGCTGCTGCGTGGCGAACCTTTGGCCGCCAAAAAAGAGGAATGGCGGGTAAGCCTCCGGTCGAACCTTTTCCGAGCTCGACAGCTTGGACGGTTGTCGGATGTTTCGTACAGAAACGCCATGATGACGGCAGCAGCGAAGGGCTGGTGTCGTGCGGGCCTGGTCTTATCCCAACTGCAGAAACGCCTTCATTGCTTCCTCGGGCCGTGGAGTTGTTGACGGCGGACGGTGTTAGCGACCGGGCACTCGTAAATGAGTGCGGGGTCCCCGCCGAACTCTTTCACGTCATGACGTCGCGGACCCCTGAAATTTCAGGCCCGACCCAAGAGTCAGTCACAGGACTGCCCGCGGGCAGGCCGACAAAGGCCCAGGTGATCTCGCTGCGTCACCGCCGCCATCCCGATGATCGCCCGAAGTGCCCTAACCCCGCCAGATCCAGCGCCATGCGACGGCTCAACGTGGTCCGCGGATCCGTCGCAGGGCTGTTTCAATTTGCAGTCTCTGGCTAGCCCACGCGCAGGCCGCCGGCCCCGCAGCCCTGCGTCACCGCTCAAGATCTCATAGGCTGTCTCATCTTCTTAGAACTGGTACACGGCTTTGTTACTGATGGCGGAGAAGAACCCGCCTGCGGAAACGACTAGGAATGGCCACGGTCGGCAGAGACGCTCAGCTGGTAGAGGGTTTCTTGGCTGATTCCGGATTCGCGGGCCAGTCCAGTCTTCTGTTCACCGGCGCCGGGCCGCCTCCTTGGCCCGCTCAGCCGAGGGTGCTTTCCTGCGTCCGCGGTAGGCTCCCCGTGCCCTGGCCGACGTGCTGTTGTCACTGGAGAAAGGGAGCGGGCCCTTGAAGTACAGGCCGCAGCAGCAGTTGAGGTCGGCGGATACGGCTTTTTGGGCCGTAAGGATCAGAAACGGCACTATGCTTCGCTGTCCGTGCAGCGCCAGGGAGTATTTTAGGTGTGGACTGGTTATACTGACATCTGAACATTTATTCATATGTAGGAGGTGCTGTGGCGGCTCGTGATGCGGTCGATGAATGCGGTGTGAATCTGGTCGACCCCGACAAGGTCGAACTCGTCCGGGGAGCTATGCCCTCGGAGCATGACATTGCCGAACTGGCTGACGTGTTTTCGCTGCTGGGTGACCCGGGTCGGTTGCGGCTGTTGACGTCGCTGCTGGAGGGCGGAGAACTGTGCGTGTGCGACCTCGCAGCGACGACGGCGATGAGCGAGAGCGCGGTGAGTCATGCGTTGCGTCTGCTGCGCGCCCACCGGGTGGTTTCCGTTTCCCGGCGGGGCCGGATGGCGTACTACCGGCTGGATGACGCGCATGTGCGGATGCTGCTGGACCTGGGCCTGACGCACACCGGACATACCGTCGCGGTCCATCCCGAACGCACCGGTCCGGGCGAGAAGGACAACGAGTGATGAGCATCAACGGAGCCCACGGCCACGAGCACGACGAGGCGGAGAAGGCTCCCTCGTCCAAACACGACGCCCACAGCCACGCAATAGTGCCGAACGCGGACGGGCGGTACCTGGCTGTCGCTTTGGCGCTGATTGTCGGGTTCATGATCGTCGAGGTTATTGTCGCGGTCGTTTCCGGCTCGCTGGCCCTGCTCTCGGATGCGGGGCACATGCTCACCGATGCCGGGGCGATCGCCGCCTCCCTGTGGGCGATCAACCTTGCGGCCCGTCCGGCGCGGGGGATCTGGACGTTTGGGTTCAAGCGCGCGGAGATCCTCTCAGCGGCGGCCAACGGCGTCACCTTGCTGGTCATCAGCGCCCTCGTGGCCGTGGAAGCGATCCACCGCCTCCTGGATCCGCCGCCGGTCGCAGGCGGACCCGTCCTGGTCGTGGCAATACTGGGGGTCATCGTGAATCTGGTGGCGGTCTGGGTGCTGGCCAAGGCGAACCGGTCCAGCCTGAACGTTGAAGGATCCTTCCAGCACATCCTCACCGACCTGTACGGGTTCATTGCCACCGCGATCGCCGGCCTCGTCGTCCTTACCACCGGCTTTACCCGTGCGGACGCGATCGCCTCCCTCATCGTGGTCGCCCTGATGCTCCACGCCGCATGGGGCCTGCTGCGGGACTCAGGGAGGATCCTGCTGGAAGGCGCACCAGAAGGTGTTGACCTCGACCAGGTCAGAGAGCACCTTCTCGATACGGGGCACGTCCAGGACGTCCATGACCTGCACGTCTGGACAGTCACCTCGGACCTGCCCGCCCTCTCCGCGCACGTCGTGCTGGACGAGTCCTGCTTCCGCGACGGACACGCCCCCCGTATCCTTGACCAGCTGCAAACGTGCCTGACCGGGCACTTCGACGTCGAGCACTCCACGTTCCAGCTCGAACCCGCCGGCCACGCCACCCACGAGACAGGATCCCACTGATGACCGGACCCCGGCCCCTGGGCCCGAGCAAGCCCTCACCCAAAGATGTCTCGGTCTGCGCGGACGGTTGCTGCGCGCCGGACGTTCCCACCGTTCCGGACGCCGCCTGGATAAGGCACGCCCGTACGGTGCGGCTGCTGTCCTGGTTCAGCCTGGTCTGGATGGTTCTGGAGGGTGCGCTCGGTTTGGTCGCTGGCGGCGCCGCCGGCTCGGTGTCCCTGATCGGCTGGGCGCTCAGCTCCGCGGTCGAGGGCCTCGCGAGCATCATCGTCATCTGGCGGTTCACCGGTTCCCGCACCCTCTCTGAAACCGCAGAGGGAAGAGCACAAAAAGCGGTGGCCATCAGCTTCTGGCTCCTGGCACCGTACGTTGCCGTCCAATCGGTCATTGACCTGGCCACCGGGCACCGGGCCGAAAACAGCCTCCTGGGTATTGTGCTCACAGCTGCCAGCCTTATCATCATGCCTGTCCTCGGCCTCGCGAAACACCGCCTCGGCGCACGGCTGAACTCCGGAGCCACCGCAGGAGAGGGAACCCAGAACCTGCTCTGCGCCGCGACGGCAGCGGCTGTCCTGATCGGTCTGGCCGGCAACGCTCTCTTCGGCGCGTGGTGGCTTGACCCCATCATCGGCCTCATCGTTGCCGCCGTCGCCGTCAAGGAAGGCCGCGAGGCGTGGCGAGGTGAAGACTGCTGCTAACGCTCCGAACCGTCCATGGTCCGATTCCGGGCGCCGGGGAGCGGAATTGGGTGATCAGGAACTGACCAACCACAAAAAGATAGGCACCAACTAGCCAGGACTGACTGCGTCATGCGTGAGCGGAGGCCGTTCAGCTCAGTGAACGGGGCCAGGTCCCGGACGGGTGGCTGCACGCTGCTGGAGCCGGCCTGGTCTTCAGTAGGCACCCTCGTGTGCACCCTTTCCGGGCGCGGCAGGCTGTTCGGGCAGGATCTCATCGAGCAGGGACCCGGCCATGGCCCCGCCGATCCGGTGGGCTTCGGCGACGGGAACGACTGAACCGCCCGGGTGGGCGTCGAGCCAGGGTTTTGCCGCCTCGTGTGAGGCGAAGAAGTGGACCTGGTTGCAGAACGCCGACCGGACCGAAGTCATGTCCTCGGGGTTGACCAGCGAGACCACGGCCGTGGCCGGCTCCACGTCGGTCACGCCGGACGCGCCGACGCTGAGCCGTACCGGGACTCCGGTGGCGTGGCAGGTGGATGCGATCCGTGCGGTTGTGC
>JALYYI010000181.1 GCA_030946705.1 Actinomycetota bacterium | reverse complement strand
CACGGCTGGTCTGGGCACACAAACGATCCCACCATAGTGGCAGAATCCCGGCGTCCAGACGCTGCCACGTGGCGGGAATTGGCTCCGGATCCTGCCATTTGGCCACACTAGATTTTATCCCGTACGGGGAGCTCTGGAACAGGGCGCCGGGCGAATCCGACCCACCAACTTCCGGACGTCCGGCCGGTGGTGTGATCCGCTTCACGAACGGAGCGGGCCGTTACTCGCGGCCGGGGTTCAGACGGTACAGCAGCGACCCCAGAATGGCGGCGCAGATGATGGCGGCAATCAGCCTGTTGCCGACGACGCCGCCCAGCAGGGAGCCCAAAATTGCGCCGAGCAGGATACCGACAAAGAGGCCGCGGCCGTTGCGGTGCGGGGGTTTACCGGTCATTCCTGAAGCCTAGCAAGCCGGCATCACGCCGGATGCACCTGGGCCTTTGGTGGCGCAGGGGGTCAAATCGCCGGGACCGTCCGTGGCCGAACCACCAGCCAGAGGGCCAGGATGGCCAGCGAAAGGCAGACGGCCATGATGGCACCCATCGGCGTACCGCTCCGCACCCCCACCAGGCCAACTATGGGGGAAATGAGGCCGGCGCAGCCGAAGCTGGCGGCCCCGAGCAGCGAAGCGGCGGTGCCGGCCCGGGCGCCGTGCCGGGCCAGGCCCAGGATCTGGATGCTGGGAAACATGAAACCGGTGGCCAGGATGTAGAACCATAACGGGACGATGATGCCCCACTGTCCCAGGTGCGCCTGGTCGAAGACCACTATCAGCGTGGCCATCACCACCTGGACGACGGTGGCCATGGCTATCACCCATTGCGGGCCGGTCCGCCGCAGCAGCCGGGCGGCGATCTGGACGCCGGCCACGATGCCCAGCGAGTTGATGCCGAAGAGCAGTCCGTACTCCTGCGGTGAGAACCCGTAGACCGTCTGGAACAGGAAGGTCGAGGCGGACAGGTAGGTGAAGAGACCGCCGAAGTTCAGTCCGCCGATCAGCATGGTACCGACGAAGATCCGGTCCGAGAACACCGCCCGGTAGCGTTGGTAGGCCGTCGCACCGGAACCGCTGCGCCGCCCGACCGGCAGCGTCTCCACGATCAGGAACATGGCCGCGAGCAGGACGAGCGCGCCGTAGCTGGCCAGGAACCAGAAGATCCCGGGCCAGGGCATGATCCCCAGCAGCTGGGATCCGATGATCGGCGCCAGGATAGGAGCCATCCCGTTGACCAGCGCGAGCCGCGAGAACATCCGCACCAGCGGATAGCCGCTGAACAGGTCCCGGACCATGGCCATTGCGACCACGCCTCCGCCGGCCGCGCCGATTCCCTGCAGCACACGGAAGACGCCCAGCATGGTGATGTCCGTGGACAGCGCCGCACCCAGGGAAGCCAGCACATGGACGGCGGTGGCCAGGATCAGCGGCAGCCGGCGGCCCACTTTGTCGCTGAAGGGGCCCACCACCAGTTGGCCCAGTGCGAAGCCGATGGTGGTTGCCGTCAGCGTCAGCTGCACTGCGGTGGCGCCGACGTGCAGATCGCTTTCCAGGATCGGGAACGCCGGCAGATACAGGTCAACGGTGAACGGCCCCAGCGCCGTGAGCATCCCCAGGATCAGAATATAGACCAGCTTTTGCCGGTGCGTGAGGGTGTCACCCGGATGTGTGTGCGTGCTCAAAAGAATTCCTTTAGCTAAACGGGTCGCCCACGGCGGTCCGGAACGTGGTCGCCCGGGTGGCGGGCATGCTCGGTAGCGCCTCCGGCATCACCCGGATGGCCGAGGCGAAGGTTCAATCGTATTGGCCGCGCCCGCAGAGCGGAAGGACCGACGTCCGGAACGCGGTCGGGCCGCGTCCGCGCCGCCGTCGGGCGACGGCGGCGCCGAACTCCGCGGCGCGGTTGCGGGCCGCCGTCGTGCACCGCAATGGTAATTTTGTCAGGTACGTGCGCCGGAAACGGCGGCGCTTCAATGGCGCGCGGAATTTCCGCGGCCGCAGGGCCTAGGTGATGGAGGCAGTTCCGATGAGTAGTGCTCGCTACGCTAAGACCGGTCTACGGGGCCGCGGCACCGCGGCTGATGATCCGTCGCTGCTGGATACGGTCAAGGTGACCATCCGGCTGGTTCTGAAGCAACTCAATGACGAGATATCACTGGCCAAGGTGGAGCTCAAGCACAAGGGCATCCAGCTGGGCGTGGCCGCCGCGTTCATGTTTGTTGCCCTGGTCTTCCTTTCCTTCGTGGTCACGGCCCTCATAGTGGCGGCGATCATGGCGCTGGCCCTGGTCATGCCGGCCTGGCTGGCCGCGCTGCTGGTCGCGGCCTTCTTCCTGCTGGTGGTCCTGATCCTGGGATTGGTGGGGGCACTGAGGCTGAAAAAGGCCATGCCGCTGAAGCCCCAGGCCGCGCTGATAGGCCTCCAGCACGACGTCGGAATTGCCAAGGAAGGCAGCGACTTCGATGTGCGGACGCTGACCGTCAAACCGGCCGGCCGTGCCGAGGCCAAGGCTGCCAAGGCGGCGAAGGCGGTCAAGGCCGAACAGGCCAGGGCCGCCAAGGAAGCCAAGGCAGCCGAGCAAGGTCCGGCTCCCACCGAGGCGCAACTGCTTGCCCGCACCGCCGACCGGCGCCAGCACCTGCTCACGCTGCGGGCGGAACTGGTATCCCGCGCCGACGTGAAGCGGCAGGCCCGCACATTCATGTCCACGGCCAGGGGAACCGCCCGGCATGCCGCCGGGAATGTCCGGGGCAGGCTCGAAGCGTCGGGCGCCAACGCCGAAGAGGTGCTGGGCTCGGCCCGGGAGCGCTGGCTGCCGCTGACGGTCCTCGCCGTGTCAGCTGCGGCGTTGCTGGTCTTCCTGCGAAGGCTGTTAAAGCATTAGTTGCGGGCGGCCACCCCGCAGGGGACAGGTCGGAGGATGGGAACGGCAGTGGCAAGGTCACAGTCAAGGTCACAGGACAGGTCCGCGGAGAGGAGGATGGGATGAGGCTAATCGGGGCAGGCGCCCGTCCCGGCGCCCCGCAAACCGACCACGACCGGGTCTTCACCATTCCCAACCTGCTCACCGTGGTGCGGTTCCTGGGGGTACCGCTGTTCGTTTGGCTGGTGCTTGCCCGGCAGGAATACGGCTACGGCGTGCTGGTGCTGGGGCTGATGGCCGGCACCGACTGGGTGGACGGCTACGTCGCCCGGCGCTTTGACCAAAGATCCAAGCTGGGCCGCGTGCTGGACCCCATGGCGGACCGGATCGCGCTGCTGACGGTAGCGGTCACCCTGGTGATCGCCGACATCGCACCGTGGTGGCTGCTGGCGCTGCTGGTGGTTCCGGATGCCGTCCTGATGGCAGTGTCCATCATTTTCTTCCGCTGGCACCCGGACCTCCCGGTGAGCATCATCGGCAAAGTGCGCATGGCTGCCCTGCTGATTGGAACGCCGCTGCTGCTGCTGGCCAAGGTGGTTGGCCCGGGACCCAATGCGCTGCAGGCCGCGGCCTGGGTTTTCCTGGGCATCGGCATCGCCGGGCATCTGGTGGCTGCCTACAACTACTTCTGGGCCATCCTCGCTAAGCACCGGCAGCTGCATTACCCGGTGTCCGGTCCGGGCGAGCCAGTCGCCGGCGGTCCGGACCCGGTGCTTTCCGACGACGGCGGCGGCCAGCACAAGGCGCTTCCGGATTCCAGCGGCAGGGACGCGGATGATCCCTCACGGCGACCGCCGCCGTCAGGGGGCGGCGCCTGATGGTGTGGATCGCGGTGGCTTGTGCGGTGGCGGGCGCCTTCTTCCTGGCCTTCGGCGCCCAGCGCCAGGGCAGCGCGGTGCAGGCCAATACGGGTGGTCTGGCGCTGGGCGGAAGCGGTTTCCTGCGCCTGCTGCGCAATCCGCGCTGGGTCCTCGGCCTGTTGCTTCTGGGTGCGGGTATGGCTTTGAACGTTGTGGCGCTGACGCTGGGAACGCTGACGGTGATCCAGCCCATCGGGGCGATAGCCCTGGTGATCACCACGATCGTGAATTCCAGGGATCAGGGCATCCGGCTGAACCGGGGAACGGTTGTGGCCATCTCCACCTGCGTCACCGGCAGTGGCCTTTTCGTCCTGCTGGCGGTCAATGTGGTGCGGGAAAGTACGCACGTCACGCAGACCGAGGAGCTGACGGTGGTGCTCCTGCTGGCCGTCGTCGTCGGAATCCTGGGCGGTTGCGTGGTGCTGTGGCGTCATCATCTGCGGGCCTTCTTCTACATTCTTGGCGCCGGGGTGCTGTTCGGGTTTGTCGCCGTGCTGACGCGCATCATCTCCAAACAGCTCTTCGATCCGAACGGGCTCTTCCTGCTCAATCTCCAGTGGTACTCGATCATCGCCATTGCCGCCGCGGGCGGCCTGGGATCCTGGTTTGTGCAGAGTGCCTACGCCAGCGGGCCGCCGGACCTGGTCATTGCCGGACTGACGGTGGTGGACCCGATGATCGGTGTCGCCATCGGCATCACGATTCTGGGTGAGCTGCGTCCCGATGTGCCCGCCGTAGTCGCAATAGCCATGGCCGGGGCCGCTTTGCTTGCTATCGTGGGAGTCATTGCGCTCTCAAGGCACCATCCCGACGTGGTCAAACGCAGGAACGAGACGAAGAAGGACGCCAGGAAGGATGCCTCGAAGGCGGTCCGGCCGTTGGCGAAGCGGACCGGCAACCCGGAATGACAGCCAGCAGAGCCTAAGCAGCACGGACGACGACGGCGCCGGGAACCCCCGGCGCGCGCGGCGCGGCGGGAGCCGGCAGCGCGAGAAGCCACCAGGAGTAATTTCAGTGACATCCCCACAGAGCCCCGGCTCGCACAACCAGTCCCCGGGCGGGCTGGGCTACCAGCCTTCGGCGGCCACGAGCGCCGCGCGCGCGGCCGATTCGACGGTGGAACCGGCCACCAAGCCGCTGACCATCCTCATCGCCGCGGACACCTATGCGCCGCAGGTCAACGGAGCCGCCCAGTTCGGTTACCGTCTGGCCAAGGGCATGACCGCCCGCGGGCACGACGTGCACGTGCTGGCCTGCCGCCCGGACAACGGCAAGAGCTATACGGAGTTCAGGAGCGAGGCCACCCTGCACCGGCTCCGTTCGCATTCCGTGCCCACGCATGAGTACTTCCGCGTCTGCCTCCCCTGGGAAATCAAGAAGGAAATCAGTCTTCTCTTTGACCGTGTGCAGCCGGACGTCGTGCACGTCCAGAGCCACTACATGATCGGCGAGCACGTCGTCTACGAGGCCAAGAAGCGCGGTGTGCGGATCATCGCCACCAACCACTTCATGCCCGAAAACCTGAACCCGTTCCTGCCGTTCCCGCAATGGATGAAGGACATCATCGGCAAGGTCTCCTGGCGGGACATGGGCAAGGTGATGGGCATGGCGGACGTGGTCACAACCCCGACGCCCCTTGCCGCCAAGGCCATGCACAAGCACGCGTTCCTGCACAAGGTGCTACCGCTCTCCAACGGGATAGAC
>JALYYI010000163.1 GCA_030946705.1 Actinomycetota bacterium | reverse complement strand
CAGGCCCCTCCGCCCCAGGTTCCCGCCCCAGCCCCTGTCCCTTCCCCGCCCGCAGTTATCGTCCCGCCTCCCCCACCGCCGGTCCAGCCACCGGTCAGGCCACCGGTCAGGAAGCCTGCTCCGCCAGTCCGCAACGGTGGGGACCACGACGCCGATAACAACGGAGGACCGGACGATGGCGACGGCCTCAAATAGGCTTATGCCACCCTTCCGGACAAGGATGAGCATCGGGGTGCTGGCGGGGGCCGGGGCGGTCCTCAGCGGGTGCACAACCCCCGGTCTTCCCCCAACGCCGGCGGCGGCTACATCAGCATCTTCCGGCTTCGACTGGTACCAGGCGGCGCCGGCACCGGAAGGCTGGAAAACCCTCCAGCTCCCGGACGGCACCGCAACGCTGTCCTACCCACCGGCTGCCGCCCCGCTCCCAAGCGACCCCGGCACGGTATCCGCGGCCATCACCTCAGCCAGCGGAGACATTCTTCTCTATCTCAACGCGACGCCACAGCAAGGCGACGAATCCCTGACCAATTGGCCCGCCTTCCGCCTCAACCATCTCACCGGTGAGCACGCGACCATGGCCGCTCAGATCTCCACCGGAACGGGGATGGCTTTCACCGGCGGGACCGGAGCATGCCTGACGGACAGCTACGTGACCCGGATCGGCTCACACCGCTACCGCGAAATCGCCTGCTTCGTCTCGGGCGCCAATGCAAGCAGTGTTCTTGTTGCCGCCACACCCGAAGATGTCTGGGACCAATACCTCCCTCAGCTGCAGCAGGCCCTTGAGGCATACCGGGTCACCTGACCCGGGGCCGACGGCGGATTCGGCACCTTCCGCAGGAAGCGTCAGGAGGTGCCGCCGTCGTCGTCCTCCCGACGGGGCTCCGGAGGATCGTCCGCCTCCCGCATCGCCGCAACCTCGGCCCGCAGGGCCTGAAGCTCCGCCATCACGTGGTGCAGTTCGATTTTGGCCGGAATTTCCGCGGCCGCCGCCTCGTCCGCCACCCGCTGGACCAGCCAGGTGGCAACGGTCGCCGTGACCACGCCAAGGACGGTGATGCCGCTGATCATCAGCCCGACGGCGACCATCCTGCCGATCATCGTGACCGGATAATGGTCCCCGTAACCGACCGTGGTGATGGTGACGCAGGCCCACCACAGGGCATCCCCGAAGGACCTGATGTTCGCGGCCGGGTCATTCTGCTCGGCATCCAGCGCCGCCAGCGCCCCAACGAACACCAGCAGCGCCGCCGAACACGCCACATAAGCCACCACGCTGCCGCGGAGCGCGCTGCCGGCGCGGCGCTGCAGCAGGGCCAACAGCGTGACCAGGCGCAGCAGCCGCAGCGGCCGGAGAATGGGCAGCGCGACAATCAGGAGCAGATGGAGATTGCGGCCGAACCAGCGCCAGCGCTGCGGAGCCAGATACAGATTGACCAGGTAATCCAGCACGAAGACCACCCAGGTCCCGATGATGATGGCGTCCAGCTCCGGTGCCCGGGACTCGGGCACATTGAACAGAACCTCGACGGCATAGGCGGCCACGAAGACCAGCGCAGTGGCCGTCAGCGGCCACTCCGTCCACCTCTGCCAGCGTTCTTGGTCCACCGTTGAATAGTACGACTTCGCGCTAGTCCTTGGCCCAGATTGCTATCCAATCCAGGTAAACGTGGCCGCTGGTGGTCGGTGCTGGGCAGCCGGTCAGGCAGGACTCGGTCTGCAGGATGTAGTGCATCGGAGTGTTGGGGATGTCGTTAGTGCTGACGCCGATAGAGCGGCCATCCAGAAAATACTCGACCTGGCCCGGGCGCCATTCCATTGTTGCGATGTGCCACGATGTGAAGGTTGCACCCGACCAGAATATGTGCGACTTGGACCAATCCGTTCCCATCGGATGCGCAGCTCCGTAAAAGGTCGCTGCAAGGTCACCTTCGGGATAATCAATTTCGCCGTCGCGCGGCCAGACGCCACTGTCCGGCCAAAGCAACCAAGCCAGCTTGAACCCTTTCAGCCCCTGGTCTGCCTTGAACCGCACCGAATACCGCCCGTACAGAAGGCTGTTGGCGCGTCCCGGGTTGGCTCCAGGGATTTTGGGTGAAGGTGCGGCACCCATCGAGACTCCGTTCTCGGAGTGCACGTAGAAATCCAAGTAACCGCCCTTGACACTCAGGACTTTGTTTGGGTAATAGCCGGATTTACCACCGTTCTGCTGCCCGGCGGTGTCGGGCGTCCCATCCGGATAATTCGCACTCCACTTTGCCTGGTACGCCTCGCCGGGAAAACCACTAATGGGCACGTCTCCGCTGGTGAAATCGTCGGTAAAGACCTGCTTCCATCCTGGCAGATCGCCCACCGGCATCGCCGGATCCGGCGGAGCTGGTGCTTGTGCGGCGCCGTCGCCCGCCACTAGGGAATCACCTGTGGGACGACCGGCGCCTTGGGCCTGGATCATTGGAGCCTTGGTGACCCTTGCATCGTAGAGGATTACGCTGACGCCGATCACTGCGAAGACGGTGACAATTGTTACGGTTCGCAGGTACCCGCGGCGCCGAGAACCCCCGGCGCGCACCTCTGCCTGACAACCGCCCCTTGCCATGGGGCAAGTGTGGCACCGATTGTCATTGTCAACAAGGCTTCCGCCGACCGCTCTGGCGGCTTGGGCCGGCAGGATCAGTCAGCGGGATCCTGGGCCAGGCCCGCTCAGTTATAAG
>JALYYI010000111.1 GCA_030946705.1 Actinomycetota bacterium | reverse complement strand
CGGCAGCAGGAAGGCCGGAACAACCTTGTTGCCGTTGTTGTAGGACTTGTCATCGTTGATTTCGGGCTTCTTCCCCGCCTGCAGGTCCTTGACCATCTGGATGGCGTGGGCCACCAGGGCGCGGGTGCCTTGTTGATGGTCGAGTACTGCTCGCCGGCCATAATGGACTTGACGGACTCAACCTCGGAATCCTGGCCGGTCACGATCGGGATGGGCTTGCCGGCGGCCTTGACGGACGTGATGATGGCGCGGGCCAGGGTATCGTTCGGAGACAGCACGCCATCCAGCGTTGTGGAGGTGTAGTTGCCCGCAAGCAGCGTGTCCATGCGCTTTTGCGCATTCTCCGCCTTCCAGCCCTGGGTCACGGCTTGCTCGAAGGTCTTCTGCCCGGAAACAACCTTCAGGGTCCCGTCGTCGATCTTGGGCTGGAGCACGCTCAGGGCGCCGTCAAAGAAGACCTTGGCGTTGGCGTCATCCGGAGATCCGGCGAACAGTTCGATGTTGTACGGGCCGCTGGGCTTCTTGGCCTTCATGCCGTCCAGCAGGGCCTGGCCCTGCAGCTGGCCGACCTTGAAGTTGTCGTAGGCCACGTAGTAGTCCACATTGTCCGTGTTCAGCAGCAGCCGGTCATAGGCGATGATGGTTGCGCCGGCGGACTTGGCCTGCTGGAGCTGCGTCCCCAGCTGGGCGCCGTCGATGGCACCAACAATGATGACCTTGGCACCCTTGGTGATCATGGAGCTGATCTGGTTCTGCTGGTCCGAAACGCCCCCGTTGGCGAACTGGACATCATTTTTGAAGCCCGCGGCCTTTAGTCCGTCGTTGAACAGGCCCTCGGCCAGCACCCAGTTCTCCGAAGTCTTCTGCGGCAGGGCCACACCGATCTCGGAATTCTGGGGAAAGCCGCCCGCGGCACCCGAGCCGCCGCCGGTGGAGCCGGTGTCCGCGCGGCCGCAACCGGTCAGTGCAAGAGCAGAAACGGCTGCGATGACCGCCAGCGACTTCATCGATTTGTTGAGCTTCAACATGTTATTCGCTTTCTTTTGAGAGTGTGTCATGCCTTAGCAGTTGTCTGCTAAGCGTCGGACGTCGTGGAAATGACTTCCTTGGTTGGGGTTGTCTCGACTTGTGGCCTGTTGCCGAAGTTCTTCATCATCATTCCGATGAGGGACTTCTTGCCCTGGGATTTGTTGTAGACGTCGAAGGCAACCGCCACCAGCAGCACCAGGCCCTTGATGATCTGGGTCCGGTCCGAGCCGATGCCCAGCAGCTGCAGGCCGTTGTTCAGGACAGCCATGACCAGGCCACCGATGACGGAGCCGACAACGGTGCCCACACCGCCGGTGACGGCTGCGCCGCCGATGAAGACGGCCGCGATCGCGTCAAGTTCCCAGCCGACGCCGTCGAACGGGCCCGATGCGTTCGAGCGGCCGACGAAGATCATGCCGGCGAGCCCGGCCAGGATGGCCATGTTCATCATCACCAGGAAGTCCACCCGCTTGCTTTTGACGCCCGAGAGCGCAGCCGCGTGGCGGTTCCCGCCGACGGCGTAGATGTGGCGGCCGATGATGGTCTTAGAGGAAATGAAGCCGTAGATGAGCACCAGCAGGCCCAGGATAAGTCCCGGGATGGGGAAAGAGGTGCCGGGGCGTCCGGTAGCAAAGAGGTAGGTGGCATACAGTACCGCGGCGGAAAGCAGGACCAGTTTGACGACGGACACCCACAACGGGGAGACGTCGGCGCCGAGGAAGATGGCGTTGCGGCGGGCACGAACCTCGCCCCAGATAATCGCCGCTACCACGATCAGGCCGATCAGCACGGTGAGATTGTTGTAGCCGGTAGTGGGGCCGATCTCGGGCAGGTAGCCGGCGCCGATGTACTGGAAGTCCTTCGGGACCGGGACGGTGTTGGACTGGCCAACGAACTGGTTGGCGCCCCGGAAGAGCAGCATACCGGCCAGGGTGACGATGAAGGCGGGAATGCCGATGTAGGCCACCCAAAAACCCTGCCAGGCACCGATCAGGGCGCCCAGGACGAGGCCGACCAGGATACCCACGTACCAGGGCAGGTGCCAGTCCCGCATGGTGATGGCGACGACGATGCCAACGAAGGCCGCGATGGATCCCACGGACAGGTCGATGTGGCCGGCGATAATCACCAGCACCATGCCGATAGCCAGAATCAGGATGTAGGCATTGCCGTTGAAGAGGTTGATCACGTTGTCCGGGGTCAGTGTCAGGCCGCCCGTGAGGAACTGGAAGAGGACGATCAGGAAGATCAGGGCGAAGATCATCCCGAACTGGCGGGTGTTGCCACCGAAGAGCTGTTTGAGCGCGTTCATTGTTTTGTTCCTGTATCTTCCGGCGTTCAGGCGGTCTTCTTGGCCGCGGTCATGAGTTTCATCAGGCTTTCCTGACTGGCGTCATCCTTGTTAAGGACCCCGGTGACGGCGCCCTCAAAGATGGTGTAGATGCGGTCGGAGATGCCCAGCAGTTCGGGCAGTTCGGAGGAGATCACAATGACTCCCTTCCCCTGGTTGGCGAGCTGCTGGATGATGCCGTAGATCTCATATTTGGCACCGACGTCGATGCCTCGCGTAGGTTCGTCCAGGATCAGCAGATCCGGGTCGGTGAACATCCATTTGGCCAACACCACCTTTTGCTGGTTGCCGCCGGAAAGTTTTGAGACCCCCTCATCAACGCTGGGGGTTTTGGTACGCAGCCGCTGGCGGTAGTCCTCGGCGACAGCGTATTCCTTGTTTTCGTCGACCACCAGATGCCGGGAGACCTTTTCCAGGTCTGCCGACACCGTCGTGGTTTTGATGTCATCCAGGAGGTTCAGACCCAGGGTCTTGCGGTCCTCTGTCAGATAACCGATGCCGTGATGGATGGCCTGCGGCACGGTGCGAAGCGTGATCTCCTGGCCGTCCTTGATGATCTGTCCGGAAATGAAGTTGCCGTAGGAACGGCCGAAGATGGACCGGGCCAGCTCCGTCCGGCCAGCACCCATCAGCCCCGCGAAACCGACGATTTCGCCGCGGCGGACATTGAAGTTGGAACCCTTGCAGACCAGCCGGTCCGCAATTTGGGGGTGGGCCACGGTCCAGTCCTTCACCTCGAAGAACACGTCGCCGATTTTAGGGGTGTGGTCCGGGAACCGGGATTCCAGGGTCCGTCCCACCATGCCCTTGATGATGCGGTCCTCGTCGACGCCATCGGCCTTGACATCCAGAGTCTCGATCGTCTTTCCATCCCGGATGATGGTGATGGAGTCGGCGACCTGTTCAATCTCGTTCAGCTTGTGGGAGATCATGATGGAGCTGACGCCCTTGCCCTTCAGGCCCCGGATCAGGTCCAGCAGATGCTGCGAATCGGATTCGTTGAGCGCCGCCGTTGGCTCGTCCAGGATGAGCAGCTTGACGGACTTGTTCAGCGCCTTGGCGATTTCCACCAGCTGCTGCTTGCCGACGCCGATTTCCTTGACCGGGGTGTCCGGGTCGTCCCGCAGCCCGACGCGGGCCAGTAGCTCAATCGACGTTCGACGGGCCTTGTTCCAGTCGATGACGCCGAACTTGGTGGGCTCGTTGCCCAGGAAGATGTTCTCGGTGATGGACAGCTCCGGGATCAGCGCCAGTTCCTGGTGGATGATCACGATGCCGGCGTGCTCGCTGGCACGGATGTCCTTGAATTCGCAGATCTGGCCCTGGTAGAAGATGTCGCCGGTGTAGGTGCCGTGCGGGTAGACCCCGGAGAGAACCTTCATCAGAGTGGACTTTCCCGCCCCGTTCTCGCCGCAGATAGCGTGGATCTCCCCTGCCCGGACCGCGATGGAAACGTTGGAGAGTGCTTTAACCCCCGGAAACTCCTTTGTGATGGAGCGCATCTCCAGAATGACTGGGCTGCTGGACGCCATATGTCTTCGCCTCCAAATACGAACTTCTTTGTCCTGAAACTGACTGTCCTGAAACCGACTTCGGTTTGACGATCACCCCGTTGCTGGAGGCCGTTACGGCCGCGGGCGGAGTTATCGCATGGGAAAAGTAAACTAGCTCACAGACTTGTCGTCAAGTCTTTAACGCAACGCTTGAGTAACGTTGGGTGTTTTCACCGGCTCAGGCCCTTCTGCTGGAACACCAGCGCGGCTGCCCCCAAGGCCTCGGCCCGGTCACCCAGGGAGGACATGGCCAGGCTCGTGCTCTCGCCGACCACCGGCACCGCATGGCGCAGCAGGCCGCGTCTGATGGGGGTCAGCAGGACGTCTCCCAGTTCCGCCAGCGGACCTCCGACGACGATGACCTCGGGGTTGATCAGGTTGGCCACATTGGCCACCGCCCTGCCCACTGCCACGCCGGCGTCGTCGATCACGCGAAGGGTTGCCGCGTCTCCCGCGAGGGCCCGGCGGACGATGTCCTCGACCGTGATCGGAAACGGGGCGCCGCGGCTGAGGAGCTCGATCATGATCGCAGTGGAGGCGACCGTTTCAAGGCATCCGCGGTTTCCGCAGCGGCAGATCAGACCGTGCTCGGAGATGGTCGCGTGGCCTATTTCTCCGGTCACGCCGATGTTGCCGTAGTAGGGCGCGCCGTTGAGGATCAGGCCCGCCCCGATGCCGCTGCCGATCTTGAGGAACATCAGATTGCTGACGGCTCCATGCGGGCCCCAGGTCACCTGGGCCAGGGCGCCAAGATTCGCGTCATTGTCCGTAAGCACAGGGAACTTTAGGGCATCCTCGAGCCGCTCCCGGATATTGATCCCGACCCATTCCGGCAGGATCGCGCCCTGGATGACGGTGCCGCTGCGCCTGTCGATCGGACCCGGAATACCCGCACCGGCGCCGATGATCGAACTTCGTTTGAGGCCCGCCCCGGTCAGCAGCTTGGTGAGCAGGTCCGCCGCCGCCTGGATGCCCTCACTTGCCTTGTGTCCCAGCGGCAGGGGGATGGCCCGCTCGGCCACGACCCGGTAGCCCAGGCTTGCCAGCACCACCCGGACGTGGCTGCGGCCGAAGTCGATGCCGACCGCGACGGCGCCGTTGCCGTTCAGGCTCACGGACAACGCCCGGCGGCCTGAACTGGTGGTGGGCGAGGTGGAAATCAGGCCGCTTTCGGCCATGCTCTTGACGATGTTGGACACCGTTGCAGTTGACAGTCCGGTGGAGCGGGAGATTTCCGCCTGAGTGGACGGGCCGCTTCCCAGCAGGGTTTCGACGATGCGTCTTTGGTTCGATTGGCGCAGTGCCGATTGCGATCCGGGATTGCGGGTGCGCCTGGTCATCGGGCGGTCTTCTGCGGCCATATACAGAAGCGTGCATCAATCCGATCTTGTAGTCAAGAAGTGAACACAAGTGGAGGCTCATCGTGAACGAAGAAGGATGCCGGATGGCCCCCATCCGGTGGTCGGCAGCGCCCCGCCGGGCTGTCATCAACTACCCCGCGCTATGTGCAGGGAAACGCGGTGTTTCCTGCACATAGCGCGGGACAGTTGGGGGG
>JALYYI010000067.1 GCA_030946705.1 Actinomycetota bacterium | reverse complement strand
CCGCCCTGTTCCTGGCCGACGGCGGCGTCACCACCGGTGTCGGACTGCACGCCACCCCGGGCAGACCCTGCCGTCAGCACATCCCCAATTGCAAGCAGCACGGCCCCGCAGGACTGATCCTCCGGGCCGGCTGCTCCTTGGCTGCCGGCGGGAGCGCCGTTACAACCAGCTCCACTCCCGTCGGCACATCAACCAAGACCGTGGGTACGGCCCCGGGCATGGAATCCTGGACGCAAGGCCGCGCCGTCCGCTGCCGCCGCCGCACCGGACGATGGCGAGGATGATACTGACAAGCGAAAGGAGAACACATTTTCCAGCAAGGATCGTGCCCCGATATGTCAGTGAACCGTGAACCGTGAACCGTGAACCGTGAACCGGTCAGGTTCGGCCGCGGCGTCGCACATTGGTCCTGCCACTTCCGCGTTCGTCCGGTTGTTCCCGTTTCCCGGAATATCCGGAGCCCGGTTCCTGCGGTGCCGGTCGTCCCGCCCGTTTCCGTGTAGCGTTTACGGGAGCCGGCGTGCGCCAAAGGGGGCATGCGCCGTATTGGGGGATACGAGAATGCCTAAAAGACCGGTCGCGGTGGTGATCGGGGACGATACCGATATCCGGGAACTTATCGTCACTGTGCTCAGAATGTGCGGATGCGTCGTGCACGCAGCTGACAGTGCGGATGGCGTTGGCTCCGTCCGCCTCTTTGGACCCGACATCACCATTCTGGACACCGGATACGGGGACACTGACGGCGTCGAGACAGCCCGCAAAATCAGGGCGTTCAGCGACGCCTACATCCTGGTCCTCACCACGCACCCGGGAGCCAGAGCCGCCGCGAAGGGACTCACAGCAGTGGGCCACATGCTAAAACCCTTCCGGGTGGACGAACTGCGCACCCACGTACGCAGCGTGCTGGACGTTGCACCGGACTAGGAACCCACGCCCTCGAAGGCCAAAGCCCATCCACAACGTGGCCTGAAGACCGCAAGCACGATGCCGACTGACTCGCGGTGACGTTCATTGCCCGCCTCATGGCGATAGGGCTGATCGTCCTCCTCAGTCTCGTTGTTGGGCGTCTAAGCAAAAGGGCCGACGGCCGCGAAAAGGTCTAGTTGTCGCCGCGGCTGGCGGATTCAGACCAATGGTGAGCGAACGCTGCAGCAGAAGGTTACCCGGCCATCAAACCGGACCAGGACACCACTCCTGTATTCAAGACCTGGAGGGACGCAGGACCGGGAAATTGCTCCAGCCGCGCCTCCGCTGATCCGATAACCTGTATGACGGGTTGCAGTCGGCGGGTGAATGTCAAAGATGGATAACCGGCCAACTTCGGCGGGCGTTCTCCGGGCAGGAATGCCCGACGGACCGGCGCCGAACTCAATAGCCAAAACCGGCGGGGAGCGGGGTCCCGCCCAGGAATGGAGACTGACGATGGCCTATACCGTCCCTGTCCGCGACACCTCCAGCGCCCCGGACGCCAGGGCCGAAGCCATGCGCCTGGCGAAGGACGAACTTCTGAACAAAATCCGTGCGGACGGCGTCCAGCTCACCGACGCGGAGTTCCAGGACCTGCGCATGTGGGAACAATGGGACGAAAACGATCGCAGAACGCTTTGGGTGGAGTGGCCCTAAAAACGCTGTCCTGCACCAGCCGGAAACGAATGAGGGTCGCGGTTCCCAGGAAGTAAGCGGTCCCGCGTGTTCGCTTCGCCCGGTCCTCAAGCACCGCGATGGCGGCGTATCCAAGTTTCCGGTGCATCTGACTCCGTCCCAACCACCCGGCGGCCCCCTACGTGATGCTCCTATAGTTGTCAACTCATATCTCTGCTGGGTTTTGCTCGGCTAGCCAGCTCCTGTATTCGTGGGCGAGGGCGTCATCGCGGCTGAGTCCTCGTTCGATGCGGGAAAGGGTTCCCGGCCAGGTGTTGAAGTGCCTGGCGGCGGTTTGGAGGGTGAGTCCGAGCTGCTGTCGCGTTGGGCGTAAGTCGCTGATGACCGGTGCGGACTGGGGATTTGTCAGCTGGCCGTAAATTTCCCGGGAGACGTAGCGTTTGAGGCAGCGCATGATCTCTTTCTTGGACTTGCCTTCTTCGGTTCGTCGGGCAACATAGGCTTTCGTGCGCTGGTCGGTGGCCATGCGGGAAACGACCACGTGGTGGATGGCTGCGTTGGCTGCTCTGTCCCCGCCGTGGCTGAGCCTGTGCCGGGTGGTCTTCCCCGAGGAGGCGGGGATGGGGGCGGTGCCGGTTAGGGCGGCGAACTGGGCTTCGTTGCCGATGCGTTCCGGATTGTCTCCCATGGTGACCAGGAGCTGACTGGCGACCTCTGGTCCGACGCCGGGGAGGTCGCAGAGCATCGGGGCGTGCACGGCCAGTATTTCGGCCAGCTGGTCATCTGCCTGGCTGATTTCGCGGTCCAGATTCCGGTAGCGTGTGGCGAGGTTTTTCAAGACCATGGCGGTGGCATATTCAGGGTCGGTCAGGGTGCCGGCCGGACGTGAGTGTTCCAGTGCCGGGATAAGCTGCGCGGAGCTCATGCCGCGGTATTTGCTGCGTAACGGTTCCGGGGCGGAGACCAGGATGCCCTTGATTTGGTTGACTGCAATGGTGTGGGCCTTCATCGCCGATACCCGGGCGGCGCGCACGACCCTGAGGCATTCGACGGGCCCGTCCTTGGCTTTCGGGGTGGAGGTGCCGCGCTGGGCGAGAACGGATTCCGCGGCTTGGAAGGCGTCGAGGGGATCTGATTTGCCGCGTAGCCGGCGGGCCTGCCGGTTGGGTCGGTTGATTTCCTGGACCGTCAGTCCTTCCTTGGTCAGGACCCTACTCAGTTCTGCGCCGTAGCTGCCGGTTCCTTCGATTCCTACGCCGAGGACGGGACCGAATTCGGTGATGAAGGCAAAGATTTTCCGGTAGCCGGATCCGACGGCGAGGAATTCCTTGTCGGCGACGTGCTTGCCGTGCTCGGTGATGATGGCGACGTGGTGAGTATCGGCGTGGGTATCGACGCCGGCGATGACTTTCAGGAGATCGTTTGCCATGATGAAACTGCCCTTCCTTTGCATCAGATGCGTAATTGACGGGCACGTTGGCCAGGTGGGCAGACAAGACGGCAATGGGACTGTTAGCTTCAGGCTCCTATAAAGTCATGTCCGCCTGGTCAGCGCACTTCCTGCAGTCTTGAAACGGTGGACAGATCACGTAAAGGACAGCCCCTTGGGAGGCGTCAGTCAGGCTGGGGGTCACACCGCTTCAAGACCATTATCATCATTGCCGTCAGGCTGGAACGGTACCAAGGGGTCATAGCAAGTCCGTTTGATCGCGTGGGGCGAGAACCAGGAATCGAATAATCATGTCCAGTCCAGTTTTGAGTGCGGTACGCGAAGATGGTCCTATGAGTAGCCCCGGACCGCGTGCCGGTGGACCGACCCCTCGAAGGTCGTTCACCCCGTCGCAGAAGCTTGAGTTTTTGACCTCGTATGAGACGGCTTGCCGGAGCAATGAGGGCGGTGCTTTCCTGCGCCGGGAGGGGCTCTATTCAGCTACCCCCTAGAACCGGCGGCCGATTTCTACTGGTGACTCGGCGTATTGATGAGCGGCGAATAGCGGCGAGAGAGGTTCAGGACTGCCGCTGGTTAGAGGCATAGGTGGCCCAGGCTCTGCCGGACTCCATGGCGTGCTGTTCGGTGGGGCATGGCGAGCACGAGGGCTCATTTGTGAGTACTGCTGCGGTGGACTGGCCCGGGCTGTCCGGGGATCCGGTTCGTTCGCTGTCGCGGGTGACAGCCCCCGGTTCTCCGGCTGAAAGGACTTCCGTCATCATCGTCTCTTTTCAAAGAAAAATCGACTTGTGAGATCACAATCAGCTCGGGTGCATCAACAGCAGGCGTGGCTACTATCGGATAGGTTGACAGTAGACCTACTGAAATCCCGCGACGGTACTCATCCATAACGTATAACGCCCCGCGAAATTGAGTGCATGCCTCAGTTGAGAAAGGAGCGCGAAAATCACAGTTGGCCCCGGGCGCGGCAGTAACCGTGGGCGATGGGCCTGTCGATGGGAACGCGCAAACAAGTCACGAAGAAGTACCACGGAGTTACGCGAACGCCGCGAAGAAGTACCCCCCCCCGGGTAGTGCCCGGCTAGACGCTCTTGTGACCGGACATCGACCGCATGATGAACATGATCACGGCGATGACCGCGACCACAATGCCCACCCACAGCAGAAACTGCAGGGACGGGACGAAACCGCCCGTGAGCAGCAGCACAACGGCCACAATGGCAATGACGATAAGCAGCGGTGACATTATGAGCAGCTTTCTTCTTGATGAGGGAATACCTCACGTTTCCGAGTTTATCTCGATATAGGGCTCGGCATATGCTATTATGGCCACTTTTAGCCCGGCATCGTGACCCACGTGGACAGCGTCCGAAGGTGTTTAGCGGACAGTCCTGATTCGCAACCGTGTGGCCGGAAAGCCCGGAAGGAGTCCAGCAGGGGGCCCTGTGGAACACCCCGTCGGCGGCCCGTCCCATGACCGCGGCCGTCGCCGGCCACTGCCAGGGGATCCCCCGCCCGCCCGCTGCTCCCAGTCGGCGGCGGCGGCACTAAACGCCTGACAGCTCTGCCTCCCCTGATTCCCGGGTGTTCTGGGGGCCGGCGGCGCGGGAGCGGTCTTTGGGTCTATCCGGGCGCCGTCGATGAGTTCTTCATAAAATCTCAGGTGCTCGGCGACCAGTCGGTCGGCACTGAACAACGTTTCCGTCGTGCGCCGGCACGCGCCCCGGTCCAGCGCCACTGCCGACGGCCAGGGCCTCGATCATGACGCCGACGGCCATGGCCTCGATCATGACCATGTCGAATGGTTCCGGCCATTGGAGGGGATTCACCAGCGCCACCTCCCCTCCCAACAGGGCGTACTTGTCAACGGTGTTCAGCTCCCCGAGGTAGTCGACTTCCAGTCCCAGGAGGGGTTGGATCACCGCGGAAAAAATACCCTTGCTCATCAGGACCATGCATTTTGGCGGCAATTTTAAGCGGCATCCCAGCCAGCCGGGCCACCTGGATGGACGGATTCCCGGATTGAGATGAGGGATTGAACATGACTGTTACAGAAGTACAAGACCGGCCCGGCGAGTTCTTTTGGTTCCCCGCCACCTCAGCCTTAATCGGCCCGGACGGTGGTAAACGAGATGGTCGACGCCCGGATTATTCGACGATTTGATGAGCCGCATCGATGAAGGGGGCCTGAAGCTCACCGGCGACGGCGGATTCCTGCCGGAAATGACGGGCCCACCTAAGGCGTTGCTCCAGCGGGGACCTTGCCCTAGCCGGTGTCCGGCCTCGCGACTCACCGGGATTCCTTAGGATGAACGGACGATCTTTCCCCGTGAACGGGACGGTAAGGGATGGGGCGGGTGACCCTGGTCCACATCTGTACGCCCGTGGACCAGGGGTAGCCGCCGTGTGTCGGCTGTCTTCCTTGTTGTAGTCGTTAGCCTCCGCTGGTGTTGATTGTTCCGTTGACGCCGTCGGGGAAGAACCCGCCGGAGTGAACCTTTTCCGGGCTCAGGTAGGCAATGTTGAGCACATGGGCGGCGGTCCGGCTGAACGCCAGCCCGTTCTCGTCCGTCGGGACAATGTTG
>JALYYI010000082.1 GCA_030946705.1 Actinomycetota bacterium | reverse complement strand
ACGTCGTTCCACAGCCGGGCCTCCAGTTCACGCTGGAACCGGGCGGGACCCGACGATCGGGTCTGCTGCGGCGACGGCATCCGGCAGTCCAGCCAAATCTGGGGCGGTCGATCGGGCTTGTCCCCGTTAACGTGAGTCGGCGGTCCAGCCCTTCATCGGGCGGGAACGGATCAGAAACTCTTGCCCTCTGGCGCCTCCACCGAGAAGCCGCTTCCGCGGCCAGGGACGAGGTCGACGGTCAGACGGGTGCGGCTGCAGTAGTTGAGCTGCTCCCGGGGCATCGGAAACTCGAGAGGCCTGGATGCCGGCGGCTGCGCGAGGTCAAACTGGCCCAGCAGGACGTCCGCCTCCGCGGTGATGAATTCCCCTGCCGGATAACACATCAGCGAGAATCCGTCGCAACAGCCACCGGCTGGTCGAACATCTCAGTACTTGATGACGACCCGGCCGTCGATCTTGCCGTGTTTCATCTCATCGAAGACAGCGTTGATCTCGTCCAGGTCACGGGAGGACACGGTCGGGTGGATCTGGCCGCGGGCGTAGAACTCCAAGGCTTCCTTCATGTCCTGACGGGTACCCACAATGGACCCCCGCACGGTCAGTCCCTTGAGTACGATCTCGAAGATCGGTGCCGGGAAATCGCCCGCCGGCAGGCCGTTGAACACGATAGTACCGCCGCGGCGGGTCATGCCGATGGCCTGGCCGAAGGCGGAGGGGTGCACCGCTGTCACCAGCACGCCGTGCACACCGCCGGTGGCCGCCTGGATGACCGCAATCGGGTCCGCGTCGACGGCATTGACTGTGAGCTCGGCGCCATGCTTCTTGGCCAATGCGAGCTTGTCATCAGCGACGTCGACCGCCACCACGCGCAGGCCCATCGCCTTGGCATACTGGACAGCAATGTGGCCCAGTCCGCCGATGCCCGAAATGACAACCCACTGGCCTGGACGGGCCTCGGTCATCTTCAGTCCCTTGTAGACCGTCACTCCGGCGCACAGCAGCGGAGCAATCTCCACCGGGTCCGCGCCGGCAGGAATACGGGCCGCGAAGCGGGCGTCCACAATCATGTACTCCCCGAAGGAGCCGTCCAGGCTGTATCCGCTGTTCTGCTGCGATTCGCACAGCGTCTCCCAGCCGGTCAGGCAGTACTGGCACTCACCACAGGCCGACGCCAGCCAGGCATTGCCCACCAGGTCGCCGATGGCCAGGTCGCTGACGCCGTCACCGAGGCCGACAACTTCGCCGACGCCCTCATGGCCCGGGATAAACGGCGGGCTCGGCTTGACGGGCCAGTCCCCCTCCGCCGCGTGCAGATCCGTGTGGCAGACACCGCTGGCGATGAGCTTGACTAGAATCTGTCCGGGGCCGGGCTCCGGGATGGGGACCTCGTTGATGCTCAGGTCCTGGCCAAATTTCGTAACTACAGCTGCGTTCATGGTCTTCATGGGTGCTGTCCTTAGGGTAGCTTGCTGATGATTGAAGGGGGGCAGGGCGGAGAGCGCGCCGGGGTGCCGGCGCAAGTCATCCGTCGTTGCGGGATTCCGGAAAAATCCAAGGGTGATTTCCGGTCCAGCCGAATCGGTTTAGAAGAACCCGAGCTTTTTTTCCGAGTAGGACACGAGCAGGTTCTTGGTCTGCTGGTAGTGGTCCAGCATCATGGCGTGGTTCTCGCGCCCGATGCCGGAGGACTTGTACCCGCCGAAGGCCGCGCCGGCCGGGTAGGCGTGGTAGTTGTTCACCCAGACCCGGCCGGCCTGGATCTCCCGGCCGGCGCGGTAGGCGACGTTGCCGTTGCGGGACCAGACGCCGGCGCCCAGCCCGTACAGTGTGTCGTTGGCGATGTGCAGCGCGTGCGCGTAGTCGTCGAACCGGGTCACGGCCAGCACCGGCCCGAAGATCTCCTCCTGGAAGATCCGCATGTCATTGGTGCCCTCGAAGATCGTCGGCTGGACGTAATAGCCGCCGGCGAGATCGCCGCCCATGTCCGCCCGCGCACCGCCGGTGAGCACCTTCGCGCCCTCCTGCTTGCCGATGTCCATGTAGGAGAGGATCTTCTCCAGCTGGTCGTTGGAGGCCTGCGCCCCCAGCTGCGTGTCGGTGTCCAGCGGGTTGCCCTGGACGATCCTCTCGGTGCGCGCGATCGCATCGGCCATGAAGGAGTCGTACATCGACCCCTGCACCAGCGCCCGCGAGGGGCAGGTGCAGACCTCGCCCTGGTTGAAGGCGTACAGCGTGAAGCCCTCCAGCGCCTTGTCGTAGAAGGCGTCCTTGACGTCGGCGACGTCGGCGAAGAAGATGTTCGGGCTCTTGCCGCCCAGTTCCAGCGTGGCCGGAATCAGGTTCTGGCTGGCGTACTGGCTGATCAGGCGGCCGGTGGTGGTCTCGCCGGTGAAGGCGATCTTGCGGATCCGCGGGCTGGAGGCCAGCGGCTTGCCGGCCTCGACGCCGAAGCCGTTGACCACGTTGAGCACGCCGGCGGGCAGCAGGTCCCCGATGAGTTCCATCAGCACCAGGATGGAGGACGGTGTCTGTTCCGCGGGTTTGAGCACCACGGCGTTGCCCGCGGCCAGCGCGGGGGCCAGCTTCCACACGGCCATCAGGATCGGGAAGTTCCACGGGATGATCTGTCCCACCACGCCGAGCGGCT
>JALYYI010000050.1 GCA_030946705.1 Actinomycetota bacterium | reverse complement strand
GCCTCATCCGGTGTGGATGCGTTCCTTCGTAAAACCAACCTTTCTCCAGTTCCTCCAGGTTTACTAGCTGGCAGGGATGGAAAGAAATGCGTTTCTTCGCGTATGCTCAAGAAATGAACTCTGCAGGCTGGACCCGACCCTCAAAGAGCGCTAGCGCGGCCGCCGCTGAAGCGGCACGCGGCGAACTGGACATTATCAGCCTCGGCCGGCGCGTCCGGCATCTGCGCAAGGCTGCGGGCCTGACCCTCGACGCCCTGGGGGCCGCCGTCGGCACCGCTCCTTCCCAGCTCTCGCTGATCGAGAACGGCAAACGGGAGCCGAAGCTGGGGATGCTGCAGAACCTGTCGAAGGCCCTCGGCGTCGGCATAGAGCAGCTGCTCGGAGCCGAGCCGCCCAGCCGCCGGGCCGCGCTGGAAATCGAACTGGAGCGGGCACAGCGCGGACCGCTTTACGGATCCTTAGGCCTGCCGCGCGTACGCGTAGGCACCAGGCTGCCGATGGATGTGCTGGAATCCCTGGTGGGGCTGCAGAACGAGCTGGAGCGACGGCTGGATGAGCAGGCTGCCACCCCGGAGGAAGCCCGCAGAGCCAACACCGCACTCCGCTCCGAAATGAGGGCACGGAACAACTACTACGAAGACATCGAACGCCAGGCGCAGGAGCTGCTGACAGCTGTCGGTCACACGCGGGGGCCGCTGTCCCACCATGTGGCGGCGGACATTGCCGAACATCTGGGATTCAGCCTGCAGTACGTGGGCGATCTGCCGCACTCCACCCGTTCGGTGACAGACCTGAAAAACCACAGGATCTACCTGACCCAACAGGACCGTTCGGATCATGACCCCCGCGCTGTGCTGCTGCAGGCGGTGGGCCACTACGTCCTGGGCCACCGGACCCCGACGGACTACGCGGATTTCCTGCGCCAGCGCGTGTCCACGAACTACTTCGCGGCGGCCCTGCTGATGCCGGAGAAGGACACCGTGGCCTTTCTGCGCGAGGCCAAGGCGAGCAAGGAGCTGGCGATCGAGGACATCCGTGACGCTTTCGCCGTCTCCTACGAAACCGCGGCGCACCGGTTCACCAACCTCGCGACCCAGCATCTGGGCATCCCCACCCATTTCCAGAAGGTCCACGTCAGCGGCATCATCCACAAGGCCTACGAGAACGACGGCGTGAACTTCCCCGCGGACCACACCGGCGCCATCGAGGGCCAGCCGGTCTGCCGGTACTGGACGTCGCGGGCCGTCTTTGATGTGCCGGATAAATTCCGTGCCTTCAACCAGTACACGGACACCGCCGTCGGAACGTTCTGGTGCACCGCACGGACCGAGCGGCACTCCTCCGGCGAGTACTCCCTAAGCATCGGCGTGCCCTATGCGCATGTGAAGTGGTTCCGCGGGCGCGACACCGAGGAGCGCTCGCAGTCCCGGTGCCCGGACGAGAGCTGCTGCCGCCGGCCGCCGAAGGAGCTGGCCCAGCAGTGGTCAGGATTCGCCTGGCCGAGTACGCGCGCCAACTCCCATCTACTGGCCGCCATGCCGCCCGGCGCGTTCCCGGGCGTGGATGAAACCGAGGTCTACACCTTCCTGCAAACCCACTCCACGCCCTGACGTCCGTAGACAGCGATCCCGGGAGTCAGCGGTCGCGGCGATGCTGCCACTGAGCGGCATGCCAGAACATGCGCCCAACTATGGTCAGGGTACCCGCAGCGGGGCGTAGGGGGGGCGATGTTGTATCGTGACGCGGTTGCCGTTGGTGGTTGTCATGATTCCCCTGTTGATGACCGCAAAAACGGCTCCGCACCTCGTACCCCACGCCGAACGGCCCTGGCTGTCTGGCTGCACTGGCGAAGCTGGCCAAAGACCCCTCACCGTAAAGCGGGACCTGTTGTGTCCAACTTCAACAGCCATCACCGACGGCGTTGCATCGAAAATGCCTCCGAATCGGAGCGCGGATGGCCTTCAGGCGGTCCGTCACAAGTCCCCATAAGAAAGGAGGCTCCGCCGGGTGCGGGGCCTCATTTCTTATGGCTAGACTTTCTCAGATTCACGGACGTGGGAAATGGCAGATTTCCGGGCTTTGGGTTCCCTGTGAAGAAACGCCCATACCCTGGAGCGATCCGTTACAACGGGTTCGCGGCGCTCCTCGGGCAATGTTTCCCGGCGTCCTTCAGGCTCCCGAACGACGTCCTTCTCGATGCGTTGCCCGAAATCCTTATGCGATGAATAGCACATCACCGACCTCCTTCCAGCGACAGTCCTTTAATGCTCCTCCTCGTCACCGAAAAAGTCGACACATCAGAGCGGGGACAACTGCAAACTCGGCGCGAACTTCGCGCCACCAAGACAGACGCCCTTGGGACTGATGAAACCTTTGGGTCCCAGATCAACCCCGTGCCGACAACTGCATCCGTCAACCTGTCGCGTCGCCTCCAGTGGCACCCCTCTGCTGGGATGGGGCCCCACCGGTTACTGGTTACTTTGCAGGGGTCACGGTGGATTCGTAGGTGGGAATTTCGGTGCCATTGCCTTCCTCGCCGTTATCCGGTGCGACGCGCACCGTGAGATGGTCGACGTCGGCCGTCATTTGAACGGGTTCCGGGTGGATGCATGCCCGGCTGCGGATCACCGCTGGAACGGCACATCATGCGGGACGCTGTGGGACTTCAGGTCGATCCTCGCCATACCACCCGGCTCGTAGGTGTCAGCCGTGCCGCCGGCGTGGATGATGGCGCTGCTGTTGGGCCGGACTGGGCCACCGGGACCCAGAAGTTGGTGCCGTCAAAGTCGATGCCGCCCGGGTGGTACATGTCCCCTTCGCCGAGGGTGATGTCCTTTTGCAGGTTACCGGCCACCTCCATGACGAACAGGTGGCCGATACCCCTGCCCGCGGTTCGGTCGAACCCGTTCTGCGGCGTCGGGTACTTCACCGTGGGTTCGAGGATCTGGACGGCTGAGAGGAAAATGTGATCCGCCGTGAAGGCGATCCCGTATCCAGAGCCTGAACACGGAGATGCTCAGAGCTCCCGATGCCGGTCCGGGACCCGCCTTTTAGGCCGCGAACTCCGCGCGGCGGCATCGCAGCTCTCTCCGGGCACCCCGAAGCACAGAACCGTTGAACGGCAGATCCTCCAAACGGATGGAGGTGGCCGCGTTCAGTGCGAGCACGTTTGCCGCGGACGCAGCTTTTTGGGGTAGACCCAGGCTCTCGGCAAATTCGGCCCATTGCCTTGCTTTGAGGTTCTTGGTTTTGCCGGCAAGGGGCAGGGCCAGGGTGTCGTCGCCGTACAGCAGCGAAAACAAATTGCAGGTAGATATTTCGGCTGGCCAGGACCCGGGCCTGGCACTGCCGAGCCAAAGCGGTGGCGACGTCCTCCGAGCTCATCGCATACTTTGAAGCGGGAGGCAGTCCCCATGACCTGTGTTCCGTCTTCAAGCGGCAGCCGTCGCCACGATTTGTCTTTGCCTTTGACGCGGTCAAAACGCTCAACAAGCAGGCCGGAGAGGCCGTTCCTGTCGCTAATGACCCTGTTCTTCGCGGCGGGGATCTTGAGTCCCTTGATCCCGGCCAGGTGGGCCGCCTCGTTGACGACCAGGTGTGGATTCTTTGCCGGATCCAGCTTCAATATGTACCACATTCCACGTATGGCCAGCGGCGTGGTCAGCATGGAGGCACTGGCTTTGTCTTGGACACCCGGCAGCCCATGAAGGTCCACAGAATTCGCCAGAGCAGCAAAGTCCAGATCCTCCGGATGCGAGGTGTCGGCCAACGATTCGGGCTCGGTCGGCGTTTCACCGGACGGGACAATTTGCACGTCACCCGGCACATCAGCACCGACGGCAAGAAGGAGCGTCAGTTCATCATCAAAGCTCGTCTTGGCCGCATCCTTCAGAACCGTCAGCCGGTGACCTTCAGGCAGGAGGCCGGCAAAGAATGGCGGCAAAGCGCCATTGCGAGTCTCCCCAACGGACGCTGACAGAGGCAGTGGGAATGCCACGGGTGTTTGGCCGCCGGCCACGTATTTTTCCGTGTAGGCGAAGCGGACGCCGCCCTGATCCGTCCGGGCGAGAAGGCCCGCCAGGATTCCGTTCTTGTAGACATCCGCTTTACGAATGAGCTTCAGGTTCTGCAGGTCCTTCATCACGGGGTGACCGTCAGCCGAAGTCCCAAGACATTGGCCGCAGCAGCCACAGCCCGTAACGACGGATTCCCGGTGCCAGTTTCGATGGCTCGAATGGTTTGCTCTGACGTCTCAGCGAGATTGGCCAGGTCCTCCTGGGTGAGGCCCGCTTCTTTCCGGGCACCACGAATGCTGGCCGCCACGGTTGAAATGGTATCCACGATGCTCCTTGAAGCGGCAATATATTGCCGATATGGTCGGTTTTTGCCGCCACACTATTGCCCACTCAACATCCCGCAACATTCTGCCGATTATCCAGTCAGATTAACGTTGCGTCAGCCGCGTTCAGCGGAGGCCCGGATCGCCGCATACACCGGTCGCAAAACGTCGGCAAGCGGACGCGAAAGGATCGTGACATCCACCGGGGGAACCTGGTCCACCAGCGGTGCCCCGACCGCAGAGCTGCGTCGCATGGGGACCGGCACAGGCGAGACGAAGAAGGTGTCGAGCACTTCCGCGAGCGGGGCGCCTGCGCTTTTCGCGTTGCCGCCAACGGTGTCTGCCGCGTGCATCCGTCCCAGCAGATCCTCGCGGTTGCGTCCGCGCCAGGCGAGGATCCGGAACGGGTCGTCGTCGAAATTCTCTGCCAGCAGGTAGAACACGGCCGCCAGGTGCTTGCACGGCACTTCCCAGTCGGGGCAGGAGCAGTCCATGCTCAGCTCGCGCGCGCTGGCGGGGAACAGCGACAGTCCGACTGCGGTGAAGACGTCTTCGATGTCGGCGGGCATCTCTCCTGCCAGAAGAGTCGCCACATACCAGGCGTTGCCGGCCAGCGCCTCCTCCACCGCCGCCCACTCTGCCTTCCCGAACGCAGTGATCCCGATCCGTACGCGGTAGGGTTTTGCACGTGAACCCTGGACACTGGCGGCGACCGTGCCGGCGTCGATGTCCAACGAGATGACCTGCCCGCGCCGGGCATAGTTGCGGCCACGTTGCAGTCGCCCACCCACACCGAGACCCTCCAGCACCTCGATGAACCGTCCTGACCACCAGCTCGTGCCGATGGCACCCCGCACGCTTCGGGCCTTGACACCACCCTCGACGCTGCGCGGGGTGGACGGCGGAAAGAACGGCGAATCGTAGCCGCCCCTAGTCACCGACGGCCCCCTTCGACAGGGCGAACAGTTCGCGCAGGCTCTGGGTGGACAGCTCGGTGAGCCACCCCTCGCCGTCGCCGACCACCATGTTCGCCAGCGACGCCTTCTCCTCGATCATGGTGTCGATCCGCTCCTCCAGCGTGCCACGGCAGATGAACTTTCGCACCTGCACACGCCGTTTCTGCCCGATCCGGAATGCCCGGTCGGTGGCCTGATTCTCGACGGCCGGGTTCCACCAGCGATCGAGGTGAATGACGTGGTTCGCGGCAGTGAGGTTGAGTCCCGTGCCGCCAGCCTTCAGCGAGAGCAGGAAGATCGGCGGCCCGTCGTCCGACTGGAACCGGCGCACCAGCTCGGTCCGGTTCTGCCGGGACGTGCCGCCGTGAAGATAGGCGACATCGGTGTCGAAGCGCGCCGCCAGGTGCGGCAGCAGCATCTCGGCGAATTCGGTGTATTGGGTAAAGCACAGCACCTTGTCACCCTCGGCAAGGATCTCGTCCAGGATCTCCTCCATCCGGATCACCTTGCCGCTGCGCTGGCCGATGGCCGAGCGGTCGTGCAGCAACTGTGCCGGATGGTTGCAGATCTGCTTGAGCTTCGCCATCGCGGCCAGAACATTTCCGCGGCGTTCGATCCCGGCGGACTCCTCGATCTTCTCCATCATGTCGTCGACGACGGACTGGTACAGCGACGCCTGCTCACTCGTGAGGGTGTAGTACTGCTTGATCTCGATTTTTTCCGGCAGATCGTCAATGATGGCCGGATCGGTCTTCACACGCCGCAGCAGGTACGGTCGGGTGATCGCCCGCACCCTCTCGGCGGCTGCCTCGTCTCGGTGGCGTTCGATCGGGATCGAATAACGGGTGCGGAACAGCTCGGCCGAGCCCAATATCCCAGGGTTCAGGAAGTCCATGATCGACCACATCTCGCCGAGCCGGTTCTCCACCGGGGTGCCGGTGAGGGCGATCCGGTGGGTTGCTGAGAGGCGTTTGACGGCCTTTGCCGAGCGGGAGAGCCGGTTCTTCACCGCCTGCGCCTCATCGAGCACAATACGGTTCCAGGTGAGGTCCTCGAACAGCTCCAGATCGCGCGTCAGCGTTGCATAGGTGGTGACCAACATGTCGGTGCCGTTCAGGGCTGCGCCGAAGTCCTCGCCGCGCAACCGGTCCGGGCCGTGGTGCACCCACATGCGCAAACCGGGCGCGAATTTTGCGGCCTCCGCATCCCAGTTGCCGATCAGCGACATCGGACACACCAGCAGGGTAGGACCGGCATCGGGATACTCCTGCCGGTGCACCGCCTCTAGCGCCAGCAGCTGAACGGTCTTGCCAAGTCCCATATCGTCGGCGAGGCAGGCACCGAGCCCGAGAGCGGCGAGGAAGTTCAGCCACGCCAGGCCCCGTTCCTGATACGGGCGCAGCGTTGCCCGGAAGCTCTCCGGCAGGGCGACCGGCTGAATGCTCGCGTCCGCCGAGCCGTCCAGCAGGGCCCCCAGCCAGCCGTCGGCGGTGATGCCGGCAACCTCCAGCGGCAGTTCGAGATCGTCCGGATGAGTGGCGGCAAGGCGGAGGACATCCGCCGCCGTGCCAAACCCCGACTCCTCGCGCTGCAGGAAATCGATGCCGCGGCGCAGTTGCTCGGGGTTGACGGTCACCCACTGGCCCCGCAGCCGAACCAGCGGGGCCTTCGCCCCGGCCAGCGCGGCGATCTCCTCATCGGTGAGGGTGTGATCGCCCACGGCGAGGCTCCACTGGAAGTCGCACAGTTGCTCCCGGCCGAACGCGGGGGCTTTGCCGGTGTCATCGCCCATCGGGGTGGACGCCGAGAGCTTCAGACCCAGCCTCGTGCGTTTGTCCCACCATGAGGGCAGCAGCACTGAGAACCCGGCCTCGTGCAGCGCGGGGGCAGCATCGCGCAGGAAGGCGAACGCGCCCTCCGAGTCAAGGTCGAGCCCGGTGGGGCGTGACTGCCGCAGACCAGGTTCCAGGGCGGGGTAGACGCGTACCGCCTTGCCCAGTTCAGCGAGCAGCACCTCCTGCGGGCGGCCAAGCCAGCGGGCCAGGGCCCCGCCGTCGCGCCATACCTGTTCAGCCGCGACAATCAGGCTGGGATCTGAGGATGACTGGAGCAGGAACTCCAGCCGCCATGCGGGCACCTCCAGCGAGGTGGCCACGGCGGATCCACCCTCGGCTACGGCCGGCGGGCCGTCCCCAGCGGACTCAGCGCTGGGAGCCTCGC
>JALYYI010000042.1 GCA_030946705.1 Actinomycetota bacterium | reverse complement strand
TCAACCCGTCGGCACCGGAGGAAGCGGTCACCACCTACCACCAGGCCGGTTCCGGGGAGCTGGCGCAGGCGATCCAGGCGGCTGCCGCCGCAGCCCCGGCGTGGGACAGGCTGGGGATTCTGGCCCGGGGCCGGATCCTGTCGGCCGCGGCCGCTCTGATCCGGGAACGGTCCGAGGAAATCGCCTCCGTCATGACGGCCGAACACGGCAAGACACTCGCCGAGTCCAGGATGGAGGTCGACGCCTCCGCCGACACATTCGACTACCACGCGGCCTCGGCCCGTAACCCGGTCGGCACCGAATACCCTTCGAGCCACCCTGATGAACGGATCCTCACTGTCCGCAGGCCCCTGGGGATCGTGGGTGTGATCACGCCGTGGAATTTCCCGCTGCAGATCCCGGCGTGGAAGATCGCACCGGCATTGCTGTACGGCAACACGGTGGTCTGGAAGTCCGCCAGCCATACGCCCGGGGTGTCGGTTCTGCTGATGGACATCCTGGCCGCGGCCGGTGTTCCGGCCGGCGTCGCGAACCTGCTCCTGGGCCCGGGTCCGCTGGGCTCTGAACTCGTGTCCCACCCGTCCGTGGCGGGCGTGACTTTTACCGGATCTGTTCCGGTGGGCCACCACATCCGCGGGATTGTCTGTGGACGCGGCGCGAAGCTGCAGATGGAGCTGGGCGGACACAACGCCACTCTTGTCCTGCCCGACGCCGACGTCGAACTGGCCGCGTCCAGCGCCGTCAACGCCGCGATGGGTTCCACGGGCCAGAAATGCACGGCCACCCGGCGGATCATCCTTGTCGGCGACGGGCACGAGGCGTTCCTGGCGAGGGTGAAGGAGAAGGTCTCCGCACTTGTTCTGGGCCCGGGCACTGACCCGTCGGTGCAGATCGGCCCGGTTGTCTCTGCCTCCGCCCGCGATGAAATCAACGCCGCGATCGACCAGGCTGTCACCGAAGGCGGGGAAATCCTTTCCCAGGCGCCTGCTCCCGCCGCGGAGGGGCATTATGTCCGGCCCACCGTGCTGGCCGGGCCGGCGTCGATGACGATCTGCCGCGAGGAGGTCTTCGGTCCTGTTGTCACCGTTCTCCGCGCAGCCACCCTTGAAGAGGCCATTGCGTTGGCGAACGACACCGACTTCGGTCTCACGGCCGCGGTGTTCACCAGCGATGAGCGTGCCGCCCGCCAGTGCGTCACGTATCTGGACGCCGGCCTCGTGAAGGTCAATGCGCCCTCTACCGGTTCCGAGCTTCATGCCCCCTTCGGCGGAATGAAGGATTCCACATTTGCCGGGCCCCGGGAGCAGAACAGTGCCGCCGCCGCGGCTTTCTTCACCCACGAAAAGACCGCCTACCTGCGTCTGGCCCCCGAGAAGGCATGACCATGAACCTCATAGACGAAAAAACCCGGTGTGAACTGCGCACCCCCGAAGCCGTGCTCTGCAGCTCCGACATGAACGGCGCCTGGGGCACCCGGCACAGCTTTGCCCGCACGATGCTCCGCCGCGCGGCCGCACGCCGCTGGACTGTGGCCAGGACCCGCCTGGACCTGGACGGGCAGGGACGGGGGACCGCCGTGTATACCGTGAATGCCGAGGGCTTTGAGCTGAACTTCATCGCCTTCTGCCAGGCCCTGGAAGAAAGCGAACGCACCGACCGGGTCATCGCGAACGCCTGGGACGTCACGGCCGCCCTCGTCGACGGTGAACTGACCCCGGAGCGCGAAACGGAGCTGCGCCGCAACATCCCCGTCCAGGAACAAGGCCGCACGGACCCGGAAACGATCATCATGACCCGGGCGAACCGCAGCGCCCGCTTCTTCGACTACGTCAGCGACTGCCTTTCCAGGGGGACTCAGCCCGACGTCGAAAAGATCGGCCCCAGTCCCTACCTGATCCGCAGCACCGCGTTTTACGGCAACGGCAAATTCGGGCTCAAGGAACTGGCCACCATCCCGGCCGGACACCCCTTGTCCGTCCCCTACCGTTCCCAAATGCTAGCAGCCTGGCTGCTGCGCGAGCTCAGCATGGATCTGGTGGAGCACGTCGCCAGGGCCAAGGCCCAGGCCGCCGGCACCGTGGCCGTTCCCTTGGACGCGGCCTGGGGCAGGTACTTCGGGTTGGGCAACGCCACCGGCCTGGGCATGGTTCCGTTCCTCGTCAACCACCCCGGCTACCTGGACGCCTGGTGCAGGCTCCGCGAGCTTCCCCTGGCGGCGGGTCTCGCCGCCAGCTACGCACCGGATCACCCGGACCTGGGCAGGGTCGTTGAACTTCTTGAAAGGGCGGACCGGCACCTGGCGGAAAAGTCTGACCTCAAGACAGTCCCGTTCCTTTCGACGGAATTGATCAGGCCCCAACTTCACCAGCTGCTCTGCGAACTCCAGGCCTTCATGGCCTCCAGCCGGGAGCCGGCCCCGGTGCTGGCCCGCCTGCACGAAATGGCGGCCGGCCTCAGCCCGGAAGCCCGCGGCATCTTCGCCTCCATCGTCGTCGAACTCCAGACCGGCTTTGATGAAGAAGCCGAAGCCCTGCTCACAGTGGCAGGTTCGCCTACCTTTAACCCCGCCATGGGCTGCCAGGAACTGCGGCAGCTTCTGGAACAGAACTACGGCTGGGCCCGCAACTACGACTTTGCCGCCCCGGAGCGCTCCAGCTACTACTGGTACTCCTCCGCGGACAGCGAAGAACCGCGGCGGGCGCAGCGGGCAGGGCTGGCCGCCGGCACGGTGGAGCACTGCACCGACATCGCACGCCGGATCAACGCCCTGGCCGTCGACCTGGAACGGTTCCCTGCCGAGACTACCGTGGCCGAGTTCCTGCTGTCCCATCCGGAGCACCGCTTCGCCGCCGAACGGATCCAGCAGACCAGGGACTACCACTACGGCGAACTGCAGGACAACCTCCTGGATGCCGACTTCCTGCCGCTGAGCACCCAACGCTTCCAGCTGGCCACCTACGGGATGAACAACTTCAGCCCGCAGTCCACCGACTGGGTCCGCGTCACCTTATTCAGCGGCGCCCCGCGCGTGGCGGACGTCCTGAACGGAAACGACGATGACGACTGGCTGTTTCCGCTGGCGCCCGAAGGAGAGAAATAATGAGCGTGCACCAGCAGGCAACCGTCGTGGACGGCTTGCAGATCAGCAACTGGAGCCGACCGGTCCTGGAGGAACTGCGCACCGGTGGTGTCAGCGCCGTCAACGCAACCTGCGCCGTCTGGGAAAACGCGGCTGAAACCATCCGCTCCATCGCTCAGTGGCTTGAACTGGCCAACCGCAACCCCGATCTTTTCTTCCTTGCCACCAGCGGCGCCGACATCGAAGCCGCCAAACAGCAAAACAAGATCGCCGTTTTTCTCGGCTTCCAGAACACCAGCCCTTTCGAGGACGACTACCGGTATGTGGAACTCTTCCACCGCCTCGGTGTCCGCATAGCCCAGTTGACGTACAACAACCAGAACCTGCTCGGCGGCGGCTGCTTCGAGGCCGAGGACTCCGGGCTCACCCGCTACGGCCGTGTCGTCGTGGCGGAGATGAACCGTGTCGGGATGCTCATCGACCTCTCCCACGTCGGATACCGGACCAGCCGCGATGCGATCGAGGCCTCCACCGTGCCCGTTGCGATCACCCATTCCAACCCCCTCTGGTTCTTCGATACGCCCCGGAACAAGCCCCACGACGTAATTCAACCGCTTGTGGACCGCGGGGGAGTCATCGGCTGCTGCCTCTACCCCACCGTCAGCGGCGGGGAGCACGTGAGCATCGAGAGCTTCGCCGCCATGGTCTCACGCATGGTGGACCAGTACGGGCCCACCCACATCGGCTTGGGCAGCGACTGCACCCGCGGCTGGGACCACGAATTCGTCGGCTGGCTCCGCAACGGACGCTGGCAGCCCAC
>JALYYI010000036.1 GCA_030946705.1 Actinomycetota bacterium | reverse complement strand
GCCGTGTCCAGGACCGCGGGCGAGCCGGCGGCTGCCGATGTCTTGGCCGCTGCGGCGCTGCCGCTGCCGGAGGCGCCGCTACCGGCCGGCCGGCCCCCGTTGGAGGAGCCGTCGCCGGTGCCGCCGCCGTTGCCGGAAGGGCCGGCGAAGCCGAGCCCGGCGCCGGCAACGCCGATCGGAACCCATTTTGCTGCCAGCCGGGAAAACAGCGGTCCGGCGATGATGACGGTCGGGATCGCAATGGCCAGGCCGATCGCCAGGGTGATGCCGATGTTGGCGTGCAGGTTCGCGATCGCGGCCAGCGGCCCGGGGTGCGGCGGGATGAAGCCGTGCAGTACGGACAGGCCGGCCAGGGCCGGAATGGCCAGCAGCATGGCCGGGCGCCGGGAGCGCCGCACGGCCAGCATGATGACCGGAATGAGCAGCACCAGACCGATTTCGAAGAACATCGGGATACCGATGATGAAGGCGATAAGCGCCATTTTCCAGGGCAGCACCTTGGGGCTGCCCTTGAGCAGGGTGTCCACTATCTCGTCAGCGCCGCCGGAGTCGGCCAGGAGTTTGCCGAGCATGGCGCCCAGCACGATGAGCACGCCCACGTTGCCCAGCACGGCCCCGACGCCGGTTTCGAAGGACAGGGCGACGCCGCCCAGGGCGATGCCGGAGCCTATGCCGACAAAGAGCGAGCCGATGGTCAGGGCCAGGAACGGGTGCATCTTGAGCCAGACGATCAGCAGCACCACAATGGCGATGCCGATGGCCGCGACAACCAGGACCTGGGTGTCGTGGCCGGCCCAGGGTTCGTGGATCGCTTTGATGGTGTCATCGCCTGCGGCCATGTAGATCGCAGCCGGCTTGAGCTGTTCAAAAATGCTCATCGCGCTTCTCCTTTTCTACTTCGCGCATCGGATTTCAGGACACTGGTGAAGGCTGCGGCCCGGGCGGTAATATCCGCCCAGTCTCCCGCTGCCACTGCTGCCGGCGGAACAACGCTGGTGCCGCAGCAGACGGCCAGTGCCCCGGCATTGAGGTAATCCGGGGCGTTGATCGCGTCGATGCCGCCGGACGGTAGGAGGTTGACCCCGGGGTAGGGGCCCTGGAGGTCCTTGAGGTAGGCCGGGCCCAGCTGCCGGGCCGGAAAGATCTTAACCACGGACGAGCCCAGATCCAGGGCCTGCGCCACCTCCGTCGGGGTCATGGCCCCAAGACTGAAGGGAATCCCGGCGTCAACGGCGACCCTTGCCACCTCGGGCCGGAGCCCCGGGGTCACCAGGAACTGGGCTCCGGCGTCGACCGCGGCCCGCGCCTGGTCCGCGGTCAGCACGGTACCGACCCCGACGACGGCGCCGTGCGAGTCCGCGGAACCGGCGGCCTTTTCGACGTGGCGCAGGACATCCGGGGTGGTGAAGGTCAGCTCGATGGTGCGGATTCCGCCGTCGGCCAGCGCCTGGCACAGTCCGGCAGCGTCGGGGATGGCAGGCGCTCGGACCACCACCAGCGCCCGGTCGGTGCGCAGTCGTGCAATGAACTCTTCGCTGGTCAGGAGTGCGGGGTTAGTCATTAATCGTTGCCTTTCCCTCGGTGCTGCACCGCAGTGCCCGGCCGGCAAGTGCCCCGGTGGGCGCTCCGGCGTCGATCGCGGCGGTGCCGTTGACGAATACATAGTGGATGCCGGCTGCGGGTTGCCGGGGGTTCTCGAAGGTGGCCGCATCGTGGATGGTTTCCGGGTCGAAGAGCACCAGATCGGCGGCAAAGCCAGCGCGGATGAGCCCGCGGCGGTCCAGCCTGAGCCGTGCCGCGGGACGGCCGGTGAGGTGGTGGATGGTTTCCTCCAGGCTGAGCAGGCCAAGGTCGCGGCAGTAATGCCCCAGGTAGCGGGGGAAGGTCCCCCAGGAACGCGGATGCGGTTTGGCACCCACCAGGATGCCGTCGCTGCCGCCGGTGTGCATGCGGTGCCTCATGATGGTGCGGACATTTTCCTCGTCGCCCACATGCTGCAGGATGCCCGTGGCCAGCCGGTCCCGGCGCAGGATGTCCACGAACACGGAAAACGGCTCACGGACGCTTTCCGCGGCGATGGCGGCTATGGTTTTCCCGACGCAGCCGGCCAGCTCCGGGTTGCGGACACCACTGATTTCGATGGTCTGCCATTCCGCAGCCACGCCGTGGCAGCCGTCGGAACCGTTGACTTCAACGTCCTCGCGGATCCGTGCCAGGCCGTCCTGATCCTGAAGTCGGAGCAGCGTCGCCTCGGTGCCGCCGGAAGAGGCCCAGCTGGGCAGGATCGCGGACAGCGTGGTGGCGCCGGGAAGGTAAGGATACGTGTCCAAGGTGATGTCGACGCCGTCGTCCAGGGCCTTATCGATCAGGGCCAGCAACTCCCCGGCCCGGCCTTTGTTGGGGGCGAAGTTCATGGTGGCGTGGGTCAGGTGCAGGGCGCAGCCGGAGGAGCGGCTCAGCTCGATCATCTCCTGGTAGGCCGCCAGCGCACCCTTGCCGTAGGAGCGGTGATGCGGCGCGAAGAAACCGCCGGCCTCGGCAACGGTGCCGCACAGTGCCGCCAGCTCCTCGGTGCTGGCGTACATGCCGGGGGTGTATGTCAGTCCCGAGGACATTCCGACGGCCCCCTGCGTCATCGCCTCGCGGACCAGGTCCTGCATGCGGGCCAGCTGCTCCGCGCTTGCCTGGCCCTCGGAGAAGCCCATCACCATGGCGCGGACCGTGCCCTGGGGCACCAGATAGGCCGCGTTCGTGGCGATGCCCTGATCCAGCCGGTCCAGGTATTGCGCCACGCTGCGCCAGGAAAAATCGAAATCCGCGGGGTCGTCGTTCCACCCGGCTAGCTGCTCCCGCATGCCCGCCAGCACAGCGTCATCCACCGGCGCATAGGAGAGCCCGTCCTGGCCCAGCAGCTCGGTGGTCATGCCCTGGCTGATCTTGGCGTAGTGCGCCGGATTGAGCAGCAGCTGCAGATCCGAATGGGCGTGCATGTCAATGAATCCGGGGCTGAGTACCAGCGATCCGGCGTCGATGGACCTCTGCGTCCCGGTCGCCGCAGGATCGAGGGAACCTGTGGGGGCCAGTTCCGCGATCCGGCCGTGCTCGACGACGACGTCGGCGCGGCGGCGCGGCGCCCCCGTCCCGTCGACCACGGTGGCGTTGCTGATCAGGGTTTTCGGTGCCGGTTCGGCTGCTCTTAACCGTGGCATTGCAGCACCCTAGAAAAAGGTATGGACAAGGTCGACGACGGTCGGGTCGGCTTCGGTGTCCGCGAGGACGGGGATGAGCGTCCACTTATCGAAGGCGGTGCAGGGGTGGGAGAGCCCAAGGCGGACCACATCGCCTGGCCGGACGGCGGTTGTTTCGGGGTTGTAGCTCATGAAGCAGTGCTGGTCATTGACGGCCGTGACGCCGGCCTCCGTCAGCGGGCGCATCGGCCCGCCCAGTCCTGGGCCGATGGCCCGGGGAACGGGCAGTCCCTCGTCGACCGGGATATCGCGCTTGCCCGCGTCCAGGATGGCCAGCCCCGGCTCCGGGCTCGAGACCACCCGGGCCCAGCCGTGCATCCCGCTGCGGAACGGATGACCGCCGTGCCGGGAGAACGGCGAAATCTGGCGGTAGAAGCCGTCGTCGTGGATGATGTAGGCGCCGCTGCGCAGGACAAGGTCCACAGTGCGGCCACCGGTCGCCTCCGTGCCGGTGCTAATGCACTTGCCCAGCACGTCCGCGACGGTGTCGAAGTACGCACTGCCCCCTGCGGTCAGTATGATGCTGGCGCCCGCGGGGTAGAGATTCCCGGCCAGCAGCTCCTGATGCAGCGCCTTCATCTCGAGCAGGAAATTCCGGACACTCGCGAGGCTTTCCGGCTCCGCGGTATGCGCCAATGAACCTTCGTAGCCGCTGACGCCGACCAGCCGCAGGCTTCTGGAGCCGGCGACCGCGCGCGCCACCTCGAGAGCGGCGTCGAACCCGCGGGCACCGGTGCGGCCGCCCAGTCCGCCCACCTCGACC
>JALYYI010000024.1 GCA_030946705.1 Actinomycetota bacterium | reverse complement strand
ACACAGCCAGCACCATTCAAGGAGTTACAAAGTGCACGATGACCGCCGTCTCACCGAAGCCCGGCTGGCACGATTTGTGCGGGACCGGCTGGCGCCGGCCAGCTACGCCCGGGTCGTGCCGCTGACGGTGGCGGGGTGGGATGTCCCGGGCGAGCCTGTTCCGTTTGCGGCGGCCGTGAGTGGGGACTATGTGCCGGTCACGTTCGGGCAGGCCTGGGGTGCTCCGTGGACCACCAAGTGGCTGCACATCATGGGGAAGGTTCCGCCGGGTTGGGGTGAAGCTGCCTCCCGTTCCCTGGAGGTGCTGGTGGATCTGGGATTTGCCGGCGAGCAACCGGGCTTCCAGTGCGAGGGCCTCGCCTGGCGTCCGGACGGGACCATCGTCAAGGCCGTTTCGCCGCGCAACCAGCAGCTGCCCTTGAACCTGCTCGGTGCGCCAGCAGGAGTGATCGACTTCTACGTCGAGGCCGCCGCCAATCCGGATGTCGCCGCGGGATTCACCTTCGCGCCCAATCCGCTGGGCGACAAGGCGACCGCCGGCCACGCGCCACAGTACCGGATAGGGCCGATTGTGCTCGCAGAGCTGGATTCAACGGTCTGGGAGTTGTGCCAGGATGTCTGGTCCCTGAGCGGTCTGATGCACGAGCTGCCGCTGGATCTGCCGCGTCGCCACGAGATTCTGCGGGCGTTGGAAAACATGATGGACGTGATGGATCCGGAGGATGTTTCCGGAACCGCGGGCAAAGGTCGGGAGGCGGTGGCCGGCGTGCTGGCCAGTCCCGCGTACGCCTCCGCGCACCGGCTGGTGGCCACGGGGCATGCGCACATTGACTCGGCGTGGCTGTGGCCGGTGCGCGAGACCATCCGCAAGTGCGCGCGCACGTTCTCCAACGTCTTGGCCCTGATGGAGGAGAACCCGGATTTCGTGTTCTCCTGCTCCTCGGCGCAGCAGCTGGCCTGGGTCAAGGACGCATACCCGGAGCTGTTCGCCCGGATCAAGGCCAAGGTGGCCAGCGGACAGTTTGTGCCAGTGGGCGGCATGTGGGTCGAATCGGATACCAACATGCCGGGAGGTGAGGCGATGGCCCGGCAGTTCGTGGAAGGCAAGGGCTTCTTCCGGCGCGAATTCGGCGTCGATTGTCGGGAGACGTGGCTACCGGATTCCTTTGGCTACTCCGCCGCGCTGCCGCAGATCGCCGCGGCCGCGGGCATGAAATGGTTCCTGACGCAGAAGATTTCCTGGAACCAGGTCAACCGGATGCCACACCATACCTTCCTGTGGGAGGGCATTGACGGAACCCGGCTGTTCACGCACTTTCCACCGGTGGACACCTATGGCTCGGACCTGAACGCCTCCAACCTGGCCCATGCCCAGCGCAACTTCCGCGACCACGGCCGCGGCAGCGTTTCGCTGGTGCCTTTCGGCTACGGCGACGGCGGTGGGGGGCCGACGCGCGAAATGATCGCAGCCGCACGGCGCACCGCGGATCTTGAGGGTTCGCCGAAGGTGTCGCTGGGCAGCGCGGCCGGATTCTTTGAACAGGCCGAGGGGGAGTATGCCAACCCGCCGGTCTGGCTCGGCGAGATGTACCTGGAACTGCACCGCGGAACCTATACCAGCCAGGCCAATACCAAGCTGGGCAACCGCCGCAGTGAGCATCTGCTCCGCGAGGCCGAGCTGTGGGCCAGCACGGCAAGCGTGCGGCTTGGACTGGATTACCCGGCCACGGAGCTTAAGCGGCTCTGGCAGCTGGTGCTGATGCAGCAGTTCCACGACATCCTGCCGGGCAGCTCCATCGCCTGGGTGCACCACGATGCGGAGCGCAACTACACCGCAATCGCCGCGGACCTGGAGCGGCTGATCGGAACCGCCGTCGGGGCGCTGGTGGGGCCCGGCGCGACCGCGCTGCTGCTTAATGCCGCTCCGCACGAGCGGTCCGGCGTGCCCGCGCTCGGCGCCGGCACCATGACCGACGCCGGTGAAGCCGTCCAGGTGAGCGAACGCGACGGCGGCTACATCCTGGACAATGGCGTGATCCGCGCGGTGCTCGATGGTAACGGCCTACTGACCTCGCTGATGGACCATGCCAGCGGCCGGGAGGCGATCGCCCCCGGGACGTTCGGCAACCACCTGGAACTGCATCGGGACACGCCCAACGCGTGGGACGCCTGGGACATCGACGAATTCTATCGGCACAACGTGACCAGCTACACCCAGGCCCACTCGGTGACGATGGAACGCGCCGGCGGGGACGCCGTCGTCGTGGTTGAACGGCTGGTGGGCAGCTCGCCCGTGACCCAGCGGATCAGCCTGGCCGCCGGATCGCCGTCGCTTGCCATCAGCACCGCCGTCGACTGGCAGGAGAGCGAAAAGCTGCTCAAACTGGGCTTCCCGCTGGACGTTCGGGCCGACCGGTCCGCCGCGGAGACGCAGTTTGGCCACGTCTTCCGTCCGACCCACACGAACACCTCGTGGGAGGCGGCCAAGTTTGAAATCTGCGCCCACCGCTGGATCCACGTCGGGGAGCCGGGCTATGGCGTGGCGCTGTCCAACGGTTCAACCTACGGCCACGACGTCAGCCGCAGCATGCGGCCGGCGGGAAGCGGGGCACCGGAGGGAACGACGACGACGGTGCGGCTTTCACTGCTGCGCGCACCGAAATCCCCGGATCCGTTCACGGACCAGGGCCGCCATGAGCTCACCATGACCATTCGTCCCGGGGCCAGCATCGCCGACGCTGTGGAGGAGGGGTACCGGACCAACCTGGTGCCCCGCGTGGTCCAGGGGGCCCGGCCGGTGGAGCCGCTGTTTACGGTGTTCAATGCCGCCCTGGTGATTGAGGCGGTTAAGCTGGCCGAGGACGGTTCCGGCGATGTGGTGGTGCGCCTTTACGAGTCCTTCGGAGAGCGCTCCATTGGGCGGGTCAACGCGAATTTTCCGGTGAAGTCGGTGCAGGTGACGGACCTGCTGGAGACGCCGGTGGAGCGCGCCGCCGGGATCGTGCTCGGCGCGGAATCGGTGGAGCTGACCTTGCGGCCGTTCCAGCTGGTGACGTTGCGGTTCCGGCGCTGATACTGACGGTTGAGAGCACAGCTGGCGCCCATGTTTTTCAAAAACACGGGCGCCAACTGTGCTCTCAACTGCGGGGTTGGGGTTCGTTGGGGTCGGGATCCGAGGTGGGGTCGGACAGCCGCGACACATAGTGCTCCACGCGCCGGTCCGGCACCAGCCAGATCAGGGCCACGACCGTATACGCGGCCACGCCGAGGAGCGGGTGGATCAGAGTCAGACCCAGACCGACGACATAGATGACAGGGGACAGCCGTCCCTTCCAGTCCCCTCCGATCGCCTGCGCCAGGGCACCGTCCCGGCCCTGCTGGCGGATCAGTGCGGTCTGCAGAATGTAATAGGCGACGGCGGCGAGCAGCAGGTTCACGCCGTAGACCAGGACCGGGACCTGGACTAAACCGGCTTCATCCATCCACCGGGTGGTGAAAGGGAAAAGGGAGAGCCAGAACAGCAGATGCAGGTTGGCCCACAGGATTGCGCCGTTGACCCTGCCGGCGAGCTGGACCATGTGGTGGTGGTTGTTCCAGTAAATGCCCACGTAGACGAAGCTGAGCAGGTAGCTGAGGAAGGTGGGAAGCACCGCCAGCATCCCCGCCCAGGTTGCTTGCTCTGGGGTCCGCAGTTCCAGCACCATGATGGTGATCACGATTGCGAGGACGCCGTCGCTGAAGGCCTCCATCCGGTCCTTGTTCATGACGCGTTCCGCATGCGTGCAGTCATTCCCGAAATCTACTCCGGTTTGCCGGAAATGGAGGCTGCTCCGCGGGGCGAATCCGGCCGCGCCCGGCCGCCCGGGTCCGGCGGGACCAACTCACCGCCGGGAATATGCAAACGCATCTAACGGTTGGGCAGGGCATGGAACTCGGAATCTTCAGCTTTGGCGACATCCACCGCAACCCGGTCACCGGGGAACAGATCAGTGCAGCGCAGAACACGGCCGATCTGCTGGAGCGGGCGCGGTTGGCGGACCAGGTGGGTCTGCACTACGTGGGGATCGGCGAGCACCACCGGCCGGACTATTCGGTGAGTTCGCCGTCTACCGTGCTGGCTGCGATCGCGGCGCAGACCCAGAACATCCACATGGGCAGCGCGGTCACGGTGCTCAGCACCGAGGATCCGGTCCGCGTGTTCCAGCAGTTCGCCACCCTGGACCTGATTTCGCAGGGGCGGGCGGAGCTGACGGCCGGCCGCGGTTCCTTCATCGAGTCCTACCCGCTCTTTGGCGCCCGGCTGGAGGATTATGATGCGCTTTACGAGGAAAAGATCGATCTGCTGCTGCGGCTGAACCAGCAGGAGCGGATCAGCTGGCACGGCAACTTCCGGCCGGACCTGGAGGACGCACTGATCCTGCCGCGGCCCTACAACGGGGAGCTGGACATCTGGATCGCCACCGGCGGCACCCCGCAGTCCACCGTCCGGGCTGCCCGGCTGGGCAAATCGGTCATGTACGCCATCCTCGGTGGAGCGGTGAACAACTTTGAGCGGCACGTGGATCTCTACCGGCGGACCGCGGCGGAGGCAGGGCACGACGGCGGCGCGTTGCGGGTGGGTGCCAGCACGCCCGGCCTGATCCTGCGCAAGGACGCGCTGGATATTTACCGCCCATACTGGATGGACTCGATGACGAGGATTGCCTCCGAGCGGGGTTTCCCGAAGCCGAGCGAGGTGACCTACCGGGCGCAGACGGCCCCGGCCGGAGCGCTGTTCGTGGGGACTCCGGAGCAGGTGGCGGAAAAGATTGTCCGGATGTACGGCCACATGAAGCACGACCGGCAGATTTTCCAGCTGGATTTCTCCTCCGTGCCGCAAAAGCTGGTGCTGGAGTCCATCGAGCTGCTGGGCACCGAGGTGCTGCCGCTGGTCAACAGGGCCGTTATGGAGTCTTGGTAACACCGGTCACACACCATTGACCCCGCGATAAGTCAAAACTATATTGAGATTGACCCCCCAATTCAGGGAGCCGCCACTCAAGGAGGTTGTTCTCAATGAAGAAATGGACACGCTGGCAGGACTGGGTGGCCATCATCGCCGGCCTCGTTTCCGCAGTGTCAACGATTTTTATCAGACAAATGGGCGCTTCGACAGCGCTGATGATCGTCTTTGGCGTGCTGCTGATCGCCAGCGGGCTGTACAATTTGGCCGCACCCGGACAGCCGGTGGCCGAATACGCGCAGGCCGTCATCGGTTTGCTGCTGTTCCTGTCGCCGTGGTTCGGATCCTACGCCACGCAGATGGGCGTGGCGTGGTTTTCCTGGGTCTGCGGAGCAGTAGCCGTGATAGTTACGGCCGCTGCGATTAAACCCAGCACGGAAGTCCACCACCACAGGATCATGCCTTCGCACTGATCCGCTTCGAAAAGTCTGGGGCGGCCGCCTGCACGGCTGCCCCATACTTATGCCCGATTTACCGCCGGCAATCCCCGCCGCTCAGAGCTCGTGCAAAAGCCTCTTCACGAACAGCTGCGTGCGCTCCTGCTTGGGTTCGCGCAGCACCTCGGAGGCAGGACCGCGTTCGACGACGACGCCGCCATCCATAAAGATCACCTCGTCCGCCATCTGCCGGGCGAAGGCCAGCTCGTGGGTGACAATCACCATGGTCCAGCCTTCCTCGGCCAGCTCCTTGATGACGCCGAGCACGTCCCCCACCAGCTCGGGGTCCAGAGCCGAGGTGGGCTCATCGAAGAGCAGCAGCTGCGGCTTGAGCGCCAGTGCCCGCACAATGCCGACGCGCTGCTGCTGGCCGCCGGAGAGCTCGAACGGGTAGGCATCCCGCTTCTCCAGCAGGCCCACGCGGGCCAGCAGCGTCTCCGCATCGGCGACGGCTCGGGCCCGGGTCTGTTTCTGCACCTTGACCGGGCCCTCGATGACATTCTGCAGGACGGTCATGTGCGGGAACAGGTTGTAATGCTGGAAAACCATGGCGCTGCGGTCCCGGAGGGCGGCAATTTCCTTGCCGGAAACCTTGCCGCTGAAGTCCAGGCTCAGCGGGCCGGTGCCGTTGCCGCCCAGGGTGACCGTACCGCCGTCGGGGATTTCCAGTCCGTTGAGGGACCGCAGGATGGTCGTCTTGCCGGAGCCGGATGGACCGATCAGCGCCACCACCTTGCCCTTGGGCACGTCGAGGTCGATGCCGCGCAGCACTTTGTTGGCACCGAAGGCCTTCGTCAGGTGCCGAACCTGCAGCACCGGAGGCACCGGGGTCTGATCAGTGGGCGACATAGCGGTCCAACCTCTTTTCCAGGACTGACTGGCCGCTGGAGAGCACCAGGCAGATCAGCCAGTAGATGACGGCGGCTTCGAGGTACAACAGCATGAATTCCTGGCTGAACGCCGCAACCTGCTGCGCCTGGCGGAACAGTTCCGTGACCAGGATCAGCGAGGCCAGTGAGGTGTCCTTGACCAGTGAAATGAAGGTGTTGGACAGCGGCGGCACGGATACGCGGGCGGCCTGCGGCAGGATGATCCGCAGCAGCGATTGACTGCGGTTCATGCCGATGGTGTGCCCGGCCTCCCACTGGCCCTTCGGGACGGACAGGATCGCCGCCCGGATCACCTCGGCCGCATAGCCTCCGACGTTAAGCGAGAACGCGATGATGGCGCTGGGCCACGGATCCAGCTTCACGCCGATCGTGGGGAGCCCGTAGAAGATCACGAAGAGCTGCACCAGCAGGGGCGTTCCGCGGATCACCGAGACGTAGAACCTGGCGATCCCCGCCAGCACAATGTTCCGGCTGATCCGCATCAGCGCCACGATGAGTGCCAAAATCAGGCCCAGCACAAAGGAGGCGAGGGTCAGCGGAATGGTGCCGGTGATGGCGCCGGTGAGGATGGGGCCCAGAGAACTCCAGACGAGATCCCAGTTGACAGTCATGCTTCAGCCTAACGTTGGGAGTCGTCGGTACCGGCGGGAAAGGTGCTATTTGGAAACGTCCGCGCCGAAGTACTTGTCCGAAATCTTCGCCAGGGTGCCGTCCGCCTGGAGATCGGCCAGCGCCTTGTCCACGGCCTGCACCAGCTGCGGGGAGCCCTTCCTGAAGGCGAACGCATTCTCGGACTTGTCCTTGGACTCCGCCGCGATCTTCAGACCCGAGTTCGGGTTGGTCTTGGCGTAGTCAAGGAAGGTCAGCTTGTCATTGACGACGGCGTCGACGCGGCCCTGGCGCAGCAGCGCCACGGACTGGGCCCAGCCCTCGACGGCCTGGACGTTGGCGCCGGCCTGCTGGGCCACCTTGTAGAAGTTGCTGGTCAGCGACTGGGCCGTGGTCTTGCCCTTGAGGCTGTCGAAGCTGGTGATGGAGTTGTCATCCGCCTTGGTGACGATAACACTGGGCGACACCGTGTACGGGGTGGAGAAATCGTACTTGGCGGTGCGCTCCGGGTTGATGGAGATCTGGTTGGCGATCGCATCGAAGCGTTTGGCGTCCAGACCGGCGAAGATACCGTCAAACTGGGTCTCCTGGAAGCTGGCCTTGACGCCGAGCTTGCCGGCAACAGCCTTGGCGATTTCCACGTCATATCCGGTCAGCTGACCGGAGCCGTTCTCGTGGAAGGTAAACGGCTTATAGGTACCCTCGGTAGCGAACACGATCTCACCCTTTGACTTGACGTCGCTCAGCGAGGTGTCGCCGCCGGAGCTGGACGAAGGGGAGGAGGTGCCAGCCGAGCAGCCGCCCAGAGCCACGGAGACAGCGGCAATCAGGCTGACGACGGCGAAACGGCGACGGTTCATGAGGGTTTCCTTACTTCAACGATTTGCGGCCACCCGGAGATCACCGGCGCCGCTCAAGCAGCGACGTTACCACTGACAACGCCAACCGGATCGGGTTCTATTTCCTCAGGTGACGCCACTGTGACGCAGGCGACTTGACGGGCGGGAACTAATCTGGCTGCCGTAGCGGTTTCCGCCGCGGGCTGGAGGATCTAGGCTTGAACAGCGGATAGACCGTGGACATTTGAGGAGAACCCCCATGAGTATGGAAGGCGCGGCCTGGAGCTCCCTTTGGAGTTCGATGCGCTCGGACAAGAGCAGCAACGGGATTTCGAAGGAGACGCCCCGTCGCACGCTGGCCTTCGCCCGGCCGTACAGCGGGCGGCTGGCCGTCTTTGTGGTGCTCTCCGTAGCCTCCGCGATCCTGGCGGTGGCCACGCCGGTGCTCGCCGGCCAGGTGGTGGACGCCATCGTGGCTCGCTCCGACGTGCAGATCGTCATCAACCTGGCCCTGCTGATTGCCCTGGTGGCCGTCCTGGATGCGGGATTTTCCCTGGTCATCCGCTGGATCTCGGCCAATCTCGGGGAGAGTGTGATCCTGGATCTGCGCACCTCCGTGTTCAATCACGTCCAGAAAATGCCCATCGCGTTCTTTACCCGGACCCGCACCGGCGCCTTGGTGAGCCGGCTCAATAACGACGTCATCGGCGCCCAGCAGGCCTTCAGCGGGACCCTCTCCGGCATTGTCAGCAACTCGGTCGCCCTGGTCCTGACGCTGATCGTGATGCTGGGCAAGTCGTGGCAGGTCACCGTGCTGGCCCTGGTGCTGCTGCCCATCTTCCTCATCCCGGCCCGGCGCTTCGGCTCCAGGCTGGCGGGGATGCGCAAGGAGTCGGCCAACCTGAACGCGGATATGAGCACCCAGATGACCGAGCGCTTCTCCGCTCCGGGCGCCACCCTGGTCAAGCTGTTCGGCCGGCCCGCGGATGAGTCGCGCGAATTCACCAACCGGGCAAGCCGTGTCCGTGACATCGGAGTGCGTACCGCCATCATGCAGTTCGTCTTCTTCACCGCGCTGATGCTGGTGTCCTCGCTGGCCCTGGCGCTGGTCTACGGGCTGGGGGGCTACTTTGCCATCCGCGGGCAGTTGGCCGCGGGCGACGTCGTCGTGCTGGCGCTGCTGCTGACCCGCCTTTACGCTCCGCTCACCGCCCTGGCCAACGCGCGGGTGGACATCATGAGCGCACTGGTCAGCTTTGACCGTGTCTTTGAAATCCTGGACCTCAAGCCGCTGATCCAGCAGAAGCCGGACGCCCGCGGACTGCCGCGCGGTCCGGTGGGTGTGGAGTTCGACGACGTCCGGTTCGCCTATCCGTCGGCGGACAAGGTCTCACTCGCGTCGCTGGAGGACGTTGCGGTGCTGGACACCCGCGGCGGCGAGGAGGTGCTGCACGGCATCAGCTTCCGGGCCGAGCCTGGCCAGACCATCGCCCTGGTCGGATCCTCGGGCGCCGGCAAGTCCACCATCGCCCAGCTGCTTTCGCGGCTATACGACGTGGATTCCGGAGCCGTCCGGCTCGGCGGCATCGACGTCCGGGACGTGACGTTCGATTCGCTGCGCCAGACCATCGGGATGGTGACCCAGGACGGGCACCTGTTCCACGAGTCCATCCGTTCCAACCTCCGTCTGGCCCGGCCGGATGCGACGGATGAGCAGATCTGGGACGCGCTGCGCCGGGCGCGGCTGCAGAACATGATCCAATCCCTGCCGGACGGGCTGGACACGGTGGTGGGCGAGCGCGGCTACCGGCTTTCCGGCGGCGAGCGGCAGCGGCTGACAATCGCCAGGCTGCTGCTGGTGCAGCCGGCCGTGGTGATCCTGGATGAGGCGACGGCGGCACTGGACTCCACCAATGAGGCGGCCGTGCAGTCCGCGTTGGGCGAGGCGCTGAAGGACCGGACCGCGATTGTTATTGCGCACCGGCTCTCCACCATCCGCTCGGCGGACGCGATCCTGGTCGTTGAGGACGGACAGATCGTCGAGCGCGGAACGCATGAGGACCTGTTGGCCGCCGGCGGCCGGTACGCGGAGCTGCACGATACGCAGTTCGCCCAGGCCGTTGCCGCCGTCGTCGATGCCGATACTACGGCGGACGTGGCGGTGACCAAGTAGCGGGCTGGCTTCAGCCGGCGCGGAACAGCGAGGTGTGCAGCAGGAGGTCCTTCGCCGGCCCCTTGACGTCCCACTCGTAGTCCAGCCGGTCCGCTGAGGTTGCGGTGAACCGGACCAGGTAGGTGTCCGGGGAACACCAATGCTCGGCGGTCCAGCACCCGCGGGAAAGGTCCAGGGAGTGGAAGGCCCGACCGTCCGGGAAGAGGACATCCATCACCGCAGCATCAGCGGTGCCCCGCCAGCCGTACTCGCGGGTGGCGGGCCCCGTGTGCGTGGGCCAGACCAGGGTGCCCGCTTCGCGCTGGCTCAGGCCGCCGCCGTCGGGCTCAAAAACCACGGTACCCGTAAAGGTTCCCCGGGCGCCGGTGGAACGGTCCAGCACGGTCCGTTCCACCCGCCAGTGGCCCATCAGGTGGGCGCGCAGATCGGCCACGTCGAAGGTCATCAAGTGCGCGAGGCGGGATTCGAACCCGCGACCTTCCCTTTAGGAGAGGGACGCTCTATCCTGCTGAGCTACTCACGCGTGCGCCGCTTCCTAAACCCGGTGCGGTAACTACTTTACCGGTTCCGGCGCAATGTCCGGGCCCGGCGCTAGGGTGTTGCTGTGACCGCTTCCATCCCGCAGAACCCGGCCGCCGTAAAAACGGCTGCAGATCCGGCCGGCCAGCTGCGCCAAACCCGCAGCCTGGTGGGAGCGTGGGCAAAGATCAGCGTCCTGCAGTACTTCCTTGCTGAGGCGGTGGTTATTTCGGGTTGGGCGGGACCAGCGCCGTACAGCCGGCGCTTCAATGTGATCAGCGATCTGGGTGCCGATCGCTGCGGAATCTACAACGGCAGGGACGTCTGTTCGCCGTTGCACTGGCTGATGGACCTGTCCTTTGTGGTCCAGGGCCTGGCCATGGTTGTGGGCGCGGTGCTGCTCAGCTCGGTGCTGTTCCGCGTGGCGGCACGCCCGGATGTCCCGCCGGCTGTGCGCCATCCGGCCTGGGGGCCCATCATCCGGGGACTCGTGGTGGTCTCCGGTGTGGGCATCGTGATTGTGGGGTTGGTGCCGGAAGATACGATCTCCGCGCTGCACTACACCGGCGCCCTGCTGTTCTTCCTCGCCGGAGGACTGGCCCTGCTGGCGCTGGGCTGGAGCTGGCGCGGGCTGAGGATCGCCGGCTGGTTCCTGCTGCTGGGCGGGGCGCTGTCCCTGATCTCCACCATACTTTTCCGGTTTGTTCCCGGTCTGGAGCCCGGCACGCTGGAGCGGCTGATGGCCTACCCGATCACCATCGGGCTCGCCATTGTAGGCCTGACGGTGGCGCGCGGGGTGCATCAGGCGAGGGCGGTGGCCCGGGCACGGGCCAAAACCTAGGCCGGCTCGGCGGCACGCCTTTTCCGGCGCCGGCCCAGGTACAGTGCGCCGAACGCGGCCAGCAGCGACAGCGCCAGCAGCGCCCACGATGCCACCACCAGGACGCCGGCCAGGGCAACCTGGCCGCCGTCGAGCGTGTGGGCCCCGAGCATGCCGTCGATGGCGAAATCGGCCCAGAGCTGGGCCACGGCGAACAGCAGCGGGGGCACGAACAGGGCCCAGCGCAACCGCTTGTTGGCGATGCTGAGCGCAATCAGGATCATTACGGTCAGGGCAAACACCAGCGGGAACAGCGTGCCGGCCGTCTTGTGCACAAACTGCAGCTGGCCCAGGGCATCAGCGTTCATGGCCCCGCGGAGCTGCCGGACGTATTGCACGCCGAATCCGCCCGGCAGCGAGTCCGGCATGGCCAGGCCGCCGGAGAGCTGGGCCATCTGGATCAGCGTGAGCAGATGGAAGTACCAGAACAGGAACACGCTGGCCACCGCGCCGGCGATGACTATCAGGTTCGCGTTGCCCGCGGCCCTGGCCGGGTTCCCGGACGGGCCGGGACGGACGACGGCGCCGGCCGGGTGGGTGGGCAGGGCGGCTTTGCCGCCGTGTTTGGCGGCGCGCTGAGCGGGGGTTTTGGCCATAGTGCCATTATCCCCTGCTGGGTAGGCTCGTTGTATGGCCCCGACTCCTGACTCCTTCGCTCCCGTGCCCCTGCCAGTGCCCGCCGATCTTGATCCGTCCGTGCCGGATGCGGAGCTTGCCGCCGGACTTGTCCGCAACGCCGGAATCCTGGCGCTGCGGATGCGTGAACGGGGGCTGGAGGGGGTGCGGAAGACCTCCGTCTCGGACATTGTCACGGCGGCGGACCGGGCCGCGGAGGAATACATCGTGGGGCAGCTGCGGCGCTGCCGTCCGGACGACGGGGTTCTGGGCGAGGAGGGCGCCAGCCGGGCCGGCACCAGCGGTCGGTGCTGGGTGATCGATCCGGTCGATGGGACCTACAACTTCCTCAGCGGGTCGACGTACTGGTGCTCCGCCCTGGCCCTGAAGGCCGGGACCGCGGGCCGCGCCGGCGGACCGGATCCGGAGGTGTTGCTCGGGGCCATTTACCAGCCGCAGGAGGACAAGCTCTGGCTGGGCGGCCCGGAGCATCCGGCGACGCTGAACGGCCGGCCGCTGGCACCGCCGTCGGCACCGCCGTCGGAACTGCCGATGGGGCAGCTGAGCGCCGGAACCTACATCCATCCCAGCTGGCTGGCGCGTCCGGAGGCGGCGCTGCCGTGGCGATCGGCGGCCACCCGTGCCGCCACCATCCGGATGATGGGCTCCGGCTCCTGCGACCTGGGCCGCGTCGCCGAGGGCCAGCTGGGCTGCTGGTTCCAGCACAGCTGCCCGGAGTGGGACTGGCTGCCGGGCAAGGCCATCGTCCTGGCCGCGGGCGGCGCCACGGACGTCGTCGAGGTTAACGGCCTGAGCTGGTTCCTTGCGGGAGGCCCGACGGCGGTCCGGGAGCTCGGTGCCGCGCTGCGGGAGGGTGCCTGTTGATGGGATCCGGTGCGTGTCGGTGCCTGCAACTAGACTGAGGAACACGATGGATATGTTGTTTGACCCCCGGCCCCCGTCCGCTGCTGCGGCCCCCTCCCATGCCCCGTTGCCCACCCCGCATGAGCTGCTGGTGGGGCTGAACCCGGAGCAGGAGGAGGCGGTCAGGCACGCCGGTGCGCCGCTGCTGATCGTGGCCGGCGCCGGTTCGGGCAAGACCCGGGTGCTCAGCCACCGGATTGCCTACCTGATGGCGACCGGGCGGGCCCACCATGGGCAGATTCTGGCCATTACCTTCACCAACAAGGCCGCCGCTGAGATGCGCGAGCGGATAGAGGGCCTTGTCGGGGACCGGGCCAAGAACATGTGGATCTCCACGTTCCACTCCTCCTGCGTGCGGATCCTGCGCCGCGAGGCCAAGAACGTCGGGCTGAATTCCAACTTCTCCATTTACGATTCCGCGGACACGCTGCGCCTGATCACGCTGGTGGCCAAGAGCCTGGACGTGGACCCGAAACGCTTTACGCCCAAGTCCATGCAGCACAAGATTTCGGCGCTGAAGAATGAGCTGATCGACGATGAGTCCTACGCCTCCAGTGCCAGCTCCAATGACCCGTTTGAGCGGACGGTGGCGGAGGTCTACGCCGGCTACACGCGCCGGTTGCGCCAGGCCAACGCGATGGACTTCGATGACCTGATTGCCCAGACGGTCTTCATCTTCCGCGCCTTCCCGGGTGTGGCGGACTACTACCGGAGGCGGTTCCGGCACGTGCTGGTGGACGAGTACCAGGACACCAACCACGCGCAGTATGCCCTGGTTCGCGAGATCGTCGGCGGCGGCGCGGAGGACCTGGAGCCGGCGGAACTGACCGTGGTGGGGGACTCGGACCAGTCCATCTATGCCTTCCGCGGCGCGGACATCCGCAACATAGTGGAATTCGAGCAGGACTATCCGAACGCCCGGACCATCAAACTGGAACAGAACTACCGCTCCACGCAGACCATCCTCAGCGCGGCCAATGCGGTCATCTCGCGGAATCCGAACCGGCCGGTCAAGCGGCTGTGGACGGCCGAGGGCGACGGCGAAAAGATCATCGGCTACGTCGCGGAGAACGAGCACGAGGAAGCCCGCTTCATCGCCCAGGAGATCGACCGGCTGCAGGACGAGGCCGGTCTCCGGCCGGGCGACGTCGCCATTTTCTACCGCACCAACGCCCAGTCCCGCTCCATCGAGGAAATCCTGATGCGCGTGGGCCTGCCCTACAAGGTGGTGGGCGGTACCCGCTTCTACGAACGCAAGGAAATCAAGGATGCGCTGGCCTACCTGCGCGTGCTGGTCAACCCGGACGACGACGTCAATCTGCGCCGGATCCTGAACGAACCAAAACGCGGGATAGGGGACAGGGCCGAGGGCGCCATCGCGGCGCTCGCCGAACGCGACCGGACCTCCTTCATCGATGCGATGCGCCGCGCGGACCAGGCACCCGGGATGGCCACCCGCTCGGTCAACGCCGTCGGCGGGTTCGTGAAACTGATCGATGACCTGGCGGTTGTTGCCGCCGGTTCCGGTGCGGTGCCGGCGCTGGAGGCCGTGCTGGAGCAGACCGGCTACCTGGCCGGGCTGCGGGCCAGCACCGATCCGCAGGACGAGTCCCGGGTGGAGAACCTGGCAGAGCTGGTCGCCGTCGTGCGTGAATACGAGCGCGACAATCCGGAGGGGACCCTAGGTGGTTTCCTGGAGCAGGTCTCGCTCGTTGCGGATGCGGACCAGATTCCGGATGCCCCCGGCGACTCGGCCGAGGAAGCGGCGGCCGCCGTGGCCGAGGCGAAACGGCTGGGCGTGGTCACGCTGATGACCCTGCACACCGCCAAGGGGCTGGAGTTCCCCGTGGTCTTCCTGACCGGCATGGAACACGGCATCTTCCCGCATTCACGCTCCGCGGCCAGCCCTTCGGAACTGGCCGAGGAGCGGCGGCTGGCCTACGTGGGGCTGACCCGGGCGCGCAAGCGGCTTTACCTGACGCGTTCGGAGGTGCGCAGCCTCTGGGGACAGAGCCAGTACAACCCGGCCAGCCAGTTCATCGGCGAAGTGCCGGCGGACCTGATCGACTGGAAACGCGAGGGCAGTGCACGGATGGTTCCCGCCGCCGGCGCCGGCTCTGGGTCCTCCAGCGGCTCCGGCCGGTACGGCGGGTCCTTCTGGGGTGCCGGGACCGCCGTTGGAGGCCGCGACGGCGGGGTCCTGCCGCCCAGTATCTCGGCCAGGGCCGCGGCCGGCCGGGTGCAGCCGCAGAAGGAAGTCATCGCCGTCGCGGTGGGGGACAAGGTGAACCACACCAGCTTTGGCAACGGCACGGTGCTCACCGTGGAGGGAGTCGGGGACAAGACCGTGGCCAAGGTCATGTTCGGGATCGGGGAGAAGCGCCTGCTGCTGCGCTACGCCCCGCTGACAAAGCTCGCCGGCTAGCGCGTCACTGAGGCCGTCGAGTTTCGCGAGAAGATCCGCGCGCCGAACACGCAGGTATCCGAGCAGGTTCGCTTTGGCATCCACGCATTTACCATGCACCACGGTCATGTGGATACCCGGACACTTACCGCCCGGTCCGGCAGCGCGTCGGCGCTTCGCGAATGTGTGGTTACTCACTAAACCGGTAGTCTGTAACCGGCGGCAACCGGCCCTGCACTAGAGTTCCCCGTGGGGTCATGGGTCCTGTTTCCCGCAATTTTCCGGGCAGGGCCACGGCTCCGCAATCGCAAGATTGAATGAACACTACTTCGACGTAGAAGGACGCAACCCGTGGACCTGTTTGAATATCAGGCGCGCGATATGTTTGAGGCGCACGGTGTCCCCGTGCTTGCCGGCATCGTGGCGCACACCCCTGAAGAAGCAAAAGCAGCAGCCGAAAAGATCGGCGGCGTCACCGTCGTCAAGGCACAGGTAAAGGTTGGCGGCCGCGGCAAGGCAGGCGGCGTCAAGGTGGCAAAGACCCCCGATGAGGCGTTCAAATACGCCACGGACATCCTGGGCATGGACATCAAGGGCCACACCGTCCACACCGTCATGATCGCCGCGGGCGCCGACATTGCTGAGGAATACTACTTCTCCGTCCTGCTGGACCGCGCGAACCGCAACTACCTGGCGATGTGCTCGGTAGAAGGCGGCGTGGAGATCGAGCAGCTCGCCGTTGAGCGGCCCGAGGCCCTGACCAAGATCGCCATCGACCCGGCCGTCGGCATCAACCAGGCCAAGGCCGACGAAATTGTCGCCACCGCAGGCTTCGCACCGGAGCTGCGCGAAGGCGTTGCAGCCGCCATCATCAGGCTGTGGAGCGTCTTCAAGAAGGAAGATGCCACGCTGGTGGAGGTCAACCCGCTGGTGAAGACCGGCGACGGGCGGATCCTGGCCCTGGACGGCAAGGTCACGCTGGACGAGAATGCCGACTTCCGCCACCCCAAGCATGCGGCGCTGGAGGACAAGGCCTCCGCCGATCCGCTTGAGGCCAAGGCCAAGGCCGCGGACCTGAACTACGTCAAGCTCGACGGCGAGGTGGGCATCATCGGTAATGGTGCCGGCCTGGTGATGTCCACGCTGGACGTCGTCGCCTACGCGGGCGAGAACCACGGCAACGTCAAGCCTGCCAACTTCCTGGACATCGGCGGTGGAGCCTCCGCCGAGGTGATGGCCGCCGGTCTGGACGTCATCCTGAACGATGACCAGGTCAAGAGTGTCTTCGTCAACGTCTTCGGCGGCATCACCGCCTGTGACGCCGTGGCCAAGGGCATCGTGGGCGCGCTCGCGGAGCTGGGTTCCAGCGCCAACAAGCCGCTGGTCGTCCGCCTGGACGGCAACAACGTCGAGGAAGGCCGCCGCATCCTGAAGGAGGCCAACCACCCGTTGGTCACTCTGGCCGCCACCATGGACGAGGGCGCCGAGAAGGCCGCCGAGCTCGCCAACGCCGCCCGCTAAACCGTATTTCGACAGGCTCAATAACCGAGTCGAGATCTAAGGAAGAAGAATATGTCTATCTTTTTGAACAAAGACTCCAAGGTCATCGTTCAGGGCATCACCGGCGGCGAAGGCACCAAGCACACCGCCCTGATGCTCAAGGCCGGAACACAGGTTGTCGGGGGCGTGAATGCCCGCAAGGCCGGCACCACCGTGGTCCACGGCGAGGTTGAACTGCCCGTCTACGGCACCGTCAAGGAAGCCGTGGCCGAGACCGGCGCGGATGTTTCGATCGTCTTCGTGCCGCCGGCCTTCACCAAGGACGCCGTGGTCGAGGCCATCGAGGCCGAAGTTCCCCTCGTCGTCGTCATCACCGAGGGTGTCCCGGTCCAGGACTCGGCCGAATTCTGGGCTTTGGCCCAGTCCAAGCTCGACGCCAACGGCCAGCAGATCACCCGCATCATCGGCCCGAACTGCCCCGGCATCATCACCCCCGGCGAATCTCTGGTGGGCATCACGCCGAATAACATCACCACCAAGGGCCCGATCGGTCTGGTCTCCAAGTCCGGAACACTGACCTACCAGATGATGTTCGAGCTGCGCGACCTGGGCTTTTCCACGGCCATCGGCATCGGCGGTGACCCGGTGATCGGCACCACCCACATCGATGCGCTGGCCGCTTTCGAGGCCGACCCGGAGACCAAGGCGATCGTCATGATCGGCGAAATCGGCGGCGACGCCGAGGAGCGCGCCGCCGATTTCATCAAGGCCAACGTGACCAAGCCCGTCGTCGGCTACGTTGCCGGCTTCACGGCCCCGGAGGGCAAGACGATGGGCCACGCCGGCGCCATCGTCTCCGGCTCCGCCGGTACCGCGCAGGCCAAGAAGGAAGCCCTGGAAGCCGCGGGCGTGAAGGTCGGCAAGACGCCGTCCGAGACTGCCACGCTGCTGCGCGAAGTCTACGCCGCGCTCTAACGAGTCCGGAAGGTTCGAAACACAGAAGGCTCCTGCGGCCGCCACCGGTTCCCGGTCGGCGCCTGCCGGGGCCTTCTTTGCCTCCACCTCCCAACTGCCCCGCGTCAACTGCACGAAAAGGCGCGTTTGGGTGCAGTTAGTGCGGGGCAGTTGGGAGGTGGGGATCCGCCGGCCGGCGTCTAGTAATGTTTGAACAGAGCTGAGGATAGCCGGCCGCGCGGAAGAACGCTGCGGGCCGTGAGGCGGGGAGGGACGGATCGATGACGGAGGAACGGCGCACGCTGGTCGACATCGTCGTCGACACGGTTCTGGAGCAGATCCTCAACGGGGAGATCCAGGCCGACGACGCGCTGCCCCCCGAAGCGGACATCGCCAAAGCCTCCGACGTCAGCCGGCTCACCGCGCGGGAGGCCATGAAGGTCCTCAAAGCGCAGAATATTGTCTACGTCAAGCGCGGTCTGGGTACCTTCGTGAATCCCCCGGAGCGTTGGACCGGCCTTGACGCCATCATGCGTGCCGCCTCGCGGGGTGTGGCCTCCGACGAGGTTGCGCTGCGTCTGCTTGAGGTTCGGCGCATGGTGGAGACCGGAGCTGCGGAGCTTGCCGCTTCCCGCCATCACGCCGAGGACCTGGCGGCAATGCAGGCCAGCATTGCCGAGATGGAGACGGCCCACCGCAGCGGCGATGTGGATGCCCTGACCCAGGCGGATATCGCCTTCCATAACGGCATCCTGCTCGCCTCCGGCAACCCGTTCGTGCCGGCCCTGCTGGGGCAGTTGACCACGCTGCTCTACGCCATGCGGCGGTCGACCTCTGCTTTCCCGGACGTCCAGCGGCACGCCATCGATCACCACAAACGGGTGCTCGCCGCCATCGCCTCGGGGGAGCCCACAGCCGCCCGATCGGCCATGGACGCGCACATCACGCAGACATACGAGGACTACGAGCATCATCTTGCCGGCGTTCGCGACGGGGCCGCGGCGCTCTGAAGCGGGCTTTCCCGGCATGCCGCGCCGATTCCGTGGCTGCGGCGCCGTCCGGTTGACGCCATGGATTCCATGTGATTACAATCTCTTTTATTCAAGATGTCAGACATCTGATATCGATGGGGGAACCGCTGGGCTCCCGCCAATTGCCCCCCCGCCGTTAGTCCAAAGGAGTCCTGATGCGCACCCATATCCCGATCGCTGGAAATCCGATTTCCGCGGGAGGCCAGTCATGACCTCCCCAGCCATCGCGCAGCAGCCGATGGGCGCGCTGGGCGAAGCGACCCTCCGCAAAGTCCGCCGGCGGGTTATGCCGCTGATCGTTCTGCTCTACTTCGTCGCCTACCTTGACCGCAACAACGTCGGCTTCGCCAAGCTGGGGATGCAGAACGACATCGGCCTGACGGCTGCCGCCTACGGCCTGGGCGCCGGGATCTTCTTCCTCGGCTACGCGGTGCTTGAGATCCCCAGCAACGGCGGCATGTACAAATTCGGCGCCCGCAAATGGATCGCCCGCATCCTGATCAGCTGGGGCATCTTCGCCGCAGCCATGGCACTGGTGAACGGTGAAGCAACCTTCTACAGCATCCGGTTCCTGCTCGGCGCGGCTGAGGCGGGCTTCTTCCCGGCCGTACTGTTCTACCTGACGCTCTGGTTCCCGGCCGCACAGCGGGTGACCGTGCTGGGCATCTTCATCCTGGCGCAGCCCATCTCCAATGCCCTCGGCGCGCCGGTTTCCGGTCTGTTGCTGAATCTGGAAGGCACGGCCGGGCTGCACGGTTGGCAGTGGTTGTACATCCTTGAAGGCATCCCGGCCGTCCTGCTCGGTCTGCTCACCCCGTTCCTGCTGACGGACCGGCCCAGCGACGCCAAGTGGCTCAAGGCGGATGAGCGCCAATGGCTGACAGTGACCATGGACAATGAACTTGCAGCGAAGGAAAGGGCGGGCAACCACAGTTTCCTGGCCGGCCTGAAGGACAAGCGCACCCTCGCGTATTCGGCACTCTACTTTGGCTTGGTCTGCGGCATCTACGGCCTGGGCCTGTGGCTGCCGACGATCGTCAACTCGATGGGTAAGTTCAACACCACCGAAGTCGGATTCATCGTGCTGGTTCCGTACGCCATCGCGGCCGTCTCCGTCTATTTCTGGAGCAAGCGCTCGGACCGCACCGGCAACCGCTCCTGGCACGCGAGCATCAGCATGGTGCTCGCCGCCGTCGGACTTCTCGGATCCGGATTCCTGCTGCCGGTGAACGCCGTACTGGCCATGGTCTTCCTGACGATCTCGGCGATGGGCATCTACTCCGCCATCGCGCCGTTCCTGGCCATGCCGTCCGCGGCCTTGACCGGCGCGGCCGCCGCCTCCGGGCTGGCCATGGTGAACTCGCTCGGCAATCTGGGCGGCTTCGTGGCACCGTACGCCGTCGGCCTTCTTAAGGATGCGACCGGCAACAACCAGAGCGGACTGGTCTTCCTGGCCGCCTGCCTGGCCATTACAGCGCTGGCCACCTACCTCTACGCCCGCCGGCGCCCCGAAGGCGTCGCCGTCCCCGCCAGCGTTTCCGGCACCGCCGCCGGCAGAGTCCCGACCAACGACTCCCACCACAACCGCTAGGAGCACGCCATGACTGAACCCACAACCTTCCCGGCTGAACGAACCGTCGTGCTGACCGGCGCGGCCTCCGTGCGCGGCATCGGCCGGGCGACGGCGGACCGCCTCGCCAGCCAGGGATGGGCCGTCGCAATCCTGGACATCAATGCCCAGGACGCCAAGGCCGCGGCCGCCGAGATCGGATCCAACCATGCGGTCAAGGCGATCGGCGTCGGTGCGGACGTTTCCGACGCCGGCTCCGTGGAAAGGGCAATCACCGAGGTCGAGGAATCCCTGCCGCCGATCGTCGGTCTTGCCAATCTCGCCGGGATCAGCTCTCCGACGCCGTTCATGGAGACCAGCGTCCAGGAATGGGACAAGGTCTTCGCCGTCAACATGCGGGGCACGTTCCTCGTTTCGCAACGGGTGCTCAGGGGGATGATCGAGCGCAGGCTGGGACGCATCGTCAGCGTTTCCTCCATCTCCGCCCAGCGCGGCGGCGGCACCTATTCGAAGGTGGCCTACAGCGCTTCGAAGGCCGGGATCCTCGGCTTCACCCGCGCGCTTGCCCGTGAGGTCGGCGAGTTCGGGGTCACCGTCAACGCGGTGGCGCCGGGTCCGATCGACACGGACATCATGGGCGGAACGCTCTCCGCGGACCGTAAGGCGCAGATGTCAGAGGGCATCATGATGGGCCGGGTCGGAACCCGCGAGGAAGTGGCCGCACTGATCGCTTTCCTGCTGGGTGAGGACGCCGGCTACATCACCGCCGCGACCTACGACATCAACGGCGGACTGCAGGTCTCCTGACCGCAACGCCCCGCCTCGGCACTGCCGGGACAGGAAGGAACACCATGACAGAACAGAGCGAGCACCGCGGACTTCGGGGCGCGCCGGCCCCGCTGGAGTTGCCGGACGCGAGGAAGCGCATCCGCGACTACCGGGCCGAAGGCGGCCGCCGCATCGCGGTCCTCGACGACGATCCAACCGGATCGCAGTCGGTGTACGGCGTCTCGGTAGTGACTGCCCTGGACGCGGAGGAATATCGGGCAGCGCTGGCCGCTCCCGGCTCCACCTGCTTCATCCTGACGAACACCCGCAGCCTCGACGAGGCCGACGCCGTCGCGCTTAATCAGGAGGCCGGCAGGGCGCTGTTCGAGCTGGAGCGCAGGCTCGGCGCCCCGCTGGATGTTGTGAGCCGCAGCGACTCCACCTTGCGCGGACACGTCATTGCCGAGGTGCGCGCCCTGGATGACGCCCGTCGGGAGGTGACAGGTCGTGGATACGACGGCGTGCTGCTGGCGCCGTCGTACTTCGAAGCCGGCCGCTTCACCGTCGGCGACGTCCACTGGGCGATGGTGGACGGCCGGCCCGTTCCCGCGGGGGAGACCGAGTTCGCCAAGGATCCGACCTTCGGGTACCGCTCCTCAAGCCTGCCGGATTTCGTCGCGGAAAAGAGCGGCGGGTCGGTGCCGGCGGACCGGGTGCTCAGCCTCTCGCTGGCGGACATCCGGACCGGCGGGGTGGAACGGGTGGCGCAGATCCTCCGGCAGGCCACCAACCTGCAGTTCATCGTCGTCAATGCCACGGAGTTTTCGGATCTGGAGATCGTGGTGCTGGGCCTGGCCGAGGTGCAGCGCGAGGGCAAGCTGTTCCTGCACCGCACGGGCCCGTCCTTCGTCCGGGCCCTGGCCGGGCTCGAACCCCGTCCCACCCTGCAGGCTGCCGACATCTGGCCGGACGGCCGGGCTGCCGGCCACGGCCTGGCCGTCGTCGGCTCGCACGTGGGCCAGACCGCCCGGCAGGTTGCGGCGGCGCAGGCGCGCGGCGGGATCACGGAAATCGAACTGTCCGTGCCCGAACTGGTGGACCCGGCTTCGGCAGCGGCCCATATTGCCGCCACCACGGGCAAGGTCACCGCGGCGCTCGCCGGCTCCGACGTCCTGCTCTACACCTCCCGGGCCCTGCTCAAGGGCGCGGATCCGGCCAGCAGCCTGGACATCGCACGCACCGTCTCCAGCGCCGTGATCGACGTGGTCCGCGGTGCGCTGGCGGCCCGCCCGTCCTGGGTGATCGCCAAGGGAGGCATCACGTCGCACGACGTCGCGGTGCGGGGCCTGGGGATCCGCCGGGCCACCGTGCTGGGCCAGCTTTTTCCGGGCATGGTCTCGGTGCTGCGCCCCGTCGAGGCCGCAGAGGGGGTGGCCGGCGTCCCCTACGTCGTCTTCGCCGGCAACGTCGGGGGCGAAAACGCCCTGGCGGACACCATCGAACTGTTCCGGGGCGGCCGGGAATCCGGCCGGAAAGAATCCGGCCCAGAAGAATCCAACACTATCGAAGAGGGAGTTTTGCCATGACGAAGGTTGGATGGATCGGACTGGGGGCGATGGGCGGCCCGATGGCCGTGGTGCTGGCGGAGGCCGGACACCAGGTCGCGGCCTTCGACGTCGCCGAAGGCCGTGCCGAATCGCTGGCCCGGCCGGGACTGCGCCCTGCCGCAACGGCCGCGGACGCGGCCAGGGAGGCCGACGTCGTCGCCCTGATGGTGGCCACCCCGGCGCAGGCGGACGCCGTGCTGTTCGGCGACACGGGGCTGGCCGCGTCGCTGCGCCCGGGCTCGGTCATCCTGCTGATGGCCACCGTGGGGCCGGCCGCGGAGATCTCGCTGGCGCAGCGGCTGGAGCAGTTCGGTGTGGAGGTGGTGGATGCTCCGGTCTCCGGTGGCACCCGGCGGGCCGCCACCGGGGAGCTGCTGATGATGGTCAGCGGCTGCGAAACGGCGCTGGAGCGGGTGCGTCCGCTGCTCGACGCGATGGCCTCGTCGGCGCCGGTGGTCGGCGCCAAGGTCGGTGACGGCCAGAAGGTCAAGCTGGTCAACCAGCTGCTGTGCGGCGTGCACATCGCCGTAGCGGGGGAGGCCCTGGCATTCGCGGAGGCCCTCGGGCTGGATGCCAAGTCGACCTGGGACGTGCTGCGTTCCGGCGCCGCCGCCTCGTTCATGCTCGATGACCGCGGCGCCCGGATGGTCGACGACGACGGCACGGAGGTGCGCAGCGCGCTGGACATCTTCGTCAAGGACATGGGCCTAGTGGCCGAGGCCGCGCGGGAGAGCAGCTACCCGGCGCCGCTGGCCACCGCAGCCGAGCAGCTGTACCTGCGCGGCCACCGCGCCGGGCTGGGCCGCCGCGACGACTCCTCCGTGATCGAGGTGCTGCGCGGCAATCCCTCCCGCTGACCCCTCGCAACTACCCCGCGGTAACTGCACGAAAACCCGCGTTTGGGTGCAGTTGGCGCGGGGCAGTTGGGATGCGGCCTGGGCGGGACGGAACCGTACCCGCACGGACAGCCTGTTCCTATAGGATTCCTTCTATGTCGACACCTTCCGGAGGCCCACGGGGCATCAGCCGCCAGGTTCTGGCGGACCACGTCTATCAGGAACTCCTGGCCTCCCTGATGGATGGCCGGCTGGAGGCCGGCACCGGAATCAGCATTGACGGGATGGCCCGCGAGCTGGACGTCTCGCCGACGCCGGTCCGCGAGGCGCTGGCCCGGCTGGAGTCCACCGGCATGGTCCGGCGCGTGGCGCTGAAGGGCTACCGGGTGGCGCCTCTGTTCAGCACCGAGGAGCTGGCCGAGCTGATGGACGCGCGCCTGGTGATCGAACCGGTCAATGCCGAGCGCGCCTGCGAGCGTGTCACCCCGGAGCTGTACGCACAGCTGGCACAATCCATCATCGACCTCAGGACGGCACCAACCGGCCCGTCCTTTTCCGAGTTCCGGGTCTATTGGGAGGCGGATGAGCGGTTCCACCGGCTGATCGCGGAGCACGCGCACAACCAGTTCCTGCTCTCCGCTTACAACGCCCTGGGCGGGCAAGTGCAGCGGTTCCGCTTTTTCGGCGGCCTGGGCGTAACGGACGCCGACCACGCCATTGCCGAGCACACCGCCATCCTGGAGGCCTTCAGAGTCGGCGACGGGGGACGGGCCAGGGAGATGATGATCGCGCATATTTCGGGGGTTAAAGAGCGCTCACAGCGGGACGTCCGGGCGCAGTCGCAGCAATGATCCGTCGCCTGCCCTCCTGAACAGGGGCTGGCCGGTCAAAACGCCACCGTATGTGCGCCAGTTCACAAAAACGCTTGACATTCCCTCGGCTATCGTAAATCCTATAGGAAACAGGATGTACGGAAACAGGAGCCACCATGTCATACACCGCCGAAAACTGGCCCATCTCCGCAGC
>JALYYI010000005.1 GCA_030946705.1 Actinomycetota bacterium | reverse complement strand
GGCCAGGGCGGCCAGATGGCGTTGGCGGAACCGGCCGATCGAGCGGAAGTCCGGGGCCTGCTGGCCGGCCAGCCAGCGGAACGCGACGACATCCACACAAGCGCGTTCCAGTTCCCGGGAGGAGCGCACCCCGACACAGTAGCCGTAGAGCAGGATCCTGATCATCAGCCGCGGGTCATACGGCGGCTGGCCCTTGGCCTTGGCATACGAGTCATAAAACCGGGACAGGTCCAGCTCCTCGGAGACGATCTCGGCGATGAACCGGGCCAGATGGTTCTGCGGCAGCCACTCATCCAACGACGGCGGCACAAGCATCACAGCGTCCGGGTCAAACGCTTTGAAGCGCTTGTTCACGCCACCGTTAGCATCCGCCGGGTCTTCACCGGCAGCGTGCTCCACACGCTCCACGAGTGCTTCGTCAAAAAGGCCTTCATCGCCGCCGGAATCCATACCCCAATTTTCCCAGAGACCCCCCCGGATCCCGGGAACCGGCCCGGCGATTTAAAGCCCAAAATCAGGAACTTACCGTTCCCCGACTACTGACCCACGCACCTAGAGGCTTGCGAGCCAGGTGAGCAGTTCGGGGTTTTGGTTCCATTCGGGTAGGTCGGTGGTGACGATGTCGCTGTCGGCGGCTTCGAGGGCTTTGCGTTTGGCCTCCGTCGAGGCGCGCGCGTAAACCTCGGTGGCCGATAGGTCGACGTGGCCGAGTATGTCGCGAATATATGGCAGCGGAACACCGACCTCGTAACTGGTAACCGGCAATGTTCTAACCGTGCGAATGGGGGCTTGGGTGAGCTCCGGGTTGCCCGTTCGGGTCTGGTATTTGCGAAGGATCCATGTGATGCCGCCACGGCTCAGCTTGAACCGGTGCTGGTTGAAAAACAACGGTTGCCGATCGTGGCCGGGGCCCTCAAAGTGCTGTTCGGCGCGGTAGGCGGCCAGTAGTGCCGTCGTGTTGTCGGCAAGCGGGACGTGACGGGTTTTGCTGCCCTTGCCGGTGAGAGCGACCATGGCAGGATCATCCAGACGGATATCGCCGACGGCCAGATCGGCGAGTTCCTGGACTCTGGCCGCGGTGTCATACAAGGTGGCCAGCAGCGTCGCGTCTGCCGTGCCGGGTGGACTGGTCGGGCAGTGCCAGCAGTTGTCGGGTCTGCCCGACGGTCAGGTGGGCCACGGCGGGATGATCGTGTTTCTTGGCGGGGATGGCCAGACTGTCCTGGCAGCAGGCCATTCGGATCGGGTCTTGTGTTTGCATCCAGGTGAAAAACGAGTCGATCGCCGCCAGACGCTGATTGCGGGTCGACGTGCTGTTTCCCCGCCTGGTTTCGAGCCAGTCGAGGAACCCGGTGATGGCAGGGCCGTCGATCTGCTCGAGGGTCAGTTTCTCCGGCGGAATGGATCGCTGGTCGCGGAAGTAGCAGATCAGCAGTTTGAACGCATCCCGGTAGGAGACGATCGTGTTGGTCGAGTAGCCGCGCATTCCGGCCAGGTAGTCGGTGAGGAAACGGCGCAGATAGATGGCGAAGTCAGTGGTCATGGCCCTGCTCCTCGGTGGTGCCGGGCGGGATCACGTCGCCGATGGCCTGTCGCACCCGGGCGGTGATGTCCGGGTAGGACTCGGCGGTCAGGTTCAGGTAGTAGGCGGTGTCGGCTATGGACGAATGACCCATGTAGGTTTGCAGAACCGGCAGCAGGGCCGCCACGTTCGTAGATCCCGGTGAGGGGCCCGGCGAGCATTTCCAGGGCGTGCCGTGTGCGGTGAGGTGGTCGGCCAGCGCGGTGAGCTCGGCGGAATCCCGGCCGAGCCGTTTCATTTCGTAGACGGTGAGGATGTCCCGGCAGTGCGGGGCGTCGGCCTTGATCTGCCGGGCGGCGTCGAGTGCGGCTTCGAATTTCGGACGGACCCGCACGCGGGTGGAGACCTTCTCGGCGAAGATCTTTTCGCGCGGGATGCCGTGCGCTTCCAGGGCATCGAGCTGGGACTGGAGTTCCTGGGTCAGGTGTGAGTAGCGGGCGTAGCCGACGCGGATGTCCGCGCTCGGCGTGTCCGGCGGGATTGGTGCCGGCGGCGGGGTGCCCGGCCGCCACGGCTGGCCGGGGCTGCGGTCGGCCGGGGTAGGCACGCGCAGCTCCTTCGCCAGGCGGGGGACCTTGGTGACCGGCCGATGTGGTAGGTCGAGGCGACCGCACCGGAGCGGGACCGGCACAGTGAGCCGGGCTGGACTTCGCAGCGGGGGCACGGGTGCCGCTCGACCAGATCGGCATCGGATGGGGTGTTGGCTCCGGTCTCGCTCCTCATCCCAAAATCCTCTCACAAACAATTCTTAGAAGTCAGTCCATGCTTTCTTCGGTGAGAATGGGTTTTGAGAAGAAATCCGGCCTTCGCCGGGGCGCCGGGCCGCATCGTCGTTCGCTTTCTCAAAATCGAGCGTTTGTGGAGGATGTGGATCCCTTCGCATACCGATCCAGCCGGGCGCCGGTCCCGAGTGCGTGTCAGCGGGCGTTTTCGATGATGTGGCATATGACTGCTTCCTGCCCGCTGGCCTGGCTGTCGCGTGCGGTTTTCCGTGCCCGGTCCAGCGTGCCGCGCAGGCGTTTGAGATCGGTCATGGTCCGGTCGAGCCGTTCGATGTGGGCGTCGAGCAGGGCGGTGACTCGCCCGCAGGTCACGGCACCGTGGCGCTGGAGGTCGAGCACGTCCCCGATCTCCTCCAGACTCAGGTCCAGGGCTTTGGCCAGGCGGATGAACTGGAGGATTTCGACGTCTTCCTCGGTGAAGATCCGGTAGCCGGAGGCAGTCCTGTCCGCGGGCGGCAGGAGCCCCTTGGATTCCCATAACCGCACGGCTTTGGGAGTGACCCCGGCGGCTTCGGCGGCCTGTCCCACCTTCATCTTGGACTCCCTTTTTCCATGTCTGCTTCAGGTCCTAAGGTCCGCCACCCGAGCCCTTGACTTTGTCCTAGGGTCAAAGTTTTACCATGGATTGACAACGGAAAACAAGCCCCAGCTTGAAGAGGAGAACCGCCATGGACAACAACACGCACGCCAGCAGCACGGCCGGACCGGCGTTGGTCACCTTGCAGGTGGAGGGCATGTCCTGCACCGGGTGCGAACACCGGATCGGGAACACCCTGCGCCGGGTCGAGGGAGTGCGGGAAGCCGCCGCCGACCACACAACCGGCCGGGTCCGGGTCCGCGTCGGCTCGGGAGTGGCGCCGGAGACGCTGGCGGCAAAAATCACTGCCGCCGGGTACACGGTGACCGACACGGTGACAAGCACGGACGCCGGCACCGGAGAGGACTTGGGATGAGCACCGCAACGAAGGACAGCCCGCAGTTGTGGGCCCCTGAACCGGGGGCGGAGCCGGGGCATGAACGGATACGGGCCCGAATCGCGGGGTTGCACTGCTCGCTGTGCACGGGAACGATCGAGAAAGCCCTGAGCCGGATGGAGGGGGTCGGGACGGTCGCGGTGTCCCTGACCCATGAGCAGGCCCTGGTTGACTACGACCCGGCGCTGGTGGGCCCGGAACAGATCCTGGGCACCTTGCGTGACATTGGGTACGAGCTCTACGACCCGCGCAAGCTGCGCCCCTTCGAGGAAGAGGAAGCAGCCCTGGTCCGTGAGGGTCTCAGGCTGCTGGCCGCGGTCACGGCGAGTCTGACCGCGATCGGGCTGATCGCGGCCGTGACCGGCGTCTTCTCGGTCCTGGTCCCGGCCACGGTCGTGGCACTCATGGTTCCGCTCTCGTATGCGCTGCTGCGCCCCTCGGGCAGGGGCCGGGCCCTGACCGGAGCCGCCGTTGTGGTCGCACCCGGGGTCGCGGCCTTGGTGCTGCGGGCGACCGGGGTCCTGACGGAACCGGTGATCAGCCGCGCCGCCGGGGCCCTGGCCCTGGCCGCGGTGCTCGTGATCGGCCCGCACATCCTGCGCATGGCGTACCAGTCCGGGCGGCGGGGGATCCTGAACCAGCACGTGCTGCTGGAAGTCGGCGCGTTCGCCGGGATCGCCGGCGGACTAATCGGGTTGACCGGGGTGCTCCCTGATTACCCGACGGCGGCGTTTTTCGCGGTCACGGTGCTGATCATGAACTACCACATCTTCTCCGAGTGGCTCTCGCTGCTGGTCAAAACCCGCTCGAGCCAGTCGGTGCGCAAGCTCCTGGACCTCCAGCCTGATCTGGCCCGCCGGCTCACCCCCGACGGCGAGGCCGAAGTCCCTGTGGAAGAGGTACGCGTCGGGGACCTGATCCGGGTCCGGCCCGGGGAACGGATCCCGCTGGACGGGCGGATCCGGGACGGGGCTTCGGCGGTGGATGTTTCGCTGGTCACCGGCGAACCGGTCCCGGCCGACGCCGGTCCCGGGGATCAGGTGGTCGGCGGCTCCGTCAACGGCACCGGGACGCTGCTGGTTCAGGTCACCGCGACCGGGGCCGAAGGGTTCCTGGCGCAGGTGATCCGCCACGTTGAGGATGCCCGCGCCCTCAAACCCGGCATTCTGCACCTGGTCGACCGGATCCTGCGCGTCTACACCCCGGCGATCCTGACCATCTCCGCCCTCGCCCTGGTCGGGTGGCTGGCCGGCAGCTGGGCCCTGGCCGGGGAACCGGACCTACGTAGGGCCGTGTTCGCGGCCCTGAGCGTGCTGGTCATGGGATACCCCTGCGCGGTGGGCATCGCCGCCCCTCTGGCCATTGTCCGCGGGGCCGGAACCGCCGCGGATAACGGGATCGTGATGCGCACAGGGGAGGCCTTCCAAACTTTCCGCCAGGTCAGCACCATCGTCCTGGACAAGACCGGGACCCTCACCGAAGGAAAACCCGCCGTCACCGCCACCGAACCGGTCACCGGTACCGCCGATGACCTGCTGGCCCTGGCCGCGGCCGCCGAACAGCACTCCGAGCACCCGCTCGGACGGGCCATCGTCGCGGCGGCCAAGCGGGCCGGGATCAGCCCCTCCGCGGCGCAGGGCTTCGAATCGGTCACTGGGTCCGGGGTCCGGGCCCTCATTGACGGCACGGTTCTCCTGGCCGGGTCCCCGGCCTTCCTGACCGCAGAAGGCGTGGATCTCTCGGCCCTGGCCCACCGGATCGACCAGTTCGAAGAGGCCGGGAACACCGTCATCGGCATCGCCCGGGACGGGCGCCCGGCCGGGGTAATCGCCCTGGCCGACCGCATCCGCCCCGACGCCGCCGCGGCAGTTGCTTCGATGCGCGCCGCGGGCCTGGTACCGGTCCTGGTCACCGGGGACAACGAACGCGCCGCCCGCCGTGTCGCCGAACAGACCGGAATCAGCGATGTCCGCGCCGGGGCGCGGCCCGAGGGCAAGGCCGCAATCGTCCGGGAATTTCAGGCCGGAGGTACCAGGGTCGCGATGGTCGGTGACGGAATTAACGACGCCCCGGCCCTGATGCAGGCCGACGTCGGCATCGCCGCAGGGGCCGGGACGGACATCGCCGTCGAATCCGCGGACATCGTGCTGCTGCGCGAGGACGTCGCCGGGGTGATGGACGCCCGCCGGATCAGCGACTCCTCCTACCGCCGCACCCGGGCCAACGTGGCGCTGGCCTTCGTCCTCAACGGCATCGGGGTTCCGTTGGCGGCCACGGGCCTGATTTACCCTGTGTGGGCGATGATCGCGATGGCAGCCTCGGTCACCGCGATCTTCCTGAACTCCATCGGCACCCGGCCCGCCCTGCTCTTCGACGCCATCCGCAGCGTCAAAGCCCGCCGGTCGAACCATCAAGACAACTGAGAACCCCGGTCAAGACAGGAAGGAAGCCCGGTGATCCCCACTATCGATGAAAACGCTCTCAAGGACGCGGGCCTGGCTTGATCGGGGCGGCGTTCCGCACTCACCGGCGCACAGCCACGGGATTGCCCAGTGTCAGCTCGCTCCGGCGGCCGGGCGACACCTCGACGGTGATTCCATCGACGGACAGATGGCATCCGGTGCTGGATTTGATCCCATCGCCTGCAACGGTGGGTGCGAGATTTTGCCTCAGGTCCCCAACGGAACGGCGTGTTCTGGGAGGCACCTACGGTTCCAGCCGCGAGGCCAATCAAACGTTGAGGCCTCTTCGGCGAATCCTGAAATGGCGAACAATTCCCTGTGCGTCAGGCACTCGGGGCTCCATGAGAACGCCGTCTGCTGGTGTCATGTTTCAACCTTGCCACCAGTGAAATCGATGTGTGTCTGAAGCCAAGCGTTGAAGTCGTGACGGTCGATGCGCAGATGCCTGCCCAAACGGTAAGCATGTGGTCCGATCCGCTTGGAGCGCCACTGGTAGAAGGTCTGCAGCGGAATTGATCATCACCGCCGGTGATGGGGTCTTCCCGCTGGTCGCCGCCGCCGAAGGTAGGGAAGCGGCCCCGTATGCCCTTTTCCGCACCGGTCATGGAGGGCTTCCGCACTCTGCGTCAGTCGCTGCTGCAGCACTTGCCCGTTTGTTGTTCAGTGCTGGGGTGGTTATTTGCGTTTAAACAGTTTGCTGAGGAGTGGGAAGGGATTGGTCTCGGGCGGCGGTGGGAGCGCTCTGCGCCGGGCGCGTTCGAGCGCAATCGTCACCCGTCCTGCGAGGAGGAGGGCGGCTACGAAAATAAGCGAGCTAAGCCCGAAACTGAGACCGACAAGGGGGCTTGGCGGTGCGGTGACAGCAGCGGTAATGGCTCCGGCTGTCACGACCATGATTGCGATCAGAAACACCAGCCAGCGGTGCGCTCGTCTGCTCTGGGAATGACCGCTCCGGAGGGCCGACATCACATGCCTAAATGGTTCTTGGCTGGTGTGAGGACCATGATGATACTCAAAGCAATTAGGGCAACCAGAAGCACGGCGGCGAGGGTTATGGCCACGGGGCGCTGCCGCCATGATCGTTTCTTGTTACGGTCGGCGAACGGGAAGATCGCCAGAATGGCGAAGAAGGCGAGTTCTCCCCACACGATGGCGGGCAGTCCGAACCAGTTTTCCAACGTGAACGGCCACCAAAACATCCACAGTGGTTTGGTGATTTCGATCCCCGCCACTGGGGACGAGCCGATGGCTGCGGGCAAGAGCACCGCGAGGATGCCGAGGACACCGGTCAAAGCGATTCCGAATGCGACCAGGCGGCGAAGGTGTCTCGTGAACGGCTGCGTGGGTTCGGCGGCGGCAGCCTGTTCGCTCGAATCGCCGACGGGCAAGCTGGGGTGAGGGGACATGTGATGACGTTTGACGAGCAGGAAATGCAGAATGACGAGCACAAGAATGATTCCGGGAATGATCACGACGTGAGCGCCATAGAGCCGCAGCAGGATCGAGAGCTGGCCGGAGAAATTAGGGGAGAACCAGAAGCCTAGTCCGCCAAGTAGATTGCCGATTTCGATGTTGTGGCCGAGGGCTTCGAACCCTTCCTGATCCCATTTCAGAACCGTCCCGGTGAAGATGGCGAAGGTGAGCAGTCCGAACATGGCGACCCCGACGAGCCAGTTTCCCTCACGAGGTCTCTTATAGGAACCGGTAAGGAAGACTCGGATGAGGTGGAGCAGGGCACCCACATACATCGCTTGTGCTGCCCAAAAGTGAACCCCTCGAACTAACCCCCCCCAGTCGTTTGATTGGATGTTGCGAATCGACTGATTCGCCAGTTCCGGCACAGGGGCGTAGAACTGGGCGAGCACGATTCCGCTCGCGATGAGCAGCACGAAGCTTATGGCGGTGATCCCGCCGAGCGTCCACGCGAACCGGTTGCCGTGCTCGGGCACCGGGTAGGCGAGCGCTGAGATGCCCATGCGCTCATCGATCGCATCCCGGGCCTTTCGAATCCAGGTGGGAGATTCCGGGGTTGGCGAAACGGGAGCATCGTCGACGAGTTCAGAGGGCATCGTTGTCACGTCCGTTAGATTTGAGTTGCGAGGATTGATGCCGGAGGCCTTCAGCTCCGAGGATGTCGCGGCGCAAATCCCGCATGCCCTCAGGCGGACGGAACCGCACTGCGAGGATGGTGCCGCCAATTGCGACAAGCACCGAGAGCACAAGGAAGACCCAGTCCGTGACGGTGAGTGACCCTCCAGACACAAACGGGGCCACCATGATGGTAGTTCCGGTCTCTTCACCCACCGCCGGCTTCAGCGCCGCTGCCGCTTCTGCGATGGATCCTTGGAGAAGGGCTCGGCCAGACTGGGTGTTTCCATTCATGAGGTCCGTTTTGGCTTGTTGTACTTCCGCAACGGCGACCCCGTCCTGATCTTTAGCGGCGAGTGCCGCATCCACCTTCGTCAGGGCTTCAGCGGTGCCAGCTGGGGAGGGTTCGTTGACCAGGTAACTGAGCGCCTGCTGTACCATCACGTAGCCCTCGGTAGGGGATTGTCCACCGTGCGCCCAAGCTGGCTGGCCGACCAGAGTGACGCTCAGGAACACCACAAGGAAGCCCACCAGGCTGCGTCGTCTAAATCTGGCCGCACGTCGGCGGTACCGATCGGAGCCCGAGCGGTCAGCGATATTCAGGAAGTTGTTCACTGTCCGATTCATGAAGCCCACCCTAGTCACGCTTGGATGCGCCGACATGGACGCCTATGTAGAAGTTATGTGTGGCGGAGAAAAGTTTCAAGGGCCTTAAGTCCCGATGGCAACGTCTGGGTCGTGCCCGTATGGCCGCACCATTGTCTTAGCTCTTGACAGTCTGTGACGGACGTTCGGGCGCTGCGCTACTGGGTGCCCCCGCCCCTATGGGCGTCGTGACGGTGGGCGCCGCGACGGTAGGTGCCGGAGAGTCCCGGAGCGTGTAAGCCGGCCATTGTGACCTCGATCAGGCGGTGGACGGCGGCATTTGAAGCCAGCGAACTGGCTGCGGCGAGGGCGTGGAGGCAATATCTGGCCAGTTCTTGGGGCTCAACGTCAGCGCGGATTTCACCGCGCTGTGCGGCCTCGGCGAGCACGCCGCTGATCAGATCCGTGAGTTGCTGCTTTACTCCCGTGATGTATTCCTCCTGATGGAGAAGCGCACCAAGCTCGCCGCCGCGGTGCTGGCAGATGAACGCGTATGCTTCCAGCACTGCTTCAAGACGACGACCCGGCTCAGGGGTTTGGTCCAGGAGTTCGGTAAGACCTTTCAGATGCGCGGAAATGTGACGTTCATGCCAGGTGTGCAGGATTCCTTCGACGTCCGGGAAGTACTTATACAGCGTGGCCCGACCGATTCCTGATTCTTCGGCGATCTGCGACATGGTTACGGCCCGAAGGCCTTGTTCGGCGACAAGCCTCCACGTTGTGTCCAGGATCGCTTCGAACACCGCACGACGGTGGGCCTCGATCGTTTCGTTCCATAGCTTTGGCACATTGCAACCATATTCCGTCCTCACCCCTGCCAGCAAGACACGATGACTTGACCTATACGCAGTGTCTCGTAAACTGATGGCGTGAATGAAAAGAGCGAGAAACATCCGGAACAGGACAGCCACCTGGCGGACCGTGCCCTGAACGGCGAGCGTCGGCGGGGAACAAATGGTGCTCCTCCTCCGGAGCGGCCACGATGGGTCAAGGTCTTCGGGATCGTAATCCTCGTCCTGGTTGTGATCTTCGTCGGAGCGCACCTAGTCGAGAGAGCCATGGGCGTCGGTATGGGCCATTGATGCGTATGAAGCCACAGCTGCGCAGACTCGCGCTCACCGCACACATCACGTTCTCAGTCGGCTGGATCGGCGCAGTCGTGGGCTTCCTTGTCCTCGCCGTCGAAGGTCTTATCAGCCAGGATTCCCAGACCGTGCGCGCCGTCTACCTTGCGATGAACGTAACCGGATGGTTTGCCGTCGTCCCCTTGGCCCTCGCCGCACTGCTGACCGGGGTTGTTTCGTCACTGGGCACAGAGTGGGGTCTCCTGCGCCACTATTGGGTCTGGATGAAATTCCTGATAACCATATTCGCCACCGCGGTTCTCATCGTCCACATGCAGGTTACCGTCCGCGTCGCGAACGCAGCGGCAAAAACGACGTTGACCGCCAACGACCTTAGCGGGGACCGGATCCAACTCGTCACGGCCGCCGGCGGCGGCCTGCTGGTATTGCTGGTCGTCATGGTCCTGTCGGTGTACAAACCTCGGGGCAGGACCAGATATGGATTTCGCAAGAACGCCAGGAAACAGAAGCAAGACCGCAAGCGCGCCGTCCTTTCGCCCTAGACACCCCAGCGGCTGCTGTCCCACAGTCCAAGGGGACCGATTCCGCACGGCTCCCGCGCCAACCCCACAAGGAGAGACCATGAATCCTCATCGAAATCCGGGCACCCAAACCGCCACGCAAACAGTCGGCATGATCGCCGTCCTTTCCCACATCGACAGCGCCGGCTTCCATGGCATCGATATGGCACTCGGCGGCGCAACGCCGACCATCGACCCGTCCTGGTCCAGCCACACGCACAACGCCCGGATCGCGGTCGCTGCCATCCCCTGGCCAGACGAACTCCGGGCACGGGCGAAATCGTTCGCCGACGCCGCCGCACGACTAGCGGCCGCGCTCGACCGGGGAGAGACAATGGCTGCCGCGGCCCCTGCGAGAGAAGTCCATGCAGCCTGGCACACCCTGAGTTCCGCAGGCTGGAACTTTCTCGCGAAGACCGTCGGCATCCAGGGCGAAGCCAACACCCACCCGCAACAGCACCCGCCTCCGGCGCCGTAAGCGATACAAGGTAGGGGATTGTGATTGGGGAAATGGGATAAGTCCATGGGTGCCGGGAACGCACAAATTGAAAGGGCAACCTCGGGCGACTGTTTGATTGCAGTGCCTGATGATTGACGTGACAATTGTCACGCCCGTTATTTCGTTGCATGGGAGGCAGTGATGGGATGGTCCGACCGCTTTTCCAACATTAAGGTGCTCGTCCTTGCCGGCCTGATCCTGGCGACCGCGGCCATCATCGTGGCCGTACTTGTAGCACAGCCACATTCTGACCGGATCGTTGATTGCATCCCCGGGTATCACAACGTCTCCGGCCCCGCCAGCGACTGTGTCCAAAACACCCAGGACCCCGCGCCGTCGCCTTGAGCCGTGACGGTGTTTTTCCTTGCCTTGCCCACCGTGACCACAGGCGGGCTGGTTCGGAGGGCCGCCGTTGGGGCAAGAGCAACGGCGTTTGAAACTCCTCAGGGAGGCGGAGGAAGCGCCGGAGGACTGGCTTTACTGGTTCCGCCCCTCGATCGCCTACGACGTGTCGGGAGACCGGACCCGGGCCCGTAAGGAGATGCGGAACGGATCAAGCTCTTCCATAGCCGAAAGGTCTGAGGGTCCGGTCCGCGTGTGCAGGCTTGTAGCTATTGCCACTCACAGACACACTCAAACTAAACATCCTGTAGCGCGGTTACCGGCCGAAATTGAAAACATCGGGTCCAAATCGATTGAGTCCGTTTGCTCCGGCGTAGCCAAGGTGGGGCAGTGAGAAAATGTTCTCACTGCTGGCCAACCAGTCCCGGTAATGGTCGGCAGGTCGGGTGCTGACGGCGACCCTACCTGTCCGAGGTGCTGTATCCTCAGTTGGCACCGAATTTGTCGCAAGTCTCACGTGCCTTCGACGCTGCACCCGATCACGCAAGGAGCAATATGCCTAGTATCCCAGGCGGATCCCCTGCATTGCAGGCGCACGTCCGCATGCCGCTTGGGTTGAGGCGGCTGGTCCTCATCGGGGTGCTGTCGGTCCTGGCCGGGTTGCTCGTGGGTCCATTTGTCTTCGGAGTTCAGCTAATAGCCCTGGCTGGAGCGGTCCTGATAGCGGTGTCCATGTCCTACGACTTGAAGCGTTCCGGGATGGCACTGCTGATGTGGGTGGCGGCAGTTGCGGGGATTATCTGGATCGGCGCTACGGTGGCTTACTGGTGGGTTGTCGTCAGTACCGTCGAGACATCATCGCCGCAGCGTGCACCGGCGTGGGTCTCCACACTATTCATCGTCGGAGTCTGCGGATTCGGAATCATGCTGGCAACCGCCGTCGCGGCGAGTGCGCGTCGGTCCATCCAGAAACGCAGACTGGTCGAGGTAAAGGAGTCCCCGCAGTGACAGTGCGGCGAGCAGCCGGGGCCTTGGCTGGCTGACGGGAGCTCAGAGAAGGATCTTGTCTTCAGCTGGGGCAACGGCAGGTCTTTGGGGTGAATCGAACGTCTGCTGGCGCCCAACAGCCTTGACGACAAGGACGGCCAGCGCGGTGGTGATCGGTATGGCCAACACGAGCCCTATTGATCCAACGAGCGTCCTGATGACCTCGCCCGCCAGCTGGCCGCTGGTCAGAGTGTCCAGCAGAGACCTGTCATAGAGGGAAACCAGAATCAAAACAGGCAACGCGGCACCGGCGGAAGCAAACGCGATTGTATAGACGGTCGAGGCGATATGGTCCCGTCCTATGCGCATCGCCGACCGGAATAGCTCGCGGGCCGGGGTGCCCGGCGCCAGTTCATACATTTCCCAGACGGCCGAGGCTTGGGTAATGGTCACATCGTTGAGCACACCAAGTCCGGAGATGATGAGCCCGCACAAGACGATTCCTGAGAGCGAGAGCTTGTCCGAAACGTTGACGAGTTGGTAGGTGTTTTCATCCCCCAGCCCGGTCAGGTAGGCGGCGTCCGTGGCCCATGCGGCGAGCAATGCGGTGACGATGAGGCCGAAGAGGGTGCCTAAAAGGGCGGTTGATGTCCGCGCTGATACGCCGTGTGCAAAGTACAGAACGGCGAACATTATGGCGGCTGCCCCGGTGACGGCCACGAGCAGCGGGGGTTTACCGGCCAGCAGGGCCGGAAGGATGAATTGGGCGAGCATGACGTATGCGCCGACCAGGCCAAGTATCGCCCTGAGGCCGCGCCACCGTGCGACAGCAATCACGACGACGGCGTACAGGAGTGCCAGGAAAACAATCGGAACGGTGCGCAGGAAGTCAATGAAGATGTAGGGCGCCCCGCTTAGCTGGGGCAAATTGGAGAGGTCCAGGAAACGGATCCGATCACCGCCCTTTACACCGTGGGACTTTGCAACTTCCTTGGTGATTTCCACTGCAGCCAGCGGGCCACCCGAATCCGGTGCGGTGTAGGCCACCAGGCACTGTTCTGCTTTGCCTCCGGCCGCGACCATGGCTGCCGAGGAAGGGCAGTCCTGCAGGTTGACCCGCTGGACGGTTCCCGTCTCAAACTTGGCGTCCGGGGCCGACGCATAGGGGTTGCTGACGGTTACATTTCCCCTGCCGCCGGCAGGCCACAGGAGCACTAAACCGGCCAGCGTCAGGACCGCAAGGGGAACCAGGATGGCCATTAGAACCCAGTTGGCACGCCGTCTTGCAACCCGTGCGGCGTCCGTCGCATTGGCCCTTGCAAACTGGTGATTGTGGCCAAGGTGCTGATGATCGGATGCGGACGGGGCCACTGTTTC
>JALYYI010000272.1 GCA_030946705.1 Actinomycetota bacterium | reverse complement strand
TGAGTGGCGATCCGGTGACCGTGGTGGCTGTCGGCGATATCAGACTTAACGACGAGGCGTACAAATACGCCTTAAAGCGCCACGGGATCCAGTCAAGGTAGCCCTTTGTTAGCCCGGATTTTTCATGATGGTTCGGCGGGTGGTCGGTTCGTCGTTCGATTTCCTGCCGGGCTGAATTTGCGCATTTGGGCGTGCTGAAGGGGCCCGGGGGTCGCTGGTTGGGCGTCGGGTTCCACGTCTCCGAGGGGCTTGCGCTGTGGTCGCTGGGACCGGCTTCTGGGGATTCAGGCCGGTTTTGGCAGCTGTCTTCGGCGGATGTTTTTCAGCTCTTTGATGCTGTCCAGGATTGTGGTGATGGTGCCGGCTTCCGGGGAGCGGTCCGGGAGCAGCAGCCAGGTTCGCCGCGCGCGGGTGATGAGTTTCCCGGCGGTAGCGAAGAGCCGGTAGCGCCACCGTTTGACGTCCCACCCGCGGGCTTTGTGTCCGTGGGGCAGCATGGCCAGCTGCAGCCAGGAGAGAAGGTTCATGGCCAGCGCTGCAATGTTCGCCCAGGCCTGGTTGGCCTGGAAGTCATAGAAGGGCAATTTCCCCAGCCCGGTGTTCTTCAATGTCTTGATCCGGTTCTCGCAGCGGCCCCTGGCCCGGTGCCTGGCGTCCAGGAACGGGGCGTCCCAGCGCGGCGAGTTGGTCAGGAACGCGGTCACCCGGTGCCCGTCGGTATCGAGCAAGGTGGCCTGCGCTCCGGGGTGCAGCGGTTCGGCGCGCAGGTACAGGTTCGTCCCTTCCGGGTAGTCCGTGAGCCCGAGGACGTCGGTGGCGTTGATGACCCATGCGTCGGTGCGCTCGTTGCCTGCCTGGTCCAGGGCCGGTTGCCAGTGCTGCTTGTCGTTGATCCATCCGACCATGTGGGCCTTCATCACCGGAACCGGGTAGGAGACACTGAACTGCAGACCCAGCGAAGCCAGGTACTTCAGGAATTTCCGGGAGGCTCCGGCACTGTCGGTGCGCACCAAAACCTTCTCCCCGAGCAGGTTTGAGTGCTCATCGAAGAACGCCTCGGGGAGTTGTTCGATGGCGGCGGTGAAGACGCGGATGTGGTCATCGGCGCTGTTAGCTCCGGCGTTGCCCGGGCGCATGATCGCGGAGAGGATCTCCCCGGCGCCATTGCCGGCACCGTAGTCAACACTGGCGATGAAGGGTGCGAACCCGTACCCGCCCTTGTACGTGCCCACGGCCTGTTCCTTGTCGCTGTGCGCGGTCACGAGTGTGGCGTCCAGGTCGATGATGAGCGGGTCCACGGCGCTGGCGGCCAGGGCCGGATTCCGGTCCCCGGCGGCGTCCCACACCCTGGAGCGCAGCTCGCGGGTCAACGTGGCGAAGCCGTAAGCGAAGAGATCAGGATTGGCCACCGTGCGTTCGAAGAAGCGCGAGAGCGTCGCGTTGGAAGGAACCTTCCCGAACACGCCGGCACCGGCGCGCAGAATATCCAGGTCCGAGACATGCTCTCCCCCGCCGGTCAGCATCACCGCCAGCGGGCCCAGAATCCCGGCCGGACGGTGCCTGGCACCGGCCGGGACGAACTGTCCCAACCTGTCCTCACACAGGCCACGGAAACCGAGCGCATCCACGAAGGACGTCACCACATTCAGGCCTGCGTGGGAGACCAGCGACTGGCCCGTCGTGGCAACACGAACAGGAGGGAAAATTGGGCTAATCTGGGACATCAGAAAGGTGCTTCTTTCAGCCGGTGGAACAGTGCGTCGATAACACTATTTTCCCAGCTCAGAAGCGCCTTTCGTCGATTAACACGCCCTCAGGCCGCCACAACTATGAAAACCCCGGGTTAACCCGGAATGGCGGTTAAATCGCAGCTTGAAATGGCGGTTTTGCCGTTCCGTTTAGGGAACGTTCACCGGGACGGCTGAGGAGTTCCGATGGCGGATCCCTCACCGGACGCTTGTCTGTTCGCTCCAAGTGGGTCTCATCTTCGGGCGGCGGCTCGCACGCTCTCGAGCCGGCCTTTCGCTTCATCGAATTCAGCGCCAGCCAGGATCGAGACGTCGTCTGCGCAAAGGTACAGCTCAAGGCGATCCGAAAGATCGCTTCCCTTGGAGTCCAACTCGAGAGCGAGCACCTTCGTTCCAGGCTCGTCGCCTGCCCCAGTGGAGGGGATTTCCCCCATCGACCGCACGCTGCCCCACGGCAGCTGTCCTGCGAGGACGTACCCCTTCCGGAATCGCTTGCGGTACACGGCTAGATGCTGTTCATCAGCCACGAGAAGGAAGCCGATGTGCCCCGCCTGGGCGACGCGCTTGTACGGCCATGAACGCAGCGGGGGCACCATGAACCACGCCCAGCCAGCTGGCAGGACAAGCAGGCCAGGAAAGGCTGCGCGCGTCCGCGCCATATGCGACCCATTGAAGCGCGTTGTCCCGACAGCCAGCGCCCAGAAAAGGAGAGGGAGGAAGACGAACACTGCAATTCCGAAGAT
>JALYYI010000268.1 GCA_030946705.1 Actinomycetota bacterium | reverse complement strand
TGAGTTGATCGGGCACCGTTTTGCCCGTTCCGAGCCTCGCCGCAATGCGGTGGGATACGTGCGCGGTCTCCTTTCGGATGAGGAACGCAAGAACTCCTGGACCCTGTTGTGTGTGATCGACTATCTGTAGGCCGTTTTAGCCAGGAATTTGAGCCAAGTTGGTGGCTCGTTTCAGGCCAGAAGAGCGGTAAGAATCAGGCCAGTCATTTCATCCCGGAATCAGGTTTCGGGGGCTGGCTTGGAGATAGAAATCACCCGGTGGCCCGGGCCCGTATCCAGAGAGTTGGGAACATGGGCCCGCCACAGCCAGATAAGTTCCTTACGGCGCTGCCATTGCGAAGCGTATGCGCCGGAAGGGCTGGAAAGCAGATGACGGTACCCATGTCCGTTCAAGAAAATATCAGAAGACTCGACTCCCAGGGAGTCCCGGTGCGGGAGATCGCCCGCAGGCTTGGCGTCAGCCGAAGCTCGGCGGCCAAGTACGCCGAGCACGCGGACTTCTCTCCGGCGCCGCGGGCACCGCTGGCACGGCCAGGGGGCTCGGTGCTGACCGGGTTCGAACACATCATTGAGGGGTGGCTCATCGAGGATCAGCGCCGGAACCGCAAGCAGCGGCACACGGCCAAGCGGATCTTCGACCGGCTCGTGGACGAGCACGGTTTCACCGGCACCTATTCACCGGTCCAACGGAACGTGAAGAAATGGCTGGCGGCCCACCGGCAGCCCGGTGAGGGTTTCACCGAACTGGTCTGGCCTGCCGGCACCGTGCAGGTCGACTTTGGCCAGGCCGAGGCCATCATTGCCGGGATCCGGCAGGTCCTGCACATCCTGGTGGTGACCTTCCCGTTCTCGAACATGCGTTTCGTCCAGGCGTACAGGGGCGAGACCGCCGAATGCGTCTGCCACGGGCTGCGGAGGGTGTTTGAGCACATTCGGGCAGCCCCGCGGCACATGGTGTTCGACAACGCCACGGGCATCGGGAACCGGGTGGGAACCCGGGTGAGCGAGACGAAGCTGTTTGGCGCCTTCAAACTCCACTACAGGTCCGAGTCACGCTATTGCAATCCATACTCGGGCCACGAGAAGGGCAACGTGGAGAACGCGGTGGGGTTCCTGCGCCGGAACTTCATGGTCCCCGAGCCGGAGGCCGCGACCTTGGAGGGGCTCAACAAGGCCCTCATGGCGCGCTGCGACGCGTTGGCCACCACCATGCACTACCGCAAGGGCCTTCCCCTGGGGGAGCTCTTCGCCCAGGACGTGGCCGCCTCCATGGAGCTGCCTGGAATCGGTTTCGATGCGGTGCGCTACGAGTCGTTCAAGGCCGACAAGACCGGCAACCTGCTCATTGACGGGAACACCTACGCGGCGGGGGCTTCCTTCCACGGGCGGCTGCTCACTGTGGGGTTGGGACATGAGAAGGTGCAGATCCTGGATGAGCATTCCGAACCTGTCCGCACGTTCCCACGCGTCTTCGGCAAGCAGGCCCAGACGATCTTCGAACCGGCATCCCTTCTGCCGTTGCTCGTGACGAAGCCCGGCGCGTGGTCCCATTCGCCGTTGCGGGCACTGGTCCCGGACCCCGTGCGTGACTGGGTGGACCGGGCCACGGCCACGGATCGGCGCCGGCTGCTTAACGCGGTGGACGCTGCCTCGTCGGCGGCGGGATTCGATGCCGCGGTGGCCGCTGCCGACACCCTGATCCAGCGCGGGGATGCCCCGGACATGGCCATGTTGGGCATGCTGGCCCGTCGCCTGGCCGACGGCACCGAACCGCCGGCAGCCAACGTGGACCTGAGCGTCTATGACACCTTCACCACCCTGAACACCGCCACGGGAGAAGTCGCATGAATCCGGTCACCGTCCAGGACATCCTCGAAGCGGGCAAGCACGCCTCTTTGACCGGCAGCGTGTTGACCGATTGGGCCGAGAAAGGCACCCCGAAGCAACGCGAATACCTCCACGGCGTCCTGCTGGCCGAACACGAATCCCGGCTCGAATCACGGCGGCAACGGCTGCTGAAAGCCGCAAGACTCCCGGCCATGAAAACACTCACCGGATTCGACTACACCAATGTCAGGTTCCCAGAGGACTACGGACGCGGACCCCTGGAATCCCTGGAGTTCATCAACCGGGCCCAGGACCTGGTCCTCTACGGCGACGTGGGCACGGGCAAGACCCACATGGCATCCGCCCTGGTGGCAGCTGCCTGCCGGCAGGGCATCCCCGCCAGGTTCTTCACCACCTCCGCCCTGGTCATGATGCTGCGCCGCGCCAAGGACGAGGACCGCCTCGACAAGGAACTCGCCTCCCTGGCCAAGAACCAGCTCCTGGCGATTGACGAGCTGGGCTACCTGCCGGTCGACATCGAAGGAGCCCGGCTACTTTTCCAGGTGATCGCGGACGGGTACGAGAAACGAAGCCTGATCATCACAACAAATTTGGAGTTTTCCCGATGGGGAACCGTGTTCGGAGACGACAACATGGCTGCCGCCGTCATCGACCGGCTGGTCCACCACGGGCGACTTCTGCAGTTCCGCGGCGAGTCCTACCGGGTCAAAAATGCCCTCATGAAATAGCCAACTGCTGAAATGGACCAAAAACGAGCCGACGTGGCCTAATTCTTAGCGCTGAAATGGCCTACTTCAACTTGACGAAACACA
>JALYYI010000252.1 GCA_030946705.1 Actinomycetota bacterium | reverse complement strand
GGTCAGGGTGCTGGGGCTGACGCTGCCGGACCCGGAGGTGCGCTTCAACGAGGAAACCAAGAAATGGGAGCACGGTCCCTTGGACTGGAATGAGTTCAAGGAAGTCCTGGCCGGGCGAGGCCCGTGCAATGCACAGCGGATGGAACGCCGCCGCGAGGCGCATGAAAACGGCGCATGGGTCCGCGAAGCCGCGGCCGCCTACGCGCACAAGATGGCACAGAAAGAGGTCGCGGCATGATCCCCACCGACTCCCACAGCTCGCAAGCTCGCGGCGGGTCCCTCGCCGGCGTGGCCCCACCCACCGACTCCAGTACTACGGAACACAAAACGGGCGCCTGGCCGCTGTGGGAGGTATTCGTCCGCTCCAGCCGCGGGCTTTCGCACGTGCACGCCGGTTCGCTGCATGCGCCGGACGCGGCCATGGCGCTGCGCAACGCCCGCGACCTGTACACCCGCCGGAACGAGGGCGTGTCCATCTGGGTTGTTCCCGCGGACGCCATCGCGGCCAGCGACCCCGATGCCAAGGGCTCCTTCTTCGAATCGCCCCAGGGCAAGGATTACCGGCACGCCACCTACTACGTGAAGAGCGAAGGGGTGAAGCACCTATGACGCCCACCGAGAGTGACGCCAGTGACGCCAGCGAAGGCCACGGCGCCATTTCCGTCGGCGTGCACGGCGCAGGTGCCAGCGGCGACGGCGCCGCAACAGCCACCCGCATCACGCCCGGAAACGCCCTGCGTCCCGAGGACATAGCCCTGGAAGTTCAGCGCGGCACGGCGAAACCATCCGAGGACGTCGCCGAATTCGCGCTCCGGCTGGGGGATGACGCGCTGATCCTGGCGCAGCGGCTGGGTCACTGGATTTCGCGGGCCCCGGAACTGGAAGAGGACGTGGCGCTGGGCAACATTGCGCTGGACCAGCTCGGTCACGCGCGCTCCTTCCTGACCTACGCCGGCGCGGCCTGGGGCAGGAGCGAGGATGAGCTGGCCTACTTCCGCCGGGAACCCGAGTTCCGCTCGGCGCACCTGTTCGAACAGCCCAACGGTGATTTCGCCGTCACCATTGCCCGCCAGTTCATCGTTTCGTATTACCAGTTCGAGCTGTACCGCCGGCTGACCACCTGCACGGACGCCACGCTGGCCGCGATCGCGGCCAAGGCCGTCAAGGAAGTGGACTACCACCGGGACCACAGTGCCCAGTGGGTGCTGCGCCTGGCGCTGGGCACGGACGAGTCGCGCCGCCGGATGACCGCCGCACTGACGCTGGTCTGGCCCTACGTCGAGGAGCTCTTCGACGACGACGAGCTGACCGCCCGGCTCGGGGACGCCGCCGTCGTGCCTTCATCCCTGCGCGATGATTTTGACCGTCTCACCGGCCAGGTGCTGGCCGAGGCGGAGCTGGAGGTGCCGCAGGTCGCCGCCGCTCCGGGTGGCGGCAGGCGCGGCCGGCATTCGGAGCACCTCGGCTACCTGCTGGCCGAGATGCAGGTGCTGGCCCGGGAGCATCCGGGGGCGACGTGGTGACGATGCTGGACCAAATGACGGAGCCTAACGGGCCGGGCGTGATCCGCCCCGCCGCGCCCGGACCGGGCCGGGACCAGACACCGGAGCGGCAGGCCTGGGCCATTGCGGCAACGGTCTGCGATCCGGAGATCCCGGTGCTCACCGTCGAGGACCTTGGCATCCTGCGCGGCGTCCGGCTGTCCGACGACGGCGGCCCCCGGCCCGCCGTCGAGGTCACCATCACGCCCACCTACTCGGGCTGCCCGGCGATGGACGCCATCCGGGACGATCTGCTGACGGCCTTCTACGCCGCCGGCTACCCGAGCGTGCAGGTCCGGCTGGTGCTCTCGCCGGCCTGGACCACAGACTGGATGAGCGAGGCCGGCAGGGCCAAACTGGCCGAATACGGCATCGCCCCGCCCACCGGCCACTCCGCCGCCGGCGGCCACAGCGGTCCGGTCCGGCTGGCCCTGCAGGTCAAATGCCCGCAGTGTTCCTCGCTGAACACGAAGGAACTCACCCGTTTTGGCTCCACCTCCTGCAAGGCGCTCTACGTCTGCCAGGACTGCAAGGAACCCTTCGACTACTTCAAGGTGCTCTGATGATTGTGTCCGAACCCTCAGCGACCGAGACCGCCGCCGAAACCACCCGCCGGCGGGCATCCTTCCATCCGCTGGCCGTCTCCGGCGTCCGCCGGCTGACCGAGGATGCCGTGGAGGCCATCTTCGCGGTGCCGGTCGAGCTCGCCGGACAATTCGACTACCTGCCCGGACAGTACGTGGCCCTGCGCACCAGCTTGCCGGACGAGGCGGGCCGGCCGCAGCAGATCCGCCGCAGCTACTCCATCTGTGCCGAACCGGTGCAGTTTGCCGACGGCAGCTCCGAGATCCGGGTGGCCATCAAACGCGATCTGGGTGGCCTGTTCTCGACCTGGGCCAATGCGGAACTGAAGCCCGGCGACGTGCTGGAGGTGATGAGCCCGGAGGGCGCCTTCATCTCCAAGCACGGCAGCTCCCGCAACGTCATGAACAGCATGAACCACCCGGAGGAAATGGCCGGCGCCGCGGGGAACTTCGTCGCCATCGCCGCCGGCTCCGGCATCACCCCGGTGATCGCCATTGTCCGGACCCTGCTGGCCGGCAACCCGGACACCCGCTTCGACCTGATCTACGCCAACAAGGCCGCCATGGACGTGATGTTCCTGGAGGAGCTGGCGGACCTGAAGGACAAATACCCGGCCCGGCTGGCGCTGCACCACGTGCTCTCCCGCGAGCAGAGGATAGCCCCGCTGATGACCGGGCGCATCGACGCGGAGAAGCTGCGGATGCTGCTGGGATCCGCCATCCATGCCGAGGACATTGACGAGTGGTTCCTGTGCGGGCCGTTCGAGCTGGTCCAGCTCTGCCGTGACGCTCTGGCCGAGCGGGGTGTGGACTCGGCCAGGATCCGGTTTGAACTGTTCAGTACCGGCCGCCCGGACCGTCCGGAGGGGCAGGCCGGCCGCTCCGTGCCCGCCGGTGACGGTGCCGGGGGCGAGACCTACAAGATCACCTTCAAGCTGGACGGACTGCAGGGCGAGGTGGCCAGCCCCACGCACGCCCGCGAATCCATCCTCAACGCCGCGCTGCGGGTCCGCCCGGACGTACCCTTCGCGTGCGCCGGCGGCGTGTGCGGCACCTGCCGCGCCAAGCTGGTTTCCGGCACGGTGGAAATGACGGAGAATTACGCCCTGGAGCCGGAGGAGCTGGAAAAGGGCTACGTGCTCACCTGCCAGTCCCATCCGACCAGCCCCGCCGTCAGCGTCGACTACGACGTCTGACCCGCGGGTCCGCTGGCCCGCTGGACGGGCGCCCCGCCGGTCGAGCCTGTCCAGACCCATACCGAAGGAACGCCGATGATCGAACTCTCCATCGAAAACAATGTTGCCGAGATTCTCCTCAACGCCCCGGCCAAACTGAATGCCCTCGATGAGGCAGCCCTCGCGGAGCTGGGCCAGGCGTACGACGACGCTGCCGCCGCCGCCGCGGAGGGAAAGGTCCGGGCGCTGCTGCTGCGGGGCGAGGGACGCGCGTTCTGCGCGGGCCGGGACATCTCGGCGGTGACCCCGGAAAACGACGACGCCATGGCCTACCTGGGTGGCCTGGTGACCCCGCTGCTGAAAAAGATGAGCGAGTTTCCGGCGCCCACCTTCGCCGCCGCGCAGGGCGCCTGCCTGGGCGTGGGCCTGGGGCTGCTGGTGGCCACCGACGTGGTGTACGTCGCGGACTCGGCAAAGATCGGATCACCGTTCGCGAACCTTGGCGCCACCCTGGATTCGGGCGGGCACTGGCTGTTCACCGAACGGCTGGGCATGCACCGCGCGCTGGACCTGATCTACACCGCGGAACTGATCAGCGGAGCCGACGCGGTGGCCTCCGGCCTGTTCAGCCGCGCGATGCCCGCTGATGAGCTGCTGGAGCGGACCCGCGAAACGGTCGCCCGCGTGGCGCAAGGCGCTACCGGAGCGTTCGAGGCCAGCAAGAAGCTGGTGGCCGCGATCCGCGAGCAGCGGCTGGGACTGTGGGCCGCCGTCGGGCAGGAAAATGAGGCCCAGGCGCAACTGTGCCGCAGCGCCGACTACGCCGAGGGTTTTGCGGCGTTCCAGCAGAAACGCAGGCCCGTCTTCGGCGGCCGGACGGTCTGAGCGCCGGCGGAATCAGCCGGCTCGTGACTGGGCGATCAGGAGGCCGATCGGGGCGGTCACCACGAGGATCACAATCATGATGCGGAATCCATAAAGCAGCCATCGACTCCAGCAAGACCCCAGCCGCCGTGCCGGAAAGCCGCACTCATCAGCGGGCGTCCATGTCCTCGAAGACCAGGAACGTCTGGGTGTCCAGCACTCCGGGCATGGACTGCAGCTGGTCGAAGATGACCCGGCGCAGGTCAACGTTGTCCACGGCGCGGACCAGCAGGATCACGTCGAAATCGCCGCCCACCAGGGCAATGTGGTGGACTTCCGGGATGGCGCGCAGCTTCTCGCGCAGTTCCCGCCAGGAGTGCTGGCGCACCTTCAAAGTGACGTAGGCGGAGGATTTCAACCCGGCCTTGATCGGGTCCACGAGTGCGGTGAACTTGGTCACGATGCCCTCGCTGGTGAGCCTGGAAATGCGGGAGTAGGCGTGTGCGCGGGAGATGTGCACGTTCTCGGCCACCGCGGTCACGGACATGCGGCCGTCGCGGGTGAGCTCGGCGATGATGCGGCGGTCAACATCGTCGAGCGCCGCGGGGATCTGCTCCGGCATTCGTTTTCCACCCTTTGTAGGCTGAGCGCAATCACAATTCAGCGTAATCCAGCTCACAGTAACAATTCGTCTCCCAGACTAACGCACTGAACTGATACTTTCCAGAGTTCCCGCGTGAACTGGATACGAATAGTTGCCCGATCGCATACTGGGATAACAGAACATCTTTGGCTGTCCGGCCCCTTGCGGCTGCGGCGGTCCGGAACGCAATCATCAACGCAGACATCAGGAGGGTGCATTCCGTGAGCGAACACAGCGAACACAGCGGACACAGCGGACACACCGTACACGCCGAAAGCCCCAGCCGGCCGGAGGAGTACATGCTGCCATCGCCGCAGCCCGTCCAGCTGATCGCCGCGGACGGCACACTGGTCCCGGACCCCGGCTACAAAGAGGCCTACGACCTGCCGGAAACCGCCGAACTGCTGCGCGGTTACGGTCAGCTGCTGGTGGGCCGGCGGGTCAACGACCAGGCTTCCGCCCTGGTGCGGCAGGGCCGGATGGCCGTCTATCCCTCCTCGCATGGCCAGGAGGCCTGCCAGGTGGCGGCGGCCCTGTGCCTGGAAGAGCGGGACTGGCTGTTCCCCACCTACCGGGACACCGTGGCCGTGATGGCGCGCGGGGTGGATCCGGTGGAGGTCATGGAGTTGCTGCGCGGGTCCTGGCACAGCGGTTATGACCCCTACGAGCACAATGTGGCCACCCAGTCCACGCCGCTGGCCACCCAGCTGCTGCACGCCGTCGGGGTGGCCCACGCCGCCAAGCTCAAAGGTGAGGACACCGTCGTCGTCGCCCTGTGCGGTGACGGCGCCACCAGCGAGGGCGACTTCCATGAGGCGCTGAACTTTGCCGCCGTCTTCCACGTGCCGGTGATCTTCTTTGTGCAGAACAACCAGTACGCCATCTCCGTGCCGCTGATCCACCAGAGTGTGGCACCGTCCCTGGCGCACAAGGCGATCGGCTACGGCATGCCGGGCGAGCGGGTGGACGGCAATGACCTGGCCGCGCTGCTCGCGGTGCTCGGACACGCCGTGGACCGGGCCCGGAACGGTGGCGGGCCGTCGTTGATCGAGGCGCACACCTACCGGATGCAGTCCCATACCAATGCCGACGACGCCAGCCGGTACCGCTCGGAAGAGGAGGTCCGCCGGTGGCTGCCGCGCGATCCGCTGCTGCGCATGAAGGCGTACCTGACCGCCGCCGGAGCCCTGACCGGGGCGGTGGAGGAGGAGATGGCTGCCGCGGCCGAGCGCGTTGCCACCGTGCTGCGCGACGGACTGAACGGCGAGGTGGAGGTTGATCCGCAGGATCTGTTCCGGTTTGTCTATACCCAGCCGACCCCGCAGCTGCGCGAACAGGCGGAGATGCTGCGCGAGGAATTGAGCAGGGCCGCTGCCGGGCAGCCGGCCAAGAGCGCGGAAGGAGCCCAACGATGACCACGATTTCAGACAAGCCCGTTTCGGAAAAGGCCGAGGTGCCGGCAGCTGCCCCGGAACTGTCCGGGCGGCAGGCAGCCGAGGCCGCCCCCACCGGCGTGCAGACCCTGACGTTCGCCAAGGCCCTGACCCTGGCCATGGCGGACGCGCTCGCCGCCGACCCGTCCGTCGTCGTCTTCGGTGAGGACGTCGGAACACTGGGCGGAGTATTCCGCGTCACCGACGGCCTGACCAAGCGCTTCGGCGAGGAGCGCTGCTTCGACACTCCACTGGCCGAGTCCGGCATCATGGGCATGGCCGTGGGCATGGCGATGAACGGGATGCGGCCCGTGGTGGAGATGCAGTTCGATGCCTTCGCCTATCCGGCCTTTGAGCAGGTGGTCAGCCATGTGGCCAAGATGCCCAACCGCACCAAGGGCAAGGTCAAGCTGCCACTGGTGATCCGGATTCCCTACGCCGGCGGGATCGGCGGGGTGGAGCACCACTGCGACTCCTCCGAGGCCTACTACGTGCACACTCCCGGGTTGACCGTGCTGGCACCCTCCACGGTGGCGGACGCCTACACGATGCTGCGCGACGCCATCAACTGCCCGGATCCGGTGGTTTTCCTGGAGCCGAAGAAGCTCTACTTCTCCAGGGAACGGGTGGATCTGGACGCGCTGCGTGCCCCTTACGCGGCAACGGCGGACGACGGCGGCGGGGCGGGTTCCGGTGGTCGACCAAGCGAGCTCCGGGAGCGCGCGGAGACCCCGGCCAGCTCGATCGGCAAGGCGGTGATCGCCCGCGAGGGTACCGACGCGACCCTGATCGCCTACGGTCCATCCGTGCCGACGGCGCTGGCCGCTGCCGAGGCCGCGGCCCAGGAGGGCCGCTCGCTCCAGGTCATCGATGTCCGGTCCCTTGTCCCGTTCGACGACGAAACCGTCTGCGCCGCCGTGCGCAGCACCGGACGCGCCGTCGTCATTGCCGAAGCCCCCGGTTTCGCCTCGGTTGCGGCCGAGATCGTGGCCCGGGTCCAGGAGCGCTGCTTCCACTCGCTGGCTGCGCCGGTCCGCCGTGTCACGGGTTTCGATATTCCCTACCCGGCGCCGAAACTGGAACAGCATTTCCTGCCCAGCGTCGACCGGATCCTCGATGTTGTCGATGAGCTGCAGTGGGAGGACCGATGAGCTTGCAGGTATTTCTGCTCCCCGACCTGGGTGAAGGGCTGACCGAGGCCGAGCTGGTGAACTGGCTGGTCAAGGTGGGCGATGAGATCCGCGTTGACCAGCCGATCGCCGAGGTGGAAACCGCGAAGTCCGTGGTGGAGGTGCCCTCGCCGTTTTCCGGTGTGGTGGCCGTGCTGCACGGCGAGGCCGGTCAGACACTCGATGTGGGCAAGCCGCTGATCTCGGTCGAGGCTGGTTCGGCGGCGGGCCGTCTGGACGGCGGCAACGACATTGCGTCGGCCGCGGACGGCCCGGAAATATTGAAACCGCCTTCCCCAGGCGTCCCGTCGCCGGCTGGGCCCGCCCCGGCGGCCGGGCCTGCCGAGACGACGGAGGAGGGATCCGGGAATGTGCTGATCGGATATGGCACCTCGGGCCACGGGGGCGGAGGCCGGACGCGTCCGCGGAAACACGCGGGGGTCTCTGCTCGGCCGCAGCCGGCCTCCGCCGACCACCGGGACGCGACGGCCGACCAGGCCAGCCCTGCGAGCGCGCGGAGACCGGCACCCCAGGTCATCTCACCGCTGGTGCGCAAGCTGGCGCGCGACAACGGAGTCTCCCTCTCGGTCATCGACGGTTCCGGAGCACACGGACTGATCCTTCGCCGTGACGTCGAGGCCCTGCTGGCCGGACCGGCCAAGGAGCCGACGGTGCCCGCCGCGGCGGCCCCCAGCCCGGCAGCCGAGCCGGACGCCGCCGTCGTCGACCCCAAAACCGGGCTGGGCCTGCTTGGCCGGACCACGCTGAAGGGCCTGCGTAAGACGGTCGCCGCGAATCTGAGCCGCAGCCGCAGTGAAATCCCCGAAGCGACGGTCTGGGTGGACGTTGACGCGACCGCACTGGTGGAAATGCGCCAGCGGCTGAAGAGGGCCGATCCCACGGCCACTCCCGGCCTGCTGGCCTTCATCGCGCGCTTCGTCACCGCCGGACTGGCCAAATTCCCGGAACTGAACACGCGGGTCGAAGCCACCGCGGAGGGCACCGACATCGTCGCCTTCGACGGCGTCAATCTGGGCTTCGCCGCGCAGACCGACCGCGGGCTGATGGTGCCGGCCATCCGCCATGCCGAAAACCTCAGCGCCCGGCAGCTGGACACGGAGATCCGCCGGCTGACCGCCGTCGCCCGGGACGGCAAGGCCACCCCGGCGGAGCTGACCAGCGGGACGTTCACGCTGAACAACTATGGCGTCTTTGGCGTCGATGGATCCGCGGCCATCATCAACTACCCCGAGGTGGCGATCCTGGGCGTTGGCCGCATCATCGACAAACCGTGGGTGGTCGATGGTCAGCTGGCGGTCCGCAAGGTCACCGAGCTCACCCTGGTCTTCGACCACCGGGTGTGCGACGGCGGCACGGCGGGCGGTTTCCTGCGCTACATTGCGGATGCGATCGAGAATCCCGGCTCGGTGCTGGCCGACCTGTAGCGGTTGCGGCGCGTTTGTCCGGCGCCGCGGAGCAGACTTGGGCAGAATGGACTGAGAAGATAGTGCGCGGACGCGAAGGAACTCGGAGAAATTTGATGGCACAGTGGCGCGAAGTAGGGGCCGGCAACTACGTCCTAAGTACGGCCGGGGCGTCGCTGAACACCGGGCTGGTGGTCGGGGGCGAGCGCGCGCTGGTGATCGATACCGGCTGCGGACCGGAGCAGGCGGGGGAGATCCTGGCGGCGGTCCGTGAGGTCACCGCTTTGCCGCTGGTGGTGGTGAACACGCATGCGCACTTCGACCACTTCTTCGGCAACGCTGTATTTGCCGAGGCCGGCGTCACGGAGTTCTGGGCGCATGAGAATGCCGTCCGTGAAATCGCCGAGTTCGGCGAGGAGCAACGCCAGCTGCTGGGAACCATCGAACCCGAAATGGCAGCCGGGGAGGGACCCAACACACATATCGTCACGCCCAACGCCATTGTCCGGGACCAGCCGGTGATCATCGATCTGGGCGGGGTCTCCGCCACGCTGTTCTACCTGGGCCGCGGTCACACCGACGGCGACCTGCTGGTGGGAACGGAGACCACGCTGTTCTCCGGGGACCTGGTGGAGCAGGGCTCGCACCCGTCGTTCGAGGATTCCTTCCCCGCGGACTGGGCCAACTCACTGCGCCAGCTCTCCGCCCTGCGGCACCGCTACGAGTTCCTGGTTCCCGGCCACGGCGAGCCCGTCAACGACGAGTTTGTGCGCACCATGGCCAACACCATGACGACGGCGGTCCGGCAGGCCCAGCAGGCCACCCGGGATATGCCCGACGACGCCACCAAGGCCATCCCGATCCTCCCCTATGGGCCGGACCAGTCGCGCTGGTTCATCCTCCGGCTGAAGGAAACCAGCGCCTTGGCGCATCACGGGACGGACCGCCGAGGGGCCTGACCGGGACTCCAATTGCGCGGCGCGCGGCCGGGATGGTTCAGCCGCGGTTGAGCTCCGGTTGAGCTGTCGGCCGGAGCTCTGGGCCATCGGGCGAGGCTAGAGTGGGGTGAGTGAGCGATGTGGATAGCCAAGCCGGATTCAGCCTGTGGAAGATTGCCGTACCGGCGTTTGGGCCGTCATTGCTTTTCGGTCTTGGTGAAGGCGCGATCCTCCCTGTCATTGCACTGAGCGCGCGGAGCCTGGGTGCCTCGGTGGCCGCCGCCGCGCTGATCGTGACGCTGCTCGGCATCGGCTCGCTGGTCAGCAACATTCCGGCGTCCGTGCTGACCGCCAGGTATGGCGAACGGCTGGCCATTGTCGCCGCGTCCGGGCTCAGCATGGTGGGCATGCTGATGTGCGTCTTCGGGCCCAATATCTGGGTCTTCGCCGCCGGGATTTTCCTGGTTGGCGCCGCCTCCGCCGTGTTCAACCTGGCCAGACAAAGCTATCTGACCGAGGCTGTTCCCGTGTATTTCCGGGCCCGGGCATTGTCCACCCTGGGCGGGGTCATGAGGATAGGCGTCTTCGTCGGCCCGTTCGCCGGCGCCCTTGCCATCCATCTGATGGGACTCGCGGGCTCCTATTGGGTGGGCGTCGGGGCGGTCCTGGTTGCCGGTGCGGTCGCCTGGACGCTGCCCGACCTGGTCCACCCCCAGGGCACGCCCGGGCGGCCCGCGGCAGCACCAACCGTGCGTTCCATCATGACCAGCCACCGCACCGTGTTCCTGACCGTAGGCGTTGGCGTGCTGCTGGTGAGCGCCGTCCGTGCCTCGCGGCAGGCCGTGATCCCGCTGTGGGCAGAGAACCTCGGCCTGGACGCGACGACCACCTCGCTGATCTACGGGCTTTCCGGCGCGGTGGACATGCTGGTCTTCTACCCGGCGGGGAAGGTCATGGACCGCAAGGGCCGCACCTGGGTGGCCGTTCCGTCCATGCTGCTGATGGGTCTGGCCCTGATCCTGATGCCGCTCACCGATGGAGCCGTCACGCTGCTGCTGGTTTCCCTGCTGATCGGTTTCGGCAACGGCATCGGCTCGGGGATGGTGATGACCTTGGGCGCGGACTATTCACCCTCACCCGGACGGGCGCAGTTCCTGGGCATTTGGCGTTTCTTTTCCGACCTGGGCAGCTGCACTGGGCCGGCCCTATTGTCCGGCATTACCGCGCTGGCGACGTTGGCGGTCGGCATCGGCGCCACCGGTCTGTTGGGGCTCGCTGCCGCGGCGGTGCTCTGGTATTGGATCCCGCGCCGCCTACCGGTCCACCAGCGGTAGGTCGCCGCCGCGAAAAGGTGCAGGCCGGCGCCCGGCTGCCGGGGGCGCCCTGCCGTAGCGCCGTCGGACGCTCTGGCAGCACAGCCGGCTAGCGCCGTCGGACGCTCTGGCGCACGACCCGCCGGCGCCGCGCCTCCAGGCCGAAGAGCAGCGTGCCGGCCACCGTCAGCAGGTAGCCGCAGATCACGATCAGCGAGACTCCGGCCCAGAAGTAGTTGGTGGTACTGATGTGGCCGCCGCCGGACGGGGTCAGCTGCCGGAGCACCACGACCGCCAGCACGGCGGCACCCACCCCGGCCAGGACGGAAAGGAACGGCCACAGCCGCGAGGAGGCCCAGTGCTCGCCGTAGCCGTCCCAGACATTCCAGCTGTTCCCGCTGCGCATGATCGCCAGACCGGCCAGCGCGGTCCAGAAAGTCACCAGCAGGAAGGCCGCGACCACGTCGGAGGGCCGGTGCCACTGGTTGATCAGCGTCGAGATACCGGAAACAACGGCGTAGCTGCCGCCCACAAAGGCCGCCACCGGCCGCCAGCGCGGGGAGACCACCAGGAAAACCGCCGCCGCCGAGGACGCGGCCAGCGTGCTGTGGCCGGACGGCAGCGAGTTCAGGCCCAGCGTGACAATGCCCCGGTCCGGCCGGTCCGGCAGCGAGTACTTGATCAGCTGAGTGGACAGGTTGGCCACGGCCATCGCTCCGACCGCGATGCCGGCCGCCCGCCAACGTCGCCGCATCAGCGTGACGAACAGGACGACGGCGGCCGCTATCACCACCGATGTGACGGGGAGCGCGTCGAGAAAATGTGCCACCGGGCTGCCGATCGCGCGCTGCGCATGGGCGGCCTCGTCAAGGGCCGATTCGTCGATGTACTGGCCAGTGGAGGTTCGGACGTAGAACAGGTACGTGCCGATCAGACCCAGCACCGCCGCGGCCGCGGACAGCAGGAAAAAAGCGGCGTGCGGTGCCGCTTTCAACTTGGCAGAGAGCAACTGCGGTGCCTTCGGGGCGGAGGAAGTCATCCCTTCAAGGCTCCCACAGTTTGCTGGGTGGCCGCCGACGGCCCGGCGCCCGGCGGTAGAGTGAGGGCATGCCCCAGCTGCCTTCCGTGGATGAATTGTTGGCCGGCGCGCGCGTGGTGGCCGTCCCGATGCGGGTGAAGTTCCGCGGCGTGCTGGAACGGGAGGTGCTGCTGCTGCAGGGCCCGGCGGGGTGGGCGGAATTCGGCCCGTTCACGGAGTACGACGACGGCGAATCCTCCCGCTGGCTGCGGGCCGCCATCGAGGCGGGCTGGGAGGGCTTCCCGGCGCCGCTGCGGGACAGTATCCCGGTCAACGCCACCGTTCCCGCGGTGCCGGCGGATCGGGTGCCCGAGGTGCTGGCCGCCTTTGGCGAATCCGCTCCCCGTGACGGCAACGCGCCGGTCCGGATCGGGGCCGTTAAGGTTAAGGTCGCCGAGCGTGGGCAGACGCTGGCCGAGGATGTTGCACGGGTGGCGGCCGTCCGCGCCGCGCTGCCGGACGCCGCGCTCCGGGTTGATGCCAATGGCGGCTGGTCCCAGGACCAGGCCATGGATGCGCTGACCCGGCTGGCGGGCTTCGGGCTGGAGTACGCCGAGCAGCCGGTTGCCACCATCGACGGCCTGGCCGCGGTACGCCGCCGCCTGGCGGAGCGCGGGATTCCGCTGCTGATCGCGGCGGATGAGAGCGTGCGCAGGGAAACCGATCCGCTCGCCGTGGCGCGGGCCGGTGCGGCGGACCTGATCGTGGTCAAGGTGGCTCCGCTGGGCGGCGTGCGACGCGCCCTGGACATCGTCGCCCAAGCCGGCCTGCCCGCCGTCGTCAGCTCCGCCCTGGACACCTCCATCGGCATCCGCGCCGGACTGGCCCTGGCCGCGGCACTGCCGGAACTGCCGTACGCCTGCGGTCTGGGCACGGTTTCGCTGATGGCCGGAGATGTGGTGCGCGGTTCCCTGGTTGCCGAGGCCGGCCGGATCGGCGTACGGGACGTTGCGGCGGATCCGGAGCTGCTGGATCGCTACGCCGCCACAGAGGACCGGCGCGACTGGTGGCTGGCACGGCTCCGCCGCTGCCACGCCGCGCTGCAGGGATTCGCACGGGCGGATTTGCACCAGACAACGGATAGGGCCGCACCGGTGACCCGCAGTTGCCTCTGACGCAACATAGGGCACTCCGGCGACAGCATCCGTCGCCGAGTGCAAATCCGGGGTTTTTGAATGCGGTTAGATGGACAGGTGGCTTTCCTGGATTCTATAGACGCGGCGCGGCTGGCCGTTAAGGCATTGATCGACGGCGGTGTGCGCCATGTGGTGCTGGCTCCCGGATCGCGAAGCGCGCCGATGGCCTATGCGCTCGCGGAGGCCGAGGAGGCCGGCCGGATCGAGGTGCAGGTGCGGATCGACGAGCGGGTGGCGGGGTTCACCGCACTCGGTCTGGCGCTGGGATCCGGCGAGCCGGCCGCCGTGCTGACTACCTCGGGAACGGCGGTGGGCAATCTGTTGCCGGCCGTGATGGAGGCCAATCACGCGGCGGTGCCCCTGCTGGTGCTCTCGGCGGACCGGCCGGAGGAACTCCGGGGGACCGGGGCAAACCAGACCACCATCCAGCTGGATATCTTCGGCGAGCACGTCCGCTTCGCCGCCGACATCCCGGCCGGCGCCAATCCGGAGACGGCGATTGGTACGGCGCTCAGCGCGGCCCGGGGGAGGCTTCCCGGAATGCCGGCCGGTCCCGTCCAGCTCAATCTGGCCTTCCGGGATCCGCTGACACCGGCCTTGGACGGCGGCAGCTGGGACACCCGGCAGACGGTCTGCCCCCCGGCCCGGGAGGCGGGGCCGTTCCAGCAGGGCGGTCGTCCTGGTCCGCTGGGCCAGGAGGCAGGGCCGGGCCGGGAGGCAGCGGAGACGGCCGACACCGGAACAACGCACCGCACGGTAGTGATCGCCGGGCACGGAGCGGGCAGCTCGGCGGAAGTCTTCGCCCGCTCGCTGGGCCTGCCGCTGCTGGCGGACCCGACGTCCAACGCCCGCTACGGACCCAACAGCGTCGGGCCCTACCGGCTGCTGCTGCAACATTTTGGGCCGGCCTCCGCTCAGCCGATCGAACGTGCCGTGGTGTTCGGCCGGCCCACCCTGTCCCGCCCCATTGCCGCGCTGCTGGCCCGGCCGGACATCAAGCGCGCGCTGTACCTGCCCCGGCGCGTGGCCTGGTTCGTCGAGGGACGGCGCAGCGAGCAGACCATCCTGGACTGGGACCAGCTGGCGGACTTCGCCGGCAACGGTCCCGACGGCTGGCTGGAGGTCTGGCAGGACGCGGCGCGGGCGGCGGACGTCGCGCTGGACGGCGTGCTGGCTGCGGCGGAAGACCTTACCGGGCTGCACGTGGCGCGCGAGGTTTGGGCGCGGACGAAAGGGAACCTGGTGCTCGGCTCCTCCAACCCGGTCCGCGACGCGGATCTGGCCGGCCGCCCGCAATCCGTTCCGGCAGCGGAGGTCTATGCGAACCGCGGTCTGTCGGGTATCGACGGCACGGTCTCCACCGCCACCGGCATCGCGCTGGCTACCGGGGGGCCCACGCGCGTGCTGCTGGGCGACCTGACCTTTTTGCACGACGCCGGGGCGCTCCTGCTGGGCCCGGGGGAGCGGGAAGCGGACCTGCAGCTGGTGGTGCTCAACGACGGCGGCGGGGGGATCTTCTCGCTGCTGGAACACGGAATTCTGGGCCGGAAACCCCGGTACGCCGCCGCCGTCGAACGTCTCTTCGGCACCCCGCAGGCGGCGGATATTGCCGCGCTGGCCGCGGGTTATGGCCTCAGCCACCGCCGGATTACGACGACGGCGGACCTTGCGGCAGCGCTCGCGGAACCGCCGGCAGGCCGCTCGGTCCTGGAAATCCCCGCGTCCCGGTCCGGCCTGCGGGAACTGCACGCGAGTGTGAACGCAGCCGTAACCGACGCCGTCGGACGTCTTCTCGGATCGTGACCCCCCCCGCCCGCCCATTCACGACGTTGAGG
>JALYYI010000233.1 GCA_030946705.1 Actinomycetota bacterium | reverse complement strand
ATGTTGAGTGAAAACATGGGCGCGAGCTGCCACCTCAACCTGCTTTCCGGGCGGCCGCGGCGGGTGTTAGCCAGCTCTCGCGTCTTTGTAGCGTTCGCACAAATGGAGGTTGCCGCCCCACTGCCCGTATGCTCAAAGAATGGCCGAGTCTTCCAGCACCCCAGATACCACGTCACCGGCCGCGGCTGCCCCCGCCGGCAAGCCGAAGTCCGCCACCTCCAGGCCGAACCCGCGCTCCAAGGCATCCGCGGCGGCCGGGGAACCGCCGTCGCTGACACTGGAAAAGCTGCGGGCCAACGTCGGGCATCTCTGCACCACCACCTTGAAGGAACTGGACAGTTCGCTGCCCTGGTACCGCCGGCTCAGCGCCGATGAACGCTCCGCCCTGGGCCTGGTGGCGCAGAACGGCATCGCGGCATTTGTCTCTTGGTACCAGCGGCCGTCTTCGCCGTCGTGGGTCCTTTCCGACGTTTTTGGCACTGCTCCCACCGAGCTGACGCGCTCCATCAGCCTGCAGCGCGCCCTTCAGCTCATCCGCATTGTGGTCCAGGTCGTGGAGGACCATGTTCCGGACCTGGCCGCCAAGGCGGAGCAGGGCGCCTTGCGGGAGGCCGTGCTGCGGTACTCCCGCGAGGTGGCATTCGCTGCGGCCGACGTATACGCCCGCGCGGCGGAGACTCGGGGATCCTGGGACACCCGGCTGGAAGCGGTCATTGTCGATGCCATCCTGCGTGGGGAGAACACGGATTCGCTGCGCTCCAGGATCGCCGCGCTCGGATGGAAATCCCAGGGCCGTTTCACCGTCATGGTGGGTAAGTCGCCCTCCGATACGAATGCCGGCTTCGTGGCGGATCTTCGCCGCACGGCGGCAAGGTTCGCGGAAGACGCCCTGGTGGGAATCCAGGGCGACCGGCTGATCCTGGTGCTGGGCGGACTGGCCGACCAGGACACCGCCTACCTGCGGCTGAGCGAACTTTTCGCCCCAGGCCCGGTGGTTTACGGACCGCTGGCGGCGTCCCTGATGGAGGCCGGAAAGTCGGCGCAGGCGGCCTTCGCCGGGCTCGCCGCGGCCCGGGCCTGGCCGGCCGCGCCCCGGCCGGTGGCGGCCGACGACCTGTGGCCGGAACGGGTCATCTCCGGCGACGATTCGGCCCGGCGTGCGTTGGTCAAGAACATCTACCGTCCGCTTGTGGCCGCCTCCAACGGCCTGGTGGAGACACTGAGCACCTACCTGCAGCTGGGCCATTCCCTGGAAGCGACGGCGCGCGAGCTCTTTGTGCACGCCAACACGGTCCGCTACCGGCTGCGGCGGGTCTGCGACGTCACCGGCTGGGACGCGCTGATCCCGCGCGAGGCGTTCGTGCTGCAGACGGCATTGGTAGTGGGCCGGCTGGCGGCACCGGCGGCGGCGGTTCCCGAACGCGCCTCCGGCCGGGCCGAAAATGCGCCTCAACGGGCCGCATCATTGTAGACTTCCTACAAAGTGGCACAGAGAGCTTGGTGCCCGCGAACACCCAGGAAAGCCACTCCCATTTGGAAAGCTGGATACCGTGATTGCAATCCTCTGCCCCGGACAGGGTTCCCAGACGCCCGGCTTCCTGGCCCCCTGGCTGGAGCTGCCCGGCGCCGGCCAGCGGTTGGCGGCTCTCAGCGAGGTCGCCGGCATTGACCTGGCCGCGCACGGAACCACATCCGACGCGGAGACCATCAAGGACACGGCGGTCGCCCAGCCGCTGATTGTTGCGGCCGGTCTGGTGGCCGCGCACGCTTTGTTCGACGGCGTCCCCGGCGGTTTGGCCGGCGGCGCGTCCGACGGCGGCACCCCGGCAGCGTCCGTCGTCGCCGGCCATTCGGTCGGCGAGATAACGGCGGCGGCACTGGCCGGAGCGCTGAGCGAGAACGATGCCATGGTCTTTGTCCGCGAACGGGCCAACGGGATGGCCCTGGCGGCAGCCGCCACCCCCACCGGGATGAGCGCCGTCGTCGGCGGCGATCCCGCCGAGGTCCTGGCCGCCATCGAAGCCGCCGGCCTGACGCCGGCGAATATGAACAGCGCCGGCCAGACCGTCGCCGCCGGAACCCTCGATCAGCTGCGGATGCTCTCGGAGAACCCGCCGGCCAAGGCGCGGGTCATCCCGCTGCAGGTGGCCGGGGCCTTCCATACCCGACACATGGCGCCGGCCGCCGTCGCCCTGGAGAACCTGCGCCGCACGCTCTCCCCCCGGAATCCGGCCGTGCCGCTGCTCTCCAACTACGACGGAGCGGCCGTTGACTCCGGCGAGGCAATGCTCTCCAGCCTGATTGCCCAGGTCTCGCGCCCGGTCCGCTGGGACAAGTGCATGGAAACGATGCGCTCGATGGGTGTCACCGGCCTCATTGAGCTGGCTCCGGCCGGCACGCTGGCTGGTCTGGCGAAGCGGTCGATGCCGTCAGTTGCTACGGTTGCGGTCAGGACACCAGCAGATCTGGACGCCGCCCGGGAGCTGCTCAATGCCGCTTGAACGGCGTTTAACCACAAGACTGGCTGCTGACCGGCAGCCCGCAGCCCTGGCCGAGCGGGAAGAAGGAACCGAGTGACCACCCCAACCTTGAAGCAGACGCCCCTGCGCGAATTCACGCGCATCATGGGCATCGGAGCGTTTCGTCCGGACATCATCGTCACCAATGAGGACGTCTGCCAGTGGATTGACTCGTCCGACGAATGGATCCGCCAGCGCACCGGCATTGTGACGCGCCACCGCGCCGGAAAGGATGTCAGCGTGATTGACATGGCGGAGGGTGCCGCGCGCGAGGCACTGGCGGAGGCGGGCATCGAGGCCTCCCAGCTGGGCGCCATCATTGTCTCCACCGTCACGCACCCCTATGCCACGCCATCCGCGGCCTCGCTGCTGGCCGAGCGCCTCGGCGCCACACCGGCACCGGCCTTCGACGTCTCGGCGGCCTGCGCCGGCTACTGCTACGGGATCGCCCAGGGCGACGCCCTGGTGCGCGCCGGTACCGCCGACTACGTCCTGGTGATCGGCGTCGAAAAGCTCTCCGACGTGATCGATAATCACGAGCGCACCATCTCCTTCCTGCTGGGCGACGGTGCGGGCGCCGTGGTGATCGGCCCGTCGGAGACCGCCGGAATCGGTCCGTCGATCTGGGGCTCCGACGGCAGCAAATGGGATGCGATCGGCATGACCCACTCGCTGCTCGAAGTGCGCGAATTCAGCAGGTCCGCCATGAAGGGCAACGGCGAGAAGGACGAGGCCGCCGTGGCCGCGACCGAAACCGCCCTATGGCCGACGCTGCGCCAGGACGGCCAGACCGTCTTCCGCTGGGCCGTCTGGGAAATGGCCAAGGCCGCCCAGCAGGCCCTCGACGCCGCCGGCATCACCGCATCCGACCTCGCCGCCTTCGTGCCGCACCAGGCGAACATGCGGATTGTCGACGAACTGGCCAAGCAGCTGAAAATTCCCGAATCCGTGGTGATCGCCCGCGACATCGCCGACGCGGGAAACACCTCCGCGGCGTCCATCCCGCTGGCAACCCACCGGCTGTTGAAGGAAAATCCGCACCTGCACGGCGGCCTGTCGCTGCAGATCGGCTTCGGCGCCGGGCTGGTCTTCGGCGCCCAGGTTGTGGTCCTGCCCTGATGGAACGGACCTGATGGAACGGACCGTGCATGGCGTCCGATGGCTAAACGGACCGCAACCGTGGTTTGATCAACACTGCCTCAATGCAGTCCCGACCGAATAATTAACCCGACCGAATAATTATCACCGAATAATTAACACAGCAGAACAACAAGAAAAGGAGCCAACAATGGCTAGCAATGAAGAGATCCTGGCCGGCTTGGCTGAAATCGTCAACGAGGAAACCGGCCTGGCGCCGGAGGCCGTTGAGTTGGACAAGTCCTTCACGGATGACCTTGACATCGACTCCATCTCGATGATGACCATCGTGGTCAACGCCGAAGAAAAATTCGGCGTCCGCATTCCGGACGAAGAAGTCAAGAACCTCAAGACCGTTGGCGACGCCGTCAACTTCATCTCCGGCGCGCAGGCCTAGTCCTGGCCGCCAGCCCTCCCCAGGGTGTTGCCTCACCATGGCATTGCCGGTGGCCGGCCGCACGGCCGGCCACCGGC
>JALYYI010000225.1 GCA_030946705.1 Actinomycetota bacterium | reverse complement strand
CTCCAGCCCAGTGCCAGGCCGGCCCTGGTGTGGAAGGCTGCGGCTGTGGAGCGTCTGCGTGCTCGGGCTCGCTGCCGACGACGGCTATCTGTTGGCGGGGCGCAGGGCGTCGGGGTTGGCGCAGTGGGCCAGGGGCTCGCCCCGCAGGTAACGTCCGACATCTCCGGCGATGATTGCTGCGGCTTTGGCAGCTGTTTGTTTACTGGCCCCGGCCAGATGGGGGGTCATGACGATGTTGGGGGTCGTGAGGAGGCGTGAGCCTGCGGGGACGGGTTCTTCGGGGAAGACGTCGAATGCGGCACCGAAGAGGTGGCCCGAGTCGAGGGCGTCGCAGAGGGCGTCGTAGTCCAGCAGTGCCCCGCGGGCGCAGTTGATGATGATGGACCCTGCGGGCATGGCGGCGATCTGTGCGGCGCCGATCATTTTGGTGGTCTCCGGGGTCACCCGGGCGTGCAGGCTGACTACCAGGCTGCGGGAGAGCAGCTCATCGAGCCCTACCTGTTGGGCGTTTCCTGCCAGGAGGTCGGCGGTGATGTAGGGGTCGTGGACCAGGACCTCCGAGCCGAAGCCTTTGAGCATGCGTGCTACGCGGCTGCCGATGGCGCCGTAGCCAACGAGGCCGATGGTGCTGCCTTCAAGCTCGGGACCGACGTTGTCGTACGTGTAGTAGTCGCCCCGCCAGGTTCCGGCGGACAGGTCGGCGTTGGTCTGGGGGATGCGGCGGATGGCGGCCAGCATCATGCCCAGGGTGTGTTCGGCGGTGGCGGCGGCGTTGCGTCCGGGGGCGGAGGTGACGGCGACGCCGTGGCGGGTGGCTGCTTCCAGGTTTGCGTTGACTGGTCCGCCGCGGCTGATGCAGAACAGTTTCAGGTCCGGGCAGGCCTTGAGGACTTTTTCGGTCAGCGGCGCCATCTGCGTGATGCAGATTTCGACGCCGCGGAGCGACTGGATCAGCTGTTCTTCGGTTCCGGAGGCTTCGTCCACTTCGGCGACCGGGCCGAACGGGGTGAGCGGCCACGGGAGCGTCATCTCGGTGAATTCGACGCCGTCGGCCACTTCACGTTCTACGGCGTCGATGAGGAGGCGGTTCAGGACGAATTGGTCTCCTGCGGCGAGGATGCGGGTTGTCATGTGGGACTCCTAGGTCTGGTTTGGTGAGGATGCCGGGGACGCAGCAGGTGGTCCGGCTACGGACGGTTCAGTCAACGGCCCCGCGGTTGCGTTGTATTCGAGGAGGCCGGCCTGTTGGCCCTGAAGACGGATCGTGGTCAGGGCGCAGTTGCGGAGGGAGGGGAAAACCCGCCGGTATTCGCCGAGGGGGATACCCAGGAGCCGGCACAGGCTGAGCCGGATGGCCGTGGTGTGGGCGACGACCAGCACACGGCCGTTGGGCTGTTCCTCCGCTATGTCGTACAGACACTGCACGAACCGTTCAGCGGCTTTGAAAGGGTCTTCACCGCCGGGCAGCGGGGACGCGGCGGGGTCTGTTTGAAAGGCTTTACGGGCCTCGGGGAATGCGGCTTCCATCTCGGCACCGGTCAGTCCCTCCCCTTCGCCGAAGTCGAGCTCACGCAGCCGCGGATCGATCATCAGTTCGTGGCCGGTGGCCTCGGCGCAGCCTTCGGCGGTCCGGCGGGCCCGGCTAAGGTCCGAGGCCCAGATACCGCTCAGTCCCGCGGTTTCCGCCCAGCGGGTGAGCCCCGCTGCCTGCTCCAGGCCGCGGGGCGTCAGGTCGATGTCGCTGCGGCCGGCGTACCGGTTTTCCGCGTGCCAGATGGTCTCGCCGTGCCGGACGAGGATGAGATCGGTCATGCGTTTGTCCTTTCACGTGCGTGTTCGGCGACGGCTTCGGGGAGCCAGCCGCGTTTTTCGAGCTCTCCGACAAGGTCCAGGTAGGAGGCGTCGTAGGTGCCGCTTGCACCGTCCCGGGGATCGATTCTCCGGCGCATCCGCACCATCTCCGCGGCCACGTCGGCGGTTGGCCGCCCCGGGGAGGCCGCGAGGACGGCCATTCCCAACGCCGGCTCCGCGTTCTGCGGCAACGTCACCGGACGGCCCAGGATGTCTGCGCGCAGCTGGCACCAGTACTCGCTTTTGGTGGCTCCGCCGGTGAGGATCAACTCGCCGTGCAGGGGTGCGCCCAGGAGGTCGAGGTAGTCGAAGCAGAGCCGCTCAATGTAGGCGATGCCCTGCAGGACTGCGGCGTACCGTTCGCCGTCGCTGGCTGGGGTGCCGAGGATGAATCCTTCCGCGCCGGGTGCGAGGAAAGGGAAGCGTTCACCGCGGGACACGAGCGGGTAGGCCAGGACGCCGGCGGGTTCATAGGTTCTGGCCTGACGCTCAAGCCGGGCAAGGTCCTGGCCGGAGAAGTCCCGGGTTATGGCGCCGGCTCCGGTGCTGGAGGCGCCGCCGGGGAGCCAGTCGCCATTGGGGGCCTTGTGCGAATAGACGACGCCCAGGGGGTCTTGGATCAGGTCCCGGGTGACGCCTTTGAGCACCAGTGTTGTGCCGAGTACGGAGTTCCAGCTGCCGGTTTTCAGTGCCCCGGCGCCGAGCTGCGCGGCGCAGCCGTCGGTGGCACCGGCGATGACCGGGGTGCCGGCGGGGATGCCGGTGGCCGCGGCAGCCGCACCGCTGACGGTCCCGATCCGGGTGCCCGGGCGGACGAGGTCCGGGAGGACCCCCGCCGGGACCCCGAGGTCCTGCATGAGTTCCTCGGGCCACTGTTCCTGGATCAGGTGTGCCCCTGTTTTGAGGGCATTGCTCAGGTCGGTGGGGACATCATGGCCGGTGAGCTGTCGGTTGATGAAGTCGTTCTGATGGGCCAGCCGGGCGCCGGGGACCTTGTCGTGATGCTCGCGCAGCAGCCAGAGAAGCTTCGGCAGTGCCCAGGCCGGCTGCATCCGCTGATAGCCCAGATCGGCCCAGACGTCGGCCCCGGCATCGTTGACGCGGGCGGCCTCCGCTGCGGCGCGGCCGTCGTCGTACATGAGCCCCGGGGTCAGTGCCCGGCCGTCCCGGTCCATGAGCAGGATCGTGCCGGAGGTCGCGTCGACGGCGACTCCCCGTACCAATGCGGCGGGTACATCCCGGAGGGCGTCGCTGGCTGCCCCGGCGACCGCCTCCCACCATTGCTGCGGGTTCTGCTCGTGGCGCGCGCCGTCCCGGTGGCTGGTCAGCGCGCGGCTGCCGGAACCGAGCACCTCGCCGGTTCCGGTGACCGCCAGGACGCGTACGCTTTGGGTCCCCAGATCGATTCCTACCCACACCTCGTCGAACGGGCCCGGCTTCTCTCTCACGTGGTGCTCCCTGAAGTCCTGTGAATGGTTCGCGGTGATGTGCCGTGGCCTTTGGTGCCGGCCACGGATGTGGCGGCCGGTAAGGTCTCCGGCCCGCCGGTGGCCGCGGAGCGCTGCCGCATCCCGGCCAGCCGGGGCCAGGCCTGTCCGGTCACCTGGCGAAGGGCCAGGAAGTCTTCGTAGAGTCCGCTGTAGAAGGCGGCGCGGGAGGGGTCCGGTGTGAAGGTGTCCCGGATCCGCACGTACCAGGGGGCCACCTCCTCCACGCTTCCGGCGCCGCCGGTGGCGACGAGTCCGATCAGGAATGCACCTTTGGCTCCGACCTCGGTGTCCGTGGACCGCTGTACCGGGATGCCGGTGACGTCGGCGATCAGCTGCAGCCACAGCGCGCTGGCTGCTCCTCCACCGCAGACGCGCAGTTCCGTGGGGGTGTCTCCGGAGGCGGCGAGGCAGTCCCGGATGACCAGGGTGAGTCCTTCCAGAACGGCCCTGGCGATGTGTTCGCGCCGGTGCTCGAAGGACATCCCCAGGAAGGTCCCCCTGGCCAGGGGGTCCAGGAACGGGGCCCGCTCGCCCGCGGGGGAAAAGTAGGGCAGGAACATCAGACCCCTTGCGCCGGGCCCGCACGTCGACGCGAGGTGCGTGAGCGCGTCGGGGTCCTCGATGCCGAGCAGTTCACAGGCCCACTGGATGACCTCGCCGCCGGCGAGGGTGGGGAAGGAGCGCAGGATTTTCCCGGGCAGTCCCGGGGCAATGTTCAGTCCGGCGGCCGGGTCGCTGATCCGGACCTGGTCGGTGATGATCTCGGTGCACAGTGTTGTGCCCAGGATGCAGCAGGCCTGGCCGGCAGCGACGGCGCCGACACCGATAGCGGTGGAGGCTATGTCGTAGGAGGACATCACAACGGGCAGGCCCGCCGGGAGGCCCAGCAGAGTCCCGGCGTGACGGGTGAGCTCCGCGACACGGTCGCCGTCGTCGCGGATGACCGGCAGCAGGGACTGCGCCCATTCCATGTCGTAGAGGCCCAGCAGCTCCGGGGAATATTGGCGGGTGCGGATGTCCATGAACGGGGCGGCCGCGTCGGACTCATCGACCGCGAATTCGCCGGTCATCCGGGTGAATATCCATCCTCCGCAGGTCAGGGACGCGTGCGAGCGGTCGAGCCTGTCGGGATCGTTTTGCCGCAGCCAGCTGAGGATGACGTTGGGCATTCCCGAGGATGTCAGCGAGCCATTAATGGGAAAAGCCCGTTCAAGGATCCCGGCGTCTGTCCAGGCGGACAGGATGTCCACGCCGCGGCCGTCGTTCCACAGGATGGCCGGACCCGTCGGCGCCCCGCCGGCGTCAACGAGCCAGGCGCCGTCGCCCTGGGCGGTGATGGCCAGATAATCGACCTCGGACTGGAGCTGGCGAACCACGCCGCGGACGGTGAAGACCACGGCGTCCCAGACCGAAAGCATGTCCTGCTCCGCCCACCCGGGGTGGGGGCGCATTACAGAGGTTCCCTGTCGCACGACCACCACTTCGGTGCCTTCCTCGTCGTACCCGACCGCCTTGATCATCGTGGTACCGGCGTCAACGCAGATGACCGCCATGTCCGAACCTTCCTTCGTGCTGTAGATGTGTGCTCCGCCGGTGGCGGGGTCAGGCCCTGCCGTGCGAGGTGCGGGACCGGCGTGAGACCGAGTCGAGCATGACAGCCAGCAGCAGGACCGCACCGGTGACCATGAACCGGAACGAGGAGTCCAGGCTCAGCAGGGTAAGTCCGCTGGAGATTGATTGGATGACGACGATGCCCAGCAGGGCGGAGAAGGCGCTTCCCCGGCCGCCGAAGAGGCTGGTGCCGCCGATGACGGCGGCGGCGATGGCGTCGAGGTTGACATCGCCGGTGCCGCTGCTCTGGTTGGCCGAGCCGAGCCGCGCGGCGCCCAGGATGCCGCCGACGGCGAACATCGACCGGCCCCATTTGGTGCGCGTCAACGCGTAGTTCAGCACCGCCACCAGGACAATAAAAAAGACGAACATCCAGCCGACGCCGCGGCTCTTGTTCAGATACCAGCACACCAGCTCCGCCACCACCAACAC
>JALYYI010000218.1 GCA_030946705.1 Actinomycetota bacterium | reverse complement strand
GCCAGGGCCAGCAGGCCGCCGACAGTGCGCAGCGTCTGGCGAAGAAGGCCGTTTCCAACCAGCAGTTCTTCGGCCGGCTCCCGGCCAACCTCAAGACGGACCTGACCACATTGGCCGGCGCGTCCGGCGCGAACGTCTCGACCCAGGCCCAGAAGGTCAAGAGCACGGCCCTGGACGGCGGCTACGGGCAGCAGATCCAGCAGCTGGCCATGCACCTGCAGTCCATGGTTGCCGGCGCCAATCCTGGAGCAGCCACTCCCGGAGCAGCCACTCCTGGTGGAGCCACCGGCCCGGCGAGTGGGCCTACCGGACCGGCCAACACCGGCGTCGGAGCGACCACCGGGTTGTAGCCTGACGCTTTCATAGCGGCGGCGTCGTCCGGCCGGCAGGTCACTCCTCCGGGAAGTAGCCGGGGGAATTGAAGACCGCTGCGCCGGAAGTCGCAGAGGGGGCCCGGGCAACGAGCCCCGCCCAACCCAGCGAGTTCCGCGGGCGCCAGCCCGCCGTCGTCGGCCTTTCCTTGATTTCCGCGTCAGTTGTGCCTGGCCCACAGCTGCAGCCACAGCAGCAGCCGGGTCTCCGGGTCTTCCAGGTTGAGCCCGAACAGGGGCTCAACCCGGGACAGCCGGTAGCGCACGGTATTCACATGCAGGCCCATCCGCTTGGCGGCCTCTATCGCGTTTCCGCCCTGGTCCAGGTAGATCCGGATGGTCTCCTCGAACGAGGTCTTGCGGCGCGCATCATGGGCGGCAATCCTGGTGGCGTAGTCCCCCGGAAAATGGCCGGCGGACTGCAGCGATGTGACGATCCGGCGCAGGTACAGCCGCGATCCCAGCGACTCCTGGTCCGCCACAACATCCCCCGAGTCGGTAGCCAGCCGGCCTTCCTCAACCTCGCGGAAGAGCTCCGCGAGCACCCCTTCCGCGTCCACGCGGGACTGCTCCAATTCCGCGATGGGGGTGGGGCGTCCCAGGCCGGCAAGCACCGGCCGGTTCAGCAGGCGCCGGGTGTTGTGCACTATGCGCAGCAGGGCATCGCGCTGGAACTGCCGCGAAGCCTCGGCGTTTTGGGGCAGCACGACGTAGACGATGTTGTCCGCGAGGCCGCAGACCGCCGTCGGAAGCCTCACCGCACAGGCCGTCCGGACGACGTCGAACAACCGCAGGCGCGACTGAAGCGTCTCCGGAGCGTTGGCCTGCGGCGGCCACGAGGTGATCGCCGCAATCCGGACGGTCTCCGCGGCGATGCCCAGTTTGAGGGCCGCAAGCTCCACCCGGTCGGACTCAAAGAGCAGCGGTTTCACCAGGTCAATCTGGTGGGTCAGGTTGGATACATAGGCGGTCCGCCGGTGCAGGATATGCAGCGCCGCGACGTTCGCCGCCTCCCGCAGCACCCTGACCGGTTCCGCCGTGTCGCCCTGCGCTAGCTTGAGCAGCCAGAGCGAGCCCAGCACGACGTCCCCGGCCCGTATCGCTATGGCGGAGCGGGCCAGCGACGCCTCCTCGGTGACGACGTCGACGACGTCCCGGGAGGCATGCACGCGGCGATAGTCCAGATCATTCTGGTCCGTTCGGGGTACATGCAGGCGCAGGATCGAGTTCCGCCGGGTATCGTCAATGGGCTGCTCGGTCAGGGTGGAGTAGGCCAGGATGGTCTGTTCCGGATCGGCGATGGCCACCGCCCCGCCGGTCAGGGCGGCAACGGTGTTGGCCAGGTCGAACAGATCCCCCGGGCGGATATCCACCAGCGTCCGGCCGGACTCCCGACGCGGAACGATCGCGGCATCAATGATCTCCGCCAGCTGGTTCCAGGGTGCCGAATCCAAGGCCCGGAAGAGCGCAATCCCTGCTGCCCGCGCGGTATCGCGGAGCGTCTGATCGGAAGCGTCATTGGATTTGTAGACCAGGGCAACGTAGCCGGCGTCCTTGAGCTCCTGAAGCTGCGTGCCCAGGCGCTGTCCCGCCAGCACCAGGCCGATGCCCAGCGCGACTGCGCCCGGAAAGCGGGTGGGGCGCGCGTTGGGATCGTAAAGGACGGACCCGGACACGGCCTGCCCGGCGCCCCCGGCCATCTCCACCAGGGTAAGGATCTCGGATCCGATGATCTGGCTTACCGCGGCCAGGGTGGGCAGATGGCCGCCGCGGACGGCGGTGGTGTCAGTGCGCACGGCGTCCGCGCCGCGTGGGAACTTCTTGGTAGTTCATCACAGGTCCGGCCGCCTCAGTTCGTCGGATCGTCCATGGTGGACGAAGATATCTGATCCTAGGCTGAACCATAGCGCACCCGACGCGCAGCAAGCGCGCACCCGACGCGCGGCCGACCGGAGAGAGACACGACGTGAAGTTCAGCGATGCAAGGCAGCTCATCCAGCTACGGGCGCCCACGGTGTCCCGGCGGCGCCGGGTGCTGGCGAATGCGTACAACGTGGCGGAATACCGCAAGGCTGCCCGCCGCGTGCTGCCCGCGGGGATCTTCGATTATCTGGACGGCGGTTCCGAGGACGAGGTCACTCTGCGGCGCAACCGTGAGGTTTTTGACGGCTGGGGCCTCATGCCCACCTGGGGTCCGGTCTCCGGCCCCGACACCTCCACCACTCTTCTTGGTCTACCCAGCGCCCTGCCGCTGACGCTTACGCCGACCGGGGCGACCAGGCTTTTCCATCCGGAGGGCGAACTGGCGGTGGCCAAGGCCGCCGAATCGGCGCGGATCCCCTATGGTTTGGCCGGGTTAAGCACTGTGTCCATGGAATCCGTCGCGGAGCAGTTCCCCACCCTGGACCGCTGGTTCAATTTCGGGCTGTCCGCCGACGCCGCCGCCCGGGATGCGAAGCTGGAACGCTGCCGGGAGGCCGGTTACCGCACGCTGATCGTCGGTGTGGACACCCGGGCCCTGGGCTCCAGGGAGCGGGATCTGCACAACGGATTCACCGCGCCGCCGGCCCTGACGCTCTCCGCCCTGGTGGAAATCGCGACGCGCCCGGGCTGGTGGGCCAACTTCCTGCTGGCGGAAGGGATCCGCTTTCCTAACCTGGATCCCAACGGTGCCACGGATGCCATGGTCACGCCGTCGATGTGGCAGCAGATCCTGGGGCATTCCGACGCCAGCAGCGGCTGGAACGAGCTCGAGGCGCTGCGCGCGGCGTGGCCGGGGAAAATCGTGCTGAAGGGCTGCGTGAATCCCGACGACGTGGCCCGGGCGGCCGGCATCGGGCTGGATGCGGTGCAGCTGAGCAACCATGGCGGGCGCCAGCTGGACCACATGCTGAGCCCCATGGACGTGCTCCAGGAGTCCCGCCAACGAGTCGGCGACGGCCTTGAAATCTATGTCGATTCCGGCATTCGCCGCGGCAGCGACATCGTCAAGGCCCTGGCCCTGGGCGCGGACGCATGTTCCATCGGCCGGGCCTACCTGTATGGTTTAGTGGCAGCCGGCTCCCCCGGAGTCAGCCGGATCATCAACATCTTCACCGACGAACTCCGGCGCACCATGACGCTGGTAGGCGTTTCAACTATCGCCGAGCTAAAGACAAGAGGCCCGGAACTGGTCCGCGACGTACGGCACGCGGCCAAATCGCTGCACGAGGGCCATCCGCGCAGCGACAGTTCAGAACTGCAAACCGTGCTTTAGGGCGCAGCGCCGGGTGTCTTCCCAGTCCCTGATTTCCCGGTTCATGACTTCAATGACGAAGCACTACCTCCGAACACCAACAAAGGACAACAAATGCGCGCCAAATACGCACTTCCCGCCCTGACCGCCGTCGCCGCCCTGATGCTCACGGGCTGCGTCGACAACAGCGCCACGGCCTCGGGCGGCAGCCCGTCCGCTTCAGCGGACACCAGCACCGTCAAGAAGAACGACGCGATCGCCGCCGCCGTTCCGGAGAAGATCAAGAGCGCGGGTGTCCTCAACGTGGGCATGGCCAACAACTACCCGCCCAATGAGTTCAAGGACGCCAACGGCAAGCCGGCCGGCTGGTCGGTGGACCTGACCAACGCCCTGGGCCAGGTGATGGGCCTGAAGGTCAACTTCGACATCGGAACCTTCGACAACATCCTTCCCGCCATCAAGGCCGGCAAGGATGACATGGGCATGTCCTCCTTCACCGACACCACGGAGCGCGAAAAGCAGGTCGATTTCGTCAACTACTACACGGCCGGCATCCAGTGGGCATCGCCCGTGGGCAAGACCGTGGACCCCAACAACGCCTGCGGACTGAAGGTTGCCGTGCAGGCCACCACGTATGAGGACACGCACGAAGTCCCGGCCAAGTCCAAGGCCTGCACGGATGCCGGAAAGCCCGCCATCACGGTCCTGAAGTTTGACTCCCAGGACCAGGCCACCAATGCCCTGGTGGTGGGCCAGGTCGACGCGATGAGCGCCGATTCACCCGTCACCCTGTATGCGATCTCGCAGACGAAGAGCAAGCTCCAGATTGCCGGCGACGCCTTTGAGGTTGCGCCGTACGGGATGCCCGTCGCCAAGGACGGCGCCTTCAAGCCGGTCCTGCAGCAGGCGCTGCAGGCCCTGATCGACGACGGTTCCTACGCCAAGATCCTGGCCAAATGGGGCGTGGAAAGCGGCGCCGTCAAGACCGCCACCCTCAACGTGGCCGCGAAAGGCTAACCAGCGATGACTCCTCCGGAACAAGGCCGCCTGGCGGTGGAAACTGAGCCGCTGGATAGTGACCAGGAAGGCGAGGCCGTCAAGGCGATCCCGCTGCGCCACCCCTGGCGTTTCCTCATCGCGGTCATCCTCGTGGTCATGCTGGCCTTGTTCATCCTCGATGCTGCCCAGCGCGAGGACTACGGCTGGGCCGACGTCGGCAAGTACATCTTCGACAAAAGGATCAGCCAGGCGGCGCTTATCACCCTGCAGCTGACGGTCTATTCGATGGTCTCCGCCATTGCCCTAGGCCTGCTGCTGGCCATCATGCGGCTCTCCCCCAACCCCGTGGTGAAGAGCGTCGCCTGGCTGTACCTGTGGCTCTTCCGCGGCACGCCCGTCTACGTGCAGCTGGTCTTCTGGGGCATCGTTTCGCTGATCTACCCGGTGCTCACGGTGGGTCTTCCGTTCACAACGCCGTGGATTTCCATGCCCAACGGCATCTTCACCAACCTGTTCGTCACCGCCGTCATCGGCCTGGCGCTCAATGAGGCCGCGTACATGTCCGAAATTGTGCGCGCAGGACTGCTCTCGGTCGATGACGGCCAGGAGGAGGCCTCGCGGGCGCTGGCGATGTCCTGGGGGCAGACGATGCGTTATGTGGTGGTGCCGCAGGCCATGCGCATCATCATTCCGCCCACCGGCAACGAGGTCATCTCGATGCTCAAGACGACATCCCTGGTGGCGGCGATCCCCTTGAGCGTCGACCTGTACGGGGTGTCCCGAGGCATCTCCGCGGTCACCTTCACCCCGGTGCCGCTGCTGATTGTTGCCTCCATCTGGTATCTGCTGTTCACCTCCATCCTGATGGTGGGCCAGCACTTCATCGAAAAGCGGTTCTCCCGCGGCTCCGGTCAGCGCAAGGCGGACAAGGTGCCCGGTCCGCGCGGGCCAAGAACGACGACGGCGGCGCTCACCAACGCTCCGACCGGCAACGAAACCGGAGGCAAAGGATGAGCGGCACACCCATGGTGCACGCGGACCGCGTGTCCAAGAGTTTCGGATCAAACCGGGTGCTCAAGAGCATCAGCCTGACGGTCGATCCCGGCGAGGTGCTCTGCATCGTCGGTCCCAGCGGCTCCGGCAAATCAACGTTCCTGCGCTGCATCAACCACCTGGAACGGGTGGACGCCGGCCGGCTCTCCGTCGAGGGCCAGCTGGTGGGATACCGGCAAAAGGGCGACAAGCTCTATGAGCTCCGACCCAAGGAAGCGGCCTTCCAGCGGCGCGAAATCGGCATGGTCTTTCAGCGTTTCAACCTTTTCCCGCACCTGACCGCGCTGGAAAACATCATCCAGGCACCCATGCGGGTGAAGCGGATCTCCAGGGCCAGGGCCACCGCGCGCGCCATGGAACTCATGGAACGCGTCGGCCTGGGCGACAAGGCGGATTACTACCCCGCGCACCTTTCCGGCGGCCAACAGCAGCGCGTGGCCATCGCCCGGGCCCTGGCGATGGATCCGAAACTGATGCTCTTTGACGAGCCGACCAGCGCCCTGGACCCCGAGCTGGTGGGCGAGGTCCTGGACGTGATGAAGGAGCTCGCCAGCAGCGGCATGACCATGATCGTGGTCACGCACGAGATGGGCTTCGCCCGTGAAGTGGCCGATTCCCTGGTCTTCATGGACGGCGGCGTGGTGGTGGAGTCCGGCGATCCCCGCGAGGTGCTCTCCGCCCCGCAGCACGAGCGGACCAAGGCCTTCCTCTCCAAAGTGCTCTAACGATCCGACCCCGACCGAGCGCGAGTCCTGGAGCCGCGGGGTTGGAGCGGCGCTCCTATCCCCTTCCGGCGGCCCGGGATAGAGTCGTAGCAACAGCGCCTCCGCTCCGAGATAGTCCGAGATAGAAGGGAGGGGTCATGGACCCCCAACGACCGATCGGATTCTGGCTGAAGCTCGTCGACGGCCTGATCACCCAGCAGTTCGACGCGATCGTCGAGGAGCACGGCGTCACCCGGCGGCAGTGGCAGATCATGAACCTGCTGGCGGAATCCCCTTCCACGGTGGAGCTGATCAGCGAGGATCTCAAACCGTTCCTGGCCGAGGAGCCGCACGAGACGGCCGCCGAGCAGATAGATGAGCTGATCGACAGCGGGTGGGTCGGCCTGGACGGCGAGCAGTACGAGCTGACGGATCAGGGCCGCGCCAGCCTGGAGAAGATCGGCGAAGTGGTGAAACAGAACCGGGACCAGATCTCCGCCGGCATTCCGGAGGAGGAATACCAGGCCACCCTGGATGTGCTGCAGCGGATGGCGCGGAATATGGGCTGGACGGAGTAGGCAGGATTCGGGCCCCGTGATGAGGGCCGGTTAGCGGGCGCGGAAGCTCTTGAAGGACCGGCTCGACGGCGAGAACGTCGCCTCCACCTCCCGCACGCGTCCGGGCGCCTCGCCGGACCTGAGCCATTCGAGAAGTTCCTCCGCCCCGCTCCGCGTCCCTTCGGCAACAATCTCAACGGATCCGTCGTCGAGGTTGCTGGCAGTGCCGGTCAGTGCGAGGCCGTCTGCCTGCCGGGCCGTCCAGTACCTGAAGCCGACCCCCTGCACCACGCCGCTGATCCGCGCGGTCAGGCGGACCTCATCGGAATGTGGCGTGCTCGCTGTTCCTGCCATGATTCCAACTTAGCTTCCGGCTCCGGCGCTGCCCAGAGCCAGGGCCGTTTCACCCGCCGCCAGAAGTGCTGGCCGAGGAACCACCTGTCGGTAGCATTAGCGCTACCGTCAAGATATGAAGGATGTCGGATTACGCGAACTGCGTCAGCACGCGCGCGACGTTGTCCGCCGGGCCGAGGCCGGGGAGACGATCACCATTACGGTGTCCGGGCGGCCTGCCGCAGTCCCTGGACCCAGTTCCCGAACGGCCTGGCGGACATACGCGGAAGTTCAGGACGTATTCTCGGTGGCCACGGATCCGGACTGGGAGCGCGATCTGCATGACTTCGAGAAGACCCCAGCCGATCCCTGGTCAAAGCCGTGAGAGCCATCTTCGACACCAACCTGCTCATCGC
>JALYYI010000209.1 GCA_030946705.1 Actinomycetota bacterium | reverse complement strand
GCCGGTCCAGCGCGTTGTAGGCCGCGTTGACCTTCCCGCCCACAAACCACCTGGCGAACGGCGGGTTGGACCAGTCCAGATTCCGGCTGAAGTCCTTGTCCCAGGTCAGCAGGGCACGGGCCTGTTCGGCCCAGAAAGCCGGGGCATCCACGGCGGCCTCCGAGTAATCTGCGGCGGTGACCACCGCGTTGGCCGCAAACTCCGCCGACGGGGCAATCTTCCGGTTCTCGTGGGAGAGGTTTTCAAGGGCGTCGCTGGTTCTTAGGACCGGTTGAACGCTCATTTAGGCTCTTTCATTTATTTTCGTGAGGTGGGAATCGACAGGACCACGGTGTCCGTCTGGTACCGGCTTCGGGGCATGACTCACCTGCGGGCGTTATGCCGACAGGCTGGCGAACATCAGGGCCATAACGGCGGCGCCGAGGGCTTCGAGTCCTAGTACTGCGCGGACGGGCATCCGCGGTGCCACTGCATGCCGGACGGTGGCTTTCGTAGCTCTGGAAAGTATCAGCAGGACGGTGAAGACGATGACCGCTGCTCCGAAGAATATTGTCGGCAGCACCGTCAGCAGACCCGCCACATCGGGTGCTCCTGCGGCTGTGGTCTGAACTGCTGCTGCCGTCATATGGTGAGCATGCGATGTTCCGGCGGCCGGAACGATTCCGGGACCCGTGGCCGTCATATGGCCCATCGCGGCGACCATGAGAGCTGTGGTGGCCATCGTGAGGCTGTGATAGAGGCATTTGAGCCGGCTCCGGCTGCCCGCGCAGAGTGTTTTGAACTCCGGCCGGGCGGCGGCCTGGATTGCAAACCAGAGTGCGGCGGCAGCGAGGGCTGCGATCTGGGCCAGCATGGTCGCCGGTGCGAGGTTCCACAGCATAGCCGCCATGACGGCATTCATGAGGGCATGAAGGCTGTTGTTAACCCTTTCCACGAGAGGGCGTGAATGTGTCACCAGCAGGAGGTGGTGGCCGCCGGTGAGTACGAGGACGGCTGTGATGGTCCAGGTAATTGCGGGGATATTGAACACGCGGATCACGCTTTCACTGCTTGATATGGTCGTGGGGTCGGCTCCCCGGCCATGCCAGGCAGGCAAGACCGGGGGCCGACTGTTTACGGCTGTTCGTTCTCCAGATGGTGTTCCTTCTGGGCGTACTCCAGCTCCAGCTCCCTGACGAGTTCGAGATCGATCGGGGCCATCTCTTCCGGATCCTCCTCGCTCAGGACGGGACTGTGGGCGTCGGCGGCGAGAACGACATGGCCGATTGTTTCGTACTTGAGGGGGTTGGTCCTGCGCAGGTAGAGCGCCAAACCTGCCCCGCCGAGGAAGAGAGCAGCGGCGATGTAGGGGATGAGTTTGAAAAGCAGGGACGATGCTGCCGGGCCGGCGGCGGTGTCCAGGTTCAGGATCATCAGGATGACGACACCTAGCATTCCCAGGCCTCCGACCACGGGAGCGACTTTGGTACGCCACACGTTTTCTTCCGGGTGGTGTTTGCGGAAGTAATTGAACACCGCCGCCATGGTGATCGTCTGCACTATCAGGAGTGTGAACGTTCCGAGTACGGCCAGGAGAACGAAGACGTCCAGGTAGGGGTCCTTGTTGAAGAACCAGAATCCGAGAATCCACAGGGTCGCAAAACCTGTCTAGGTGAAGGATGCGATGTGGGGTGATCCGTGTTTCTTATGGGTTTTGCCAAGTCTGCTGGGCAGGATGGCTTCTCTTCCCAGAGCGTACATGTAGCGTGATGCGGCGCTATGGAAGGCCAGGGCGCAGGCGAAGGAGCCGCTCATCATCAGCCACTGCATGACCAGAACCGCCCAGTGCCCGACGAAGGCTTCGGTGGGCTGGAAGAACATGTCCAGAGGGTTTGCGCTTTGCGCCAGGGCAATGGATCCTGCGGCTCCGTTCCCGGCCACGGCCATCCAGGAGACAAACATGTAGAAGACACCGACGCCGGTAACCGCGATGAGTGTGGCGATGGGGATGATCTTCTTCGGGTTTTTCGATTCCTCCCCGTACATGACTGTCGATTCGAATCCGGTCCATGACCAGAACGCGATGAACATGGCCAGTCCCGTCGCGGCGACGTCCAGCCCGTTTGGTTTGAACGCGTTGACCGGATTGAGTGTCTCCGGCATCAGCCCGTCGGGGCCACCGCCGTGGGCGAGCACGGCGAAGGCCATCACTGCCAGAATCCCGATTTCTGTGGCCAGCAGTATTGTCAGGACTTTGGCAGCGAAGCTGATCTCGAAGTAGGACAGGATCCCGATGAATGCGATGCAGACCAGGGCGAGCACAATCCATGGAATGTCCACTCCCAATTGGCTCAGGAAGGCCATGTGTCCGAAGTAGGAGAAGATGCCGACGATGCTGGCTTCAAAGACGATGTAGCTGAAGGTGACCATGAAGCCTGCCCCGAGGCCGACGACGCGGCCCAGGCCGCGGGAAATGAATCCGTAGAAGGCGCCGGTTGATGTGACATAGCGGGCCATGGCAACATATCCGACGGCAAAGATCGAGAGGATAACGGTCGCCCGGATATAGGTTGCCGGGGTACCCGTACCGACACCGTAGCCGACCGAGAACGGGACGTTTCCGCTCATGGCTGTAATCGGTGCTGAGGTTGCGACGGCCATGAAGACCACATCCCACAACCCCAGGCTGTTGGGCTTCAGACTGCCCGGCTGGGAGCGGGGCTTTGGCAGGCCCGGACTTACTGTGTCCTTCTTCGTTTCCGAAGGGCTGGGCTGGTTCATTTTTCGACTCCTTCACAGCAGTGTCCGGCGTCGGTGGGTGCCGGTTCGGGCAAGGGCAGGTCCAGCGTGGGGTTCTGGTCAAAGAATCCGTGGGGCTGGAGGATGAATCCGACGTGTTGGCGGGGCATGACGGGCCAGTCCTCGAGCCGCACCACGTGGTGCATGCCGAAGGTGTACCAGACGACGAGATCTTCATCGACGATGTTCCGGTCAACGGCTGTCCATGCGGGCAGGCCGTCACCGCCGGTGCTCTGGTTCGGGTATTCGCCGGCCGGGAACCGTTCGGTGCGGTCGTATGCGGTGACCCACAGATTGTTGCGGGCAAATTGTGCGCGCTTGCTGACGTAGGAGTCTTCGTGCGCCGCAAGCGTGATCGCGTCGGTGGGCATGAGGCGATAGGCCACCGGTTCGTCCACCAGGTTCCTGCTGCCGTGGTTGACGACCTTCCAGAAGCGGTGCTTGGAACTGTCTGCCTTCCGGATGGCCGCCTGTTCGGTTTCAAGCAGTCGATCGACGGTGTGGAAGGCGGTGAGCGTGGGGTTGTCGGCAGGAATTTCAGTGTCTACCTCGTAGACGGCGTTGCGCGGCCCGTCGAGTTCGAAGTCCATCCTGACGTTGAAAATGTGCTGGTGGATCGGTGCGTAGAGGCCGTCGTTGTTCAGCGCCTGGCCGTATTTGTTTTTCTCTCCCGGTTCCTGGCCGGCCGTTGACAGGATGCCGGTGGCCTTTACCAGGAACTCGATGGTGCCGTCGAGGTAAAGGTGCCAGTAGAATCCGTACTCGTAGTTGGCGACGGTGGCGATGAAGGAGATCACAAGTTTGCGGGAGCGCCGGACTTCGGATGAGTTGTTGCGGAAGTCGAAGTGCTTCCACATGATGCTGTCGTCTTCTTCGTGCATGCAGATGGCGTTCTTGACCGAAGTTACGTTGGGGGTGACGTGCGAAATCCCCGCCCTGGCGGGGATTTCGCTGTGGTGGTGGGCTCCTGTTCTGTCTACTTGAGGGTCAGCGGGATGGGGCGGTCGATGAGTTCGAAGGCTCGGCGTTGGAGGGGCGTGGGC
>JALYYI010000208.1 GCA_030946705.1 Actinomycetota bacterium | reverse complement strand
CCGGCCAGGGCGGCGATCACGGTGCGCAATGCGCGCGCCGTGCGGCCCTGGCGTCCGATTACTCGACCCAGATCGTCCTGATGAACGCGCACCTCAAGGGATTCCCCACGGCGGTTGTTCTTCACGCTGACCTTGACATCCTCAGGGCTGTCAACGATCCCGCGGACCAAATGCTCCAGCGCTTCGGCCAGCAACTTACTCAGCCTCGGTGGTCTTTGCAGCGGCCTCGGCGGAAGCCTCGGCAGCCTCGTCCTTCTTGGCCTTCGGGGTGATGGCTTCCCTGACGATGACCGAAGACTTCTCCGGTGCAACGAAGGCCGGCTTGGCAACCTTGGTCTTCAAGGTGCCTTCCTGGCCCGGCAGATTCTTGAACTTCTGCCAGTCACCGGTGATCTTCAGGATCGCGGATACCTGCTCGCTCGGCTGTGCGCCGACGCCGAGCCAGTACTGGGCACGGTCGGAGTTGACCTCGATGAACGAGGGCTCTTCGGTCGGGTGGTACTTGCCGATTTCCTCGATGGCACGGCCGTCGCGCTTGGCGCGGGCATCCATGACGACAATGCGGTAGTACGGGGCGCGCATCTTACCGAGGCGCTTAAGGCGAATCTTTACGGCCACTTTTGTGGTCACTCCTGGTTCTAAAAGAGGGCGAACCCCGTCTCACGCTCCCGTGGGGCGGGCCGATCCTGGGGTTCTCAAGGACAAGATCATCACACGGAGAGAGGGGCCGCGCGGATCGAGTACCCAACCATTATGCCAGATCTTTCGCAATCCCGGCGACGCTGCGGTCGGCGGCCCGGCGATCCGAGCCGGCGCGGTCGGTCACCGGGCGGCGGCAGCACCCTCAGGCGTTCCAGAAGTACAGGTTGAGAGCAGTGTCCTGGTCCGCGACGGCGGCCAGCCCGGAGAGTCCGCGCACCAGCGGCTCGGTCACATCCGCCGTCGTCGACATTTCCTCGGTTTCTGCCCACTCCTCCGCCACCGCGGTGACGTCCTCCTGGTCCTCCAGGTCCTTCAGTTCGGCGAACACCGCGGCCAGCGGGCCGGGCACCACGAACAGCGGATCCAGTTCCACATCCACCATGCCCAGCGCGCAGTCGATGCCTCCGGCGTGGACCGCCTTGGCCGCGATTGCGCCCAGGATTTCCACGTCCAGGTCCGTGATATCCGGTACCGGAAGCCGGGGAACATCCGCGGTCCGCCCGCTCCCCGATTCCAGGGCGCCGGCGTGGGCGACGGCGTCGCGGTGGTTTGCAACAAAGAATTCCGAAACTGCGGGCACGGGCCTGCCTCCCTCGTCGATCTGCTGGCGGTACCGTGCGGTACCGGGCGGCCGCTAGTTGCCTGCCGCCGCTGGTTCCACAGTAACGCGGATCCGGTTGCGCCACGGATCGTCGAAGACCAGCTCGGCACCGGTATTGGCCAACTGGATCCCGCGGTGGGCCAGCCGCTCCGCCAGCGCACCGACGTCGTCGTTGCCGGGAACCCTGATCAGCACCTCTCCCAGACCCAGTGTGTTCTTGCGCGGACCGGCGCCGCGGCTGTTCCAGACGTTCATGGCCATGTGGTGGTGGTAGCCGCCGGCGGAGACGAACAGCGCCTGGCCGTGCCAGCCGGCGGTCCGCTCAAAACCGAGCGTCCGCACGTAGAAGTCCTGGGCACTCTGCACGTCGCCGACCTGCAGGTGGACGTGCCCGACGGCGGCGTCCGCCTGACGCTGCCCGGCCAGTGCCGCTTCGGTCAGATGGTCATTGAGGTAGCTCTGCGGCGACAGGGCAAGACTGTCCATGACCACGCTCCCGCCCTCCCACTGCCAGCTCTCCCGCGGACGGTCGTAGTACAGTTCGATGCCATTTCCCTCGGGATCGGTGAAGTAGAACGCCTCGCTGACCAGGTGGTCCGCGCTGCCGACGAAGGCCTGCGGTTCATACCGGGCCGCGCTGGCTACCGTTGCCGCAAGCGAGGCCTGGTCGCCGAACAGCAGTGCTGTGTGGAAAAGGCCGGCCTCGCCGCGGCCGGCAACGTGCAGGCCCGGAGCCGGCGCCAGATGCACCAGCGGGGACTTCCCGCGGCCCAGGTACAGCCCGCCGTCGGCCTCGGCGACGACGTCCAGGCCGAGCCCGCGCTGGTAATAGTCGGACATCACTTTCATGTCCCCGACCTTGAGCATCACGGTGCCCATGGAAAGATCCCCGGACAGCAGGTCCTGGGTGGTGTTGGTGGTAGTCATTGCACGCTCCCGGCTAGGTGGTGGCCCTATTGTGGCTTTCACTAGTACTAAATTACTTGAAGCTTCAATTTATTCCAAATGCCGGTGATTGGCTTGGCCGTTGACCTGGAGCACTGTCCGCATAATTGTCCGGGCGCCCAAATCATCCAGGCCAAGGTCCTTTTCATGGTTGCGCAGCTGCGTGAGTTCCGGACCCACGGAGGTCACGGCGTTGAAGCCGCAGCTGGCATAGAACGGCGCGTTGAACGGCACCTCGGTAAACGTACACAGCGTCATGGAATGATAGCCGGCCTCCTTGGCCCACGCCTTGGCGGCATACACCAGCGCCCGGCCGATCCCCTGCCGGGCGTAGTCGGGGATCACCGCTAACTGCTCCAGGTGAGCCTGTCCGTCGATTTCCTCAAGCCGCGCGAATCCCACCGGCGGCCGCCCGGCCACCAGAATATGCAAAGCGCCGGCGAACTCTTCCACGCTCGAAACGGGAGGTAAGGCCAGTGAGCGCGGCCGGCCGCCGATTTCGGTGAGCAGCCGGTCGGACTCCGCCTCGATGGCGGGAAGCAGGGAGAATTCGGCAAGCGCGGCCGGACGTATTTCCAACATGTCCTGAGCCTATGACGGCCCACCGACAGGCAAGCGGAGCCGTCCGCACGCGTCCGCACGCAACTGCCCCGCACTTAATGCACGATGGAGCCCGTTTGCGTGCACTTACGGCGGGGCAGTTGTTAGGGTTTGCGCGGCTGCGCGCGGACGAAGTCCCTGATCAGCCGGTCGCCCCCGGGGGTGTCATGCGGGCGGTGGCCGCCGGCGGTGATGCGGTGGATGGCCCCGGTCGCGGCGAGGTAACCGGCGATTTCCTCGTAGAGCGGCTCCCAGCCTCCGGTCAGCACCAGCGTCGGGACCCCCGGGACAATGTGCAGCGGAGCCTCCCAGGCCGGCGCCTGAAGCCTGAGCCGGCGGGCGTCGCGCCGGGATTCGTCGGTGGCCAGCGGACCGGCTTGGGCGGAAAACGCCATCCGCACGAATTCCTTGTTGAATTCCTCGTCCGACATTTCCAGCCGGCGCGAATACAGCGGCGCCATCAGGTCGTGGTGCGCCTGGGTGGCGGGCAACTGGGCGGTCAGTGAGAGGCACGCAGGCTCCACGAGGACCAGCGAGCGCACCAGTGTGGGATGTTCGACGGCGGCCATCATGGCCGCTATGGCGCCTTGCGAATGTGCCACCACATGCCCGCCGTAACCCAGCGCCTTCACCACGATGTCCCGGTCCGCGTCAAAATCGGTGGGCAACGGCTCCCCCGCCGTTTCAAAGCCATGGCGTTTGACGAACAGGCAGTCGTAGTCCAGCGCCAGCCCGTGCTGTCCGGGCCAGGCGGCCGCGCCGGAGGCGCCCGTGCCGTGGACGAACACGATCCGTTCCTTGGTCATTGGTTCACCTTAGCTGCGGCCCCCGGCAATATTGTCCACACGTCGTACCGGCACCGGTCACCACCGCGCGCCAAATCGGCGCGCGCAGCCTACTTGCCCAGGAACTTCTCAAAGCCCTTGGGCAGGTTGAGCGAGGACGAGTCAAAGCCCTCCCCGTCCTGCTGCCCGAAGGAAGCCCCGGTGGGCAGCGACTTGCCGCCGCTGGCCCGGCGTTCCTCGGCCTCACGCAGCTGCTGCGCGGCCTTGGCCGGGTTGCCGGAGCGGGCCTTCTTCTTGGGCGCGGTCTTGCCGCCCTTGCGGCCGCCCCCGAAGCCGCCGGGCCCGGGCATTCCGGGCATTCCCGGGATTCCGCCGCCCTGCGCCATCTTCCTCATCATCTTCTGTGCCTGACTGAAGCGCTCCAGCAGACCGTTAACCTCGGAGACATGCACGCCGGAACCACGGGCGATCCGCGCACGCCGTGAACCGTTGAGGATTTTGGGGGCCACGCGCTCGTGCGGGGTCATGGACCGGACAATTGCCTCGACCCGGTCGATTTCCCGCTCGTCAAAGTTCTCAAGCTGCTGGCGGATCCCGGCCGCGCCCGGCATCATCATGAGCATTTTCTTCATCGAGCCCATGTTGCGGATCTGCTGCATCTGGGACAGGAAATCGTCCAGCGTGAAGTCTTCCTGGTCGGCGAACTTCTGCGCCATCCGGGCCGCTTCATCCTTGTCCCAGTTCTTCTCGGCCTGCTCGATCAGGGTGAGCACATCACCAAGGTCCAGAATCCGGCTGGCCATCCGGTCCGGGTGGAAGATCTCGAAATCGTCCAGACCCTCACCCGTGGACGCAAACATCACCGGCTTACCGGTCACGGACGTCACGGAAAGCGCCGCGCCTCCGCGGGCATCGCCGTCGAGCTTGGTCAGCACGACGCCGGTGAAGTTGACACCTGCGTCGAAGGCATGCGCCGTGTTGACGGCGTCCTGGCCGATCATCGCATCGATGACGAAGAGCACCTCGTCGGGGACGATGGCGGCCCGGATGTCAGCGGCCTGCTGCATCATCTCCGCGTCCACGCCCAGCCGGCCGGCGGTGTCTACAATGACGACGTCGTGCAGCTTGGCGCGGGCCTCGGCCACACCGGCCCGGGCGACCGCCACCGGATCACCGGTGGCAGCTTCATATTCGGAGCTGACGCCCGGGTGCGGGGCGAAGACCGGCACGCCGGCTCGCTCACCATTAACCTGCAGCTGCTTGACGGCATTCGGGCGCTGCAGATCCGCGGCAACCAGCAGGGGGCTGTGTCCCTGGCCCTTGAGCCACTTGGACATCTTTCCGGCCAGGGTCGTCTTACCGGAACCCTGCAGTCCGGCCAGCATGATCACGGTGGGCGGGTTCTTGGCCAGCCGGATGCGGCGGGTTTCGCCGCCCAGGATCGCCACGAGTTCCTCGTTGACGATCTTGACCACCTGCTGGCCCGGGTTCAGCGCCGCATTGACCTCCGAGCCCAAAGCCCGCTCACGGATCTTGGCGGTGAACTCGCGCACCACGGGCACCGCAACGTCCGCATCCAGCAGGGCGCGGCGGATTTCCCGCACCGTGGCGTCAACGTCGGCCTCGGAGAGACGGCCCTTGCCGCGCAGGTTCTTGAAAGTTGCTGTCAACCGGTCAGATAGTGAGTTGAACACGCGCCGTGTACTTCTTTCATCAGGATTGGCTCTTCAGACGCACCCGCAGCTCCTACCCAGGCGCAGTCTCGGAAGACCGTGCTGACCGAAGACCGTGCTTAACCGGATCGGGGGCGGGACCACAGGTGGCTCAACTACCAAGGATACCAAGCCCGGCGGTGGATCTGTCGCGCGGTTGGGCGCCCCGTCCGTGTGGTGGTGATTGGCGCTTCCGGCTGGCAGCGGCGGAGGAGCGGTGGGTGGCGGCCCTGAAATTTCCAGCGGTCAATGGCATGCTGAAGGCGTGACTGAGACAAAGAGAACCAAGAATCCCGCAACCCCGGCCAAACCGGACTCCATCAAGACGCTGCTGATCCTGGGAGCCTCCGGTGACCTGACGGGCCGGCTGCTGCTCCCCGGCGTCGCACGGCTGATCGGCCGCGGCAGGGCCGACGGGATCACACTGGTGGGCGCCGGCAGTGACGACTGGACGCAGGAGAAGTGGCGGGAGCGCGTTTCCGGCGCCTTCGAGGAGGCGGCCGCATCGGCCAAACCGACCGGCAAAGCGGCCCTCGCCGCAGTCGGGAAGACCACCAGCTACCACGCGCTGGACGTGACGGCCAAGGGTTCTCTGGCAAAACTGCTCGCAACCCTGCAGGCTCCGGTTGCCATCTATTTCGCGCTGCCCCCGGCCGTGAGCCAGCAGGCTTGCCAGGTGCTCACCGCGCCGGAGCTGCCGGCGGGAACCCGGCTGGTGATGGAAAAGCCGTTCGGCTCAAGCGAGGCATCCGCCCACGCGCTCAATGCAACCCTGGCCGGGTTGGTCCCGGAGGACCACATCCACCGGGTGGACCATTTTCGGGGAAAGTCAACGGTGTTCAACATCCTCGGCCTGCGCTTCGCCAATCGCCTGCTGGAGCCGCTCTGGAATGCCAACCACATTGAAAAAGTGGAGATCATTTTCGATGAGGACCTGACGCTGGAAAACCGGGCCCGCTACTACGACCGCGCCGGCGCCCTGCGGGACATGATCCAGAGCCACCTGCTGCAGATCATGGGGCTGCTGGCCATGGAGCCGCCGGCCACGCTGGGGGAACGTGATGTGCGGGACGGGATTGCGACGGCGCTGCGGGCCAGCAGCATCGACCCCGATTTTGCGGCGAGCACCCGGCGCGCCCGCTACACGGCGGGCAGGATCGGCCGGCGGAACGTGCCGGATTACGTCGCCGAGGAGGGCGTGGACGCGACCAACAACACCGAGACTCTGGCCGAGGTGGAGGTGCGCGTCCACAACTGGCGCTGGGCCAACGTGCCGTTCATCCTGCGTTCGGGCAAATCCATGGGCAAGGCGCGGAAGGAAGCCATCATCACGTACAAGCAGGTGCCGCACCTGCCCACCGGCTTCCATGGCGTGGACACCCCGACGAGACTGCACATCGGCTTCGGCCCGGACACGCTGCGGCTGGATCTGGACGTCAACGGCCCCGGTGATCCGTTCACCCTCAACCGCGTCCAGTTGGAGACGGAGCTGGCCACCGATGAGCTGCTCCCCTACGGCGAAGTCCTGGACGGCGTGCTCAACGGCGATCCGCTACTCTCCGTGCGCGGCGACACGGCGGAACAGTGCTGGCGCATCGTTGAACCGACGCTGGCGGCCTGGAAGAACAACGAGGTGCCGATGCAGGAATACGAGGCGGGCTCGCACGGCCCGGCTGACTGGGCCACCTCCGGATCCTAGGACGTTACCCGGCACGACGACGGCGGGGCACCCTGGGAA
>JALYYI010000204.1 GCA_030946705.1 Actinomycetota bacterium | reverse complement strand
GCACCGTGGCCGCTGTGATCCTGCACGTTGTGTTCAGTCATTCTCTTTGTTCTTTCCGGTGTGGGCCTGCGGGTCGGTGGGGTCGGGGTGGGCGGGCGGGTCGGTGGGGTCGGGGTGGGCGGGGTCGGGGCTGCTGAGGGCGGTCAGGGCCGCCACGAGGGGTGCCTTGTCCGCGGCGGCGCGGGTGCGGAAGCCGGTGTCCACCGGCTGCTCACCCAGGCGCCAGGACAGCACGATCAGTCCCCCGCTTTCGACAAACTTGCCGGCCATCCCGCTCTCCAGCCGGACGCCGTCGAGCCTGTCCGCCGCGACGAAAACATCCGGTGCCCCGGAGCGGGCGATCAGCACGCCCTCCTCATGCACCTGGACGACGGCGTTGGTGCGGATGCCCAGCGAATGCACTGCCAGCCGGTCCAGCCAGTCCCCCTCCGTCGTCGTCGCCACATACTGGCCGGAGACGCTCAGGCGGGGGGCGGAAAGGGCTGCGGGGACGGTCGGCAGGGGCGCAGTGCCCGCCTGCCGGCGGAGCCGGTTCCGCCAGCCGAGGCCGATCAGGGCAAAAATGACCAGCAGGATGATGACGGTCAGGACGGTGGGAAGTACCTTATCCATCAGCGGCCGCCGACCGGAGGCCCGAGCGGGCGCCGGAGGGGGCGCCGTCGTACGCATCGCCCTGGTCCGGGTCGGCACCGCGGTAGGGCGTGTTCAGCTCCCCGTCCAGCACGGTGGGATGACCGCGGAAGAAGGTGGCCACGACGGCGCCGGGAAGTTCGCGGCCGCGGAACGGGGAATTGCGGCCCTTCGTTGCCATCGCTTCCGGATTTACCGTCCAGCGCGCGGCCGGATCCACCAGCACGAGGTTGGCCGGCTCGCCCGCCGCCAGCGGCCGCCCCTGGCCGGCCAGCCGTCCGATCCGGGCGGGCGAGTGCGAGGCGACGCGGGCGAAGTCCGTCCAGCCGATCATTCCGGACTCGATCATGGTGTGCTGCACCACCGAGAGCGCCGTTTCCAGCCCGGTCATGCCCATCGCCGCCTGAGCCCATTCGCAGTCCTTGGCCTCGCTGGGATGCGGGGCGTGGTCCGTGCCGATAACGTCGATGGTGCCGTCCGCCAGGGCCTCCCGCAGGGCGCGCACGTCCTCATCGGAGCGCAGCGGCGGGTTCACCTTGTAGACCGGGTCATAGCTGCGGACCAGTTCTTCGGTGAGCCAGAGGTGGTGCGGCGTGACTTCCGCCGTGACATTGATCCCCCGGGCCTTGGCCCAGCGGATGATGTCCACCGAGCCCGCAGTGGAGACATGGCAGATGTGCAGCCGGGAATCCACGTGCTGGGCCAGCAGCACATCGCGGGCAATAATGCTCTCCTCCGCCACCGCCGGCCAACCCGCCAGGCCCAGCACCGCGGAGACCTTGCCCTCGTTCATCTGGGCCCCCTCGGTGAGCCGGGGCTCCTGCGCGTGCTGGGCGATCACGCCATCGAAGGCCTTGACGTACTCCAGGGCACGGCGCATCATCACGGGGTCGCTCACGCAGATGCCATCGTCGGAGAAGACCCGCACCCGGGCCCTCGAATCCGCCATCGCGCCCAGCTCGGCCAGCCGCTCGCCGGCCAGTCCCACCGTGACGGCACCCACCGGTCGCACATCAACCCAGCCAGCCTCCCGGCCAAGCGAGAAGACCTGCTCCACCACCCCGGCGGTATCCGCCACCGGCGAGCTGTTCGCCATCGCGTGCACCGCGGTGAAGCCGCCCAGCGCCGCCGCTCGGGTCCCGGTCTCCACCGTTTCCGCGTCCTCGCGGCCGGGCTCGCGCAGATGCGTGTGAAGGTCCACCAGCCCGGGCAGCGCCACCAGACCATCCGCGTCAATAATGATGGCCCCGGAATGGCCCAGTCCGGAGCCGGAAGCCACGATCCGCCCGTCCGCCACAAGCAAATCCGTCCGTTCCCCGCCCAGCAGGGCGGCACCGCGGATCAGGTAGGCCGCCTCCGCGGACCAGGGCCCTCCGGCGGTGCTGGTCCTGGTTTTCGCGGGCGGTGTTTTCGCCGGCATGCCGGGGGTGCCGGTTCCTGTTGGCTCTGCTTCGCTGGTCACTTTGCGCTCTCCGATGTCTGGACGGAAGTCGTGGCAGATGCCGGGCCAGCGCGGAGGCTGGAGGCGGCGGCCGGTCCCCGGAGGTCTCCGGAGAGCAGCAGGTAAAGTGCGGCCATCCGCACGGACACACCGTTGCGGACCTGGGCCAGCACGGTCGAGCGCGGCGAATCCGCGGCCGCGGAGGAAATCTCCAGCCCGCGGTTCATCGGGCCGGGGTGCATGATGATCGTGTCCTTCAGACCCAGCGCATCAAGTCTGGCGAGCCGGGCGTCGTCGAACCCCCACCGCCGCGAGTACTCACGCGTGGAGGGGAAGAAGGAGGCCTGCATGCGCTCCGCCTGCACCCGCAGCATCATCATCGCGTCCACGCCGGATTCCAGCACCGAATCCAGGTCATAGCTGACCTTGCAGGGCCAGTGTTCGACGCCGACCGGCAGCAGCGTGGGAGGCGCCACCAGGGTCACATGCGCGCCGAGGGTCTGCAGCAGCCACACGTTGGACCGAGCCACCCGGGAGTGCAGCACATCCCCGGCGATCGCCACGCGCATGCCGGAAAGATCCGCGCCGGCGGACCGGATCCCGGCCAGCCGCGCCCAGTGACGGCGCATGGTGAACGCATCCAACAGGGCCTGGGTGGGGTGCTCGTGCGTACCGTCCCCGGCGTTGATGACGGCCGCATCAATCCAGCCCGAGCCGGCCAGCCGAGCCGGCGCCCCGGAGGCCCAGTGCCGGATCACCACCGCGTCCGCGCTCATCGCCTCCAGCGTCTGCGCCGTGTCCTTGAGCGACTCACCCTTGGAAACCGAGGAACCCTTGGCCGAGAAGTTGATGACGTCGGCCGAAAGCCGTTTGGCCGCCGCCTCGAAGGAAATCCTGGTGCGGGTGGAGTCCTCGAAGAATAGGTTGACCACCGTGCGGCCGCGCAGTGCCGGCAGCTTCTTGACCTCACGATCGCCGACGGCGGCCATCTCCTCCGCCGTGTCGAGAATGCGCACGGCGTTTTCGCGGCTCAGATCCTGGGTGGAGAGCAGGTGCCTCACGGGCCGGCCTCGATGACCACTTCATCGGCGCCGCCGCCGGTTTGGCCGCCGGTTTGTCCCACGGGTTGGCCGGCGTCCGTTTCAGTCAGCCGCACGCGGACCTTTTCCGACGAGGACGTCGGCAGGTTCTTGCCAACGTGGTCCGCGCGGATCGGCAGTTCCCGGTGCCCCCGGTCCACCAGCACTGCCAGCCGGACCGCGCGAGGGCGTCCAAGGTCGATGAGGGCGTCCAGGGCGGCCCGGATCGTGCGCCCCGAGTACAGCACGTCATCCACCAGTACGACGACTTTGTCGTCGATGCCTGTGGAGGGAAGCTGAGTGCGCTCCGGGGCCCGGGTGGGCTGGCGGGCCAGGTCATCACGGAACATCGTGACATCGAGCTGGCCGACTATGGCCTCGGCATCGATGCTGGAATCCGTGGAGGCCAACTTGCGGGCCAGCCGCTGGGCCAGCGGGTAGCCGCGGCGCGGAATGCCGAGCAGAACCAGGTCTTCGGAGCCCTTGTTGGCCTCGAGGATCTCATGGGCTATACGAGTGAGTGCGCGGTCAATGTCCGCCGCGGTCAGTACGACACGCGGGGAGCCTGCAGCAATTGCTTCAGAGCTCATTTATCGCCTCCCCCTTCCCCGCCTCACAGGACGGAATTAAAAGGATCATTGCTCCCCAAAACTATCACAGCGCCTGGGCCCTCAGTTGCGGCCCTGCCCCGCAATCGGCCCTGTTACGGCCCTGTTACGGCCGTGCGCTCCCCGGGGCGCCGCCGTCGGGCGTCCAGTGCGGATCGCGCCCAAACCATCCCGCCAGCCGCTCGTAACTGGGCGCATCTTCCGGCACCGGCACCTCAACGCCAAAGGCTTTCCCGGGACCGCGGAATTCGGGCCGCAACATCTGGCGGGACCAGCCAAGCGCGTGTTCGGCCACCTCGTTGTCCAGGACCGGAGCCTGTCCCGTCGCCTTGGCGAGGTCCCAGGAGTGCATGGCCAGTTCAGCGATCTGCTGATCCGCCCTCGCCCTCAACGGCGCCGGCTTGCCGCCCATCGAAGGCACAAGTTGATCAAGGTCTGCCTCAGCCCAAATGCGGCTGAGCAGCCGGACGCCGTCACGGAATTCCTGCAGCCAGTCCTCGCCGAGTTCGCCCGGCGGCGTTCGCCAGTCAACCGCCTCACCACGGGCCCCGGTCGTAAAATGCGGCAGATCGGACATCGTCAGGTGGGTGATCAACGCCTCCACATCCCATTCCGGGCATGGCGTGGGCAAAGATTCCTGCTCCGGCCGAATCAGCGCCAGGATTCCGGCAGTCTGGTCCAAAGCGCGCTCGAGCAGGGCTAAAGTTCTGTCCTCAGAATGCACGGTTCTCTTACCTTCTTCCTGACGGTCCGCGTTGGCCCCGGCCCGACTAGGCGCCCTAGGGTGCCGCACCTTTGCGAACAGGTACGGGGACCTATAGCTACAGGGCACTTTACGCCAGCCAGGGCCAGCCGGGTAGGACGCCGTGCGGGCAGCAAATCCCGGCTCCTGTGGATCGCGGCGCTGTTTTGTCGGTGGGCTCTGGGAGAGTGTGGTTATGGAGGGATTTGAGGATCGGGCACGGGGCTGGGACCCCGCGCAGGAACGGCCGGCGACGGCGGCTCCTGCGCTGCCTGCGCCGGAGCGGCCTGCGCTGCCTGCGCCTGCGCCTGCTCCTGCTCCTGTCCTGCCTGCGCCGGTCCCGGACTTCCCGCTGGCCGCAGCGGTGGCCGCGGTGGTGCTGCCCGCGGTGCCGGTCTTTGACCCTGATGATCC
>JALYYI010000177.1 GCA_030946705.1 Actinomycetota bacterium | reverse complement strand
CCGATTGTCCCGGAATCCGTCAGCGCGGGTCCGTCACCTGGCCCATGAACAGGGGCAACGCGCCGTCCAGCTGCAGGATCTGGTAGCTGAACGGCCGGTCCACGCTGAGTTTGAGCGGAGCCACGGCGGTCCGCCCGGAGACGGCCATACCATTGAGCTGGCTGACCGCCGCAGCCACGGTGCCCTTCTCCGCCACCGTGATGTTGGCAGCCTGCGCCGCCGCCGTGATCGTCATGGTGTCCTGGATCAGATGGAAGTCGGCGTCCGGACCCAACGTCACGGTCAGGCCCATCGCTTTGAGCACTGGTTCCAGGTCCGCCGTGGACTTATGGTCCCATTTGGGCAGCGAAAGTTCGACGGCGGCAGGCTGGGCAGCGTCAAGGGCGGCGGCCACTTCCCGGGCCCGCGCGGGAGCCGGCGACGGCGCGGATCCGGGGGCGGGGAGGACCAGACGCATGACGAAGCCGTCCCGGTAGGGGATGTCGATGGCCTGCCAGTCCGGCCCGGTGGCGTACTTCGCCGAGATGACCCCGTTCATCATCGGCACCTGGATTTTGTCGCCCCGGACGGTGGTGAAGCCGGCGTTGTGCGTGCTGTCGGCGCTGAACGGGGTCTGCCAGGCGGCGGCGAAGAACGCCGAATTCAGCAGGCTGAACGTGTTATCCGGACGGTACTCCGCGGGCGCTTCCTTTATCCGTCCACCGGTGTTCCGGCTGACCCAGGCATCAATCCGGGGCTTGGTGGCCGCTTTGTCCAGGAAGTCCACCGGAAAGACGCCGGCCCCATACTGGGCCGCCAGGGTCCGAAGATAGTCTTTTCCGGGCGGCTGGCTTCGGTCCACGAAGAGCCCGTCCGCCAGATGCAGGACGGGTTTGGCGGGAGGTTCCTTCTCGTTCACCGTGGCCGGATCGCCGTCGTATGTGGACAGTGCCGCCAGGATTGCGTTCATGGCTTCGTCCCGCCCCGCGGCCGGAAAGCCGATCACGGTGTCCAGCTCGGCCGCCGTCGCCCCGGACGCGCCCACCCTCAGCATGGCCAACGCCACCAGCAGGCTGGCAGGGGAGGTCACCACGTTGCCGTCGCCACCGGCCGCCACCAGCTTGGCGCCCAGGTTGAGGGCCGCGTCGGACAGTTGGCGGACCTGCACTGCGTAGTCCGATGCGTTGACCTGGACGCGCTGGACATCCGCCGCCCTGAGCTCCTCGGGCGGCTGTGCGCCGCACCCCGCCAGCGACAGCGCCGCCGTCATTGCGCCGGCAACCGCCAAGGCCGCGAACCGCTTCTTCATGATTCCCCCGTCCTGCGAACTCTGCAAATGCGGACACCGCGCCGCTTCAGCCCAGCATAGGTCCGGCCGCCGCTCCCATGGGCAAGGCCTTAGAACCGTAATGCAATCGAGACCCATTCTCAAGCGCTACGGACGAAAGCCCGGCGGTCGACCATACGAACCGCCGTCCGCCACCCTCAACTACCCCGCGCTATCTGCAGGAATACGCTGTTTTTCGTGCATTTAGCGCGGGACAGTTTGCGGGGTAGAGCCGGTCAGCGCCAATAACTTCAGATCGCAGTTGGCGCCCATGTTTCCGAAAAATATGGGCGCCAACTGTCATTTCAACGCGGCTGCTGCGGGGAATAAGACGCGGCGAGCCCCGGTTGGACGGGGAGTAAAGACAGACGAAGATGAAGAAGACCCTGTGAAGACGAAGAAGGCACTTTGAAGATAGAAATCTGGTCCGATGTGGCCTGCCCCTGGTGCTACATCGGCAAACGCCGTTTTGAGACTGCCCTGGAAAATTTTGCGCACAAGGACCAGGTGGAGGTGCACTGGCGCAGCTATCAGCTTGACCCCTCCCTCCCCGAGCACTATGACGGGACTGAGCTGGGCTACCTGAGCGAACGCAAGGGTATGGCCCCGGATCAGGTGAGCCAGATGTTTGCCCATGTCACGGCGCAGGCCGCCAGCGAGGGCCTGGACTATGACTTCGAAAGGATCGTGGTGGCGAACAGCTTCAACGCCCACCAGTTGCTGCATCTGGCCGCCGCCCACGGAATGGGCGACGGCGCCAAGGAGGATCTGCTTTCGGCCCACTTTGAGCGCGGCGAGGACATCGGCAGCCGCGAATTCCTGGTCCGCGCCGGCGTCGGTCTGGGACTCGATGCCGGGGAAATCAACCAGGCGCTGGACACGGAAAAGTACGCCGACGAGGTCCGCGCGGACTTCGCCGAGGCCCGGGCATTGGGCATCACCGGTGTCCCGTTCTTCGTCAT
>JALYYI010000170.1 GCA_030946705.1 Actinomycetota bacterium | reverse complement strand
TTGTACGGGTAGCGGCCGCGCAGGGTATTACCGGATTCGCTCCTGGCCAGCCGCAGCAGCTCGGGATTCACCTCGTAGGGATCCGCCGCCCTCGTCGGATCCGGCTCGCCCTCCGCCGCCAGCTGGTCTGCTGCCAGCTGGTCGAAGGAGGTGTCCGTGGCGAAGAGATCCACGATGTCCCGGCCCACCATCACATGCTGCCAGAGCGGAACGGGTCGGTGCTCGGAGACAATCACGTCCGTATCGCCGCGCACCGTGTCCAGCCAGGCGCCGAATTCCTCCGCGTTGGAGACGGTGGCGCTCAGCGAGGCCAGCCGCACCTCGCTGGGCAGATGGATGATCACTTCCTCCCAGACCGCGCCGCGGAAACGGTCCGCCAGGTAGTGCACCTCGTCCATGACGACGTAGCCCAGGTCATCGAGCGTCTCGGAGCCGGAGTAGAGCATGTTGCGCAGTACTTCGGTGGTCATCACCACCACCGGCGCATCCGAGTTGATGTTCGTGTCCCCGGTCAGCAGCCCCACGTTGCGGGCACCGTATTTGAGCGCCAGTTCGCCGTACTTCTGGTTGCTGAGCGCCTTGATGGGGGTGGTGTAGAAGGCCTTCAGCCCCCGGTCCAGGGCCAGGTAGATGGCAAACTCGCCAACAATCGTCTTCCCCGCCCCGGTGGGTGCGGCCACCAGCACGCCCCGGCCCGCCTCCAGCGAGGCACAGGCCTGCTTCTGGAAGTCGTCAAGCTCAAAGCTGAAGGTCTCTTTGAACGCGCCCAGCCGGGTACGGGACTCGGCGGCGCGTTCCTTCGCGGCGAGGTACCGCGCCGCGGGCGACTCTTCGGAGGAAGCTGCCGGTAAAGAGGGAGTGGGCGAGGACATATTCCTAGCCTACGGTAGCTGGAACAGTAGCTAGAACTGTTCCAGGTCCTGCAGCGGAGTGGGCTGGTCCGCCGTCGCTTCCGTGTCCGCGCTGCGTTTGCTGCTCCTGCGGTCACGTCGTTTGTCATTGAGGATGCACAGGCCAATGGCGCCGAAGTACAGCACCAGCAGCGGCACCGCCAGGAAGAACATGGAAAACGCGTCTGCGCCCGGGGCTGCCATGGCGGACACTATCGTGACCGCCAGGATGGTGATCCGCCAGGCCTTCAGGATGGTCTTCCCGCGCACCACCCCCGCCATGTTAACCGCCACCAGCACCACGGGCACCAGGAAGGCGATGCCCATGAACAGCAGCAGTTGCATGACGAACGTCAGATAGTCCGTCGCATGGATGATGTTGGACGAGCCGCCGGAAGGCGTAAACGATGTCAGCGCGTGCACGATGTTCGGCAGGATCAGCCAGCCGGACCAGATGCCGGCCAGGAACAGCGGAATCGCGGAGAACATGTAGCCCAGCGTGTAGCGGCGTTCCTTGCTGGTCAGCCCCGGGGTGATGAAAGCCCAGAGCTGGTAGATCCAGACGGGTGAGGAAATGATGGCACCCAGGAAGAACGCGCTCTGGATCTTCAGGTCGAAGGAGGTGGAAACGCCGTCGAAGTTGATCGACGCGGCAATCCCGCGCTCCCTGCTGATTCGCATAATCGGCTCGGAGACCGCGTAAAACAGCGGATCGTACAGGAACCAGCCGCCAACGGCGCCGGCCAGTAAAGCCACGACACACTTGACGAGCCGGTTGCGCAGCTCAATCAAATGGTCCTTCAGGGCCATCCGACCCTCAGGGTTGGATTTGCGGCCCTTCTTCTCGCTCACTGTTGCTAGGAAGGACTGCCGGTACCCGGCGTCGTGCCGTCACCGGTTCCCCGGGCACCGGACTGCGGCGGGTTGTTGACGATTCTGCCCTCGACCGGCGGCTCGGCCGCGGTGTTGGTGGCGCCGGTCGGCGAAGCCGTGGTATCCGACTTGCCGTCGTTCTTCATTTCCTTGACCTCGGACTTGATGATCCGCATGGACTGACCCAGGCTGCGGGCCATACCCGGAAGTTTCGGGGCCGCGAAGAGCAGCACAACTACGATGATGATGATCAAGACAACCCACGGGTTCTCAAAAAGCTTGCCCACAATAAGTCCTTTCCTGTTGGTACATCCTACGTCTTAAGCCTGGTCCATGTCGTGCAGGTCTATGTAGCGAAGGTCGATGTCGCGAAGGGACTGCGGCTGTCCGCGTTCTGCCCTGCTGGCCATACGACGACGGCGGCGCTGGGCCACTCGTGCGGCCTTGGCTGCCGTGTAATCATCCTTCATTTGCTCGGGCGACGCAAAGACGGCCGCACCCTGCGCTGTCCGCGCCGCGGGAGGGCGTCCGGCCTCAAGCCCGGCCGGGTACTCGCTGCGGTAGCTGCCGAGCCGGCTCCCTGCCTCGTGGAAGGACTTCGTGGTGGCGGTGAAGTCCCGCCAGACCTTTATTCCGAGCAGCAGAACATAGGCCAGCGACAGCGCCACGAGCGCTATCCACAGAACGATCCAGAACCACCAAGGCATAGCCACAGTCTATGGGTCCTGCCGCCGGACCCGGCCGCAGGCGGGCGTCAGCGCGGTGCGGCGGCGTAGTTGGCCAGCGCCGCATCGAGCCAGTCGGAGGTGAGCGCGCGCAATCGGGCCGGTTCCAGCAACTGGCCGCCGCCGCCCAACCGGGCCACCAGCTCGGGGACCAGAAGTTCTCGGCCCACCCTGATGCGCACCGCGATTCGGCCATCCGGCAGCGGGGCTTGCGCCTCGGCACCGTACGCGTCGGCGACCCAGGAGGCGAGGGCATCCAGGGCCAGAACCACGTCCAGATCGGCCGCTCCGGGCATGAACGGGCTGGCCGGCAGCCAGCCGTTCCGTGGCAGACCACGGTCCAGGGCGGCCTCCTCCGTGGCCGCAGCGGCGCGGATGTTGTCCAGCCGGAAATTCCGCAGACCCTCCGCCGTCCGGCACCAGGCCTCCACATACCAGGTCGAATCCTGCGAGAAGAGCCGCAGCGGCTCTATCACCCGCTCGTTGGCTTCGTCCCGCTGCCGGACAAAATAGCGGATCCGCACGCAGGTCCGGTCGGTGACGGCCCGCTGCAGCAGCGCGAGCGTCTCCAGGCTGGCCTCGGGAGCAATCCGCGCCTCCACCACGTCGGCGACCCAGGCGTCGTCGCCGGCGACCTTCCGCACGTCCGTCAGGACAGCATCCAGCGCCGCGCGCCCGGCGGCATCGGGCAGCGAGTGCAGCGATTCCAGCCCCACCAGCAGCGCAGCGGCCTCCTCCTGGGTCAGCCGCAGCGGCCCGGCCAGCTCCTCCGCGTCCCGGATGAAAACGACGCCCTCATCCCAGCTGATATCGATTAGGTCCCCGTGCAGGTAGCCGGGCAGCCCGCAGACCGTGAGCAACGCGAAGTCGTCCTCAAGCTGCCTACGGCTGATGTCGAATTCCCGGGCCACGGCCGCGGCCTCAATTCCGGGGTTCCGCACCAGGAACGGAACCAGATCCAGCAGCCGCCGCAGCCTGTCCTCGGCTGTCATCTGGGGTCGGTGCCGGGGCATCCGGATCCCGAAATCCGCCTCGGGGACGGGCCTTCCGGTGGCTTCACGGGCGCCATCAAGGCGGCGCAGCACCTCCTGGCGGAGCGCCTCGGGGGAAACGACGACGGCGGCGGCCCCCAGCGACGCCAGATCGTCGGCGAGCATTTCCGGCTCGCGGTAGGGCACGGTCAGCCGGTCCCAGCCCGGGCGCCCCGCGGGCCCCACAACCGTGGCCGTGTCCCGGAGCAGCTGTGCCCTGCCCCCGGGCACCTCCAGGACGGCCTCGCTCAGCGGGCCGGTGCCGAGCCGGTCCAGCGCGGCGCCGATATCGTAGTCCGCGGGCGGCGCAAAATTGCTTCCGGTCCTGACGGTGACGTCGCCGACCATCCGGGAAAGCCGGAACAGGCGTTCCTCGCCGCGCTCCCGGTCCTCGCCGCTGAGGTACCACTGACCGTACTTGTTGCCGAGCCCCCAGGGTTCCACCTGGCGCACAGCCGTCTCGGTCTGCTGCGCATTGCGGTAGGCGAAACTGACCGGGTGATGGTTGAGCAGCGCATCCCACAGCGGGTCGAAGGCTGGCTCCCTGGTGCTGATCCGCGCCTCTACCGGACCGCCGTCGTCGGCCTCCAGGCCCGTGACCGTCTCCAGCTTGCGCAGCGCTCTCGCCGCCGCCGAGCCCAGTGAGGCCTGTTCCCAGACCCGCGCCGCCAGGGACAGCACCGCGGCGCCTTCGGCATCCAGCGGAATCTCCGGCAGGCGGTAATCCTGCGGACGGATCCGGTACTTCCACTGGTTCTCATCCTCGGTGGCCGTCTCCCGCTCGGCAATGATCGGGATACCCAGGCGTTTGAGGTGGACCTTGTCCCGCTCGAACATGCGCCCGAACGCCTCATCCGAGGCGGCCGGGTCGTAGCCGTGGATCCGGGTGCGCAGGAAATCGCGGGTTCGCCCGTACCGGGAGCCCAGCAGCGCGATGACAAGATTCAGCAGACGTTCAGTGGTGGAAGCAGACACACCGCCACGTTACTATCCCGCACGCAGGATCGGCGGATTTGCGGCCCCGGCGGGATGAATACGCCGGGGCCGCTTCCCTAATTCCTGCTACGCGCGCACGCCGACCAGGTCAACGACGAAGATCAGTGCCTCATTTGGGCCGATGGCGCCGCCGGCTCCTCGCTCGCCGTAGGCGAGTTCGGAGGGTATTTCGAGCCGGCGGCGGCCGCCGACCTTCATGCCCAACAGGCCCTGGTCCCAGCCCTGGATGACCTGGCCCACGCCCACCTGGAAATCGAGCGGTGCCCCGCGGCCCCAGGAGGAGTCGAACTCCTCGCCGGTGGAGAACGCAACGCCCACGTAGTGCGCGGACACGGTGGTGCCGGCCTGGGCCTCGGTGCCGGTGCCGTCAATCAGGTCCTCAATCACCAGTTCGGCCGGAACCGGGTGGTCGGGGAAATCAATTTCGGGCTTCTGGCGGTCGTACTCTCGCTGTCCAAAAGACATATCTGCTCCTCAGCTAAACGGGATTTGCTACTTCTTGGCTGCTACTTCTTGGCCTGGATGTCGATGACGAAGACCAGCGGTCCGGCGGGCTGGCCGCTGGAGGCGCTGTCGCCGTACGCCAGGCTGGACGGGATCACCAGCATCACCTTGGAGCCGACCTTCTGCCCGGCCAGACCCTTGGTCCAGCCGGGAATGACCTGGTTCAGGGCGGTGGTGATCGGGGTGCCCTTGTCGTAGCTGGAGTCGAACTTCTTGCCGTCGGACCACTGCCAGCCGGTGTAGTTGGCCGTAATGGTATCCGTTTCCTTCAGGACATCGCCCGTGCCCTCGGTGAGGACCTTCGCGACCAGGTCGGCGGGAGCATCCTTCTTGGGGATATTGACGCTGGGGACGCCCTTGGGGTCGAAGGTCACGGTGGGCAGGTTCCCGGCCTTGTCCAGCTTGTCGACATCGTCCTTGGACAGCAGCTTCGGGGCATCCTTGGCGGACTCGATCTGGTAGATGACCAGCTGGGCCGGCTGGGCGGGCTGGGCAGCCTGCGTGGGGGACGCGGTGCTGCCGGCGACCGCCGGGGTGCCGGGGACGGCGTAGGCAATCTGCGAACCGACCTTGGCCCCGACAAACGCACTGTAGACCAACGGGTACTGCTGCTGGAACTTGGAGTCGAAGATGAAGGACTGTCCGGCGTTGTCCTTGTAGTTGTCGCCCATGACGGTGCCGTCCTCGGCGTTTACCGCGACCTCGCGCAGCGTCACGGACTGGCCATCGGCGACCTTGGGCCCGTCTCCCTCGGTGACAACCCGGATCGACTCGGCGCTGACCTTCAACGGCTTCGTGAAGTCCACCTTGGGCGCCACGCCCTTGGCGCCGGGTGTTACCTTGACGGAGGCCAGGTCTTCCGCATGGGATGCGGGCACGCTCACCGAAGGGCTCGATGACGCCGAGCTGTTGGCCGTGGTGCTGGCGCCGCCGCAGGCGGTCAGGAGCAGCAGCGCGGGAAGTAGTATTGCAAGAATTCGGCGCACGGAAACACTTTCGTCGATGGCTTGGAGGGCCCGAGCACGGCAATGCTGTACTCGACCCCGAATAGCTTATCCGCTGAGTCTGTGAATTCGCTGTTTCTTTCGCCGTCGGGTCCTTCCGGGAGCGCCGGCCTAAGCCTCGATGGACGCAATCAGCGCGTCAACGCGTTCATCCTCGCTGCGGAACGGGTCCTTGCACAGGATGGTCTGGTGCGCCCGGTCGTTCAGCTTCAGATGGACCCAGTCCACGGTGTAGTCACGGCCTGCCTCCTGCGCCCGGCGGACAAAGTCCCCGCGCAGTTTGGCCCGGGTGGTCTGCGGGGGTACGTCCACCGCCGCCTTGACGACGACGTCGTCCACCACCCGCGCGGCCGCCCCGTGGGATTCAAGAATGTTGAAGAGCCCCCGGCTGGGTGAAATGTCATGGTAGGCCAGGTCCAGCTGGGCAATCCTGGGCGAATCGAGCTCCAGCCCGTGCCGGCGCCCGTAGCTGTCCAGCAGTTTCTTCTTGATGGCCCAGTCCACCTCGGTATCGATGCTGCTGTAGTCCTGGGCCTCGATGGCGTTCAGCGTCCTCTCCCACAGCTCCATGATCCTGGGCACGTGGGGGTTGTGGGCCCCGGATGTCGCGACGAAGTCGGAGACCCTGCTGAAGAACTCCTGCTGGATCGCCAGGGCCGTCAGTTCCCTGCCGTTGGCCAGGCGGACCAGCTGGCGGCCAGTCAGGTCGTGGGAGATTTCGCGGATGCTGCGGATCGGGTTCTCCATCCGCATGTCCCGCATGATGACGCCCTGTTCCACCATCCGCAGCAGCAGGTCCACGGTGCCGACCTTGAGCAGCGTGGTGGTCTCGGACATATTGGAGTCGCCCACAATCACGTGCAGCCGGCGGTAGAACTCGGCGTCCGCGTGCGGCTCGTCACGGGTGTTGATGATGGGCCGGGACCGGGTTGTCGCGGAGGAGACGCCCTCCCAGATGTGGTCGGCGCGCTGGGAGAAGGCGAAAATGGAGCCCTGCGGGGTGGCCAGGACCTTGCCGGCGCCGGCAATCAGCTGCCGGGTGACCAGGAAGGGAATGAGGATCTCGGCCAGCCGGGTGAACTCACCGCGCCGCGGGATCAGGTAATTCTCGTGGCTGCCGTAGGAATTGCCGGCTGAATCGGTGTTGTTCTTGAACAGGAAGACCTTGCCGTCGAACCCCTCCAGTTCCAGCCGTCCCTGTGCCTCCCGGACCAGATCGTCCAGGATCAGCTGGCCGGCCCGGTCATGTGCGATCAGCTGCGCGAGGTCGTCGCACTCCGCCGTCGCATATTCCGGGTGCGAGCCGACGTCCAGGTACAGGCGCGATCCGTTGGTCAGGAAAACATTGGAGGACCTGCCCCAGCTGACCACCTTGCGGAAGAGGTAGCGGGCCACCTCCTCCGGGGAGAGCGGGCGGGAGTTCGGGCTGGAATAGGCGATTCCGAACTCCGTCTCGATGCCAAATATCCGCTTGTCCACGGTTATCCGCCCGCCTTTCCGCCCAGCAGGGCCTCAACCTCGGCGGCGGGGTACCGCCGGAAAGCGCGCACCGTGCCGCGGTTGGTCTCCGAATCCCGGTCCAGCACCGCTACCTCAAGGTTGCCGGAGGTCAGTCCGGGATCGGGGTCCCGGCCCGCGGCCAGCGCCCCTACGGCAAGTCGGATGGCGTCCGCAAAGCTGGCGGAGGCGTCCCAGCGCGCCGCCACCGCGTCCTGCACCGCGTCGGCCTGGCCGCCCATCGCCACGAAACCCGATTCATCCGCAATGGACCCGTCGAAGGTCAGCCGGTACAGGTGATCCCGTTCCTGGCTGGTCCCAACCTCGGTCACGGCCAGCTCCACCTCGAACGGTTTCTGCTCGGCGGTGAACACCGCACCCAGGCTCTGCGCATAGACGCTGGCCAGCCCGCGGGCCGTGACGTCGTCGCGGTCGTAGGAGTAGCCGCGGACATCCGCGTAGCGCACGCCGGCCTGCCGAAGGCTTTCAAACTCGTTGTACTTCCCGACGGCGGCGAAGGCGATCCGGTCATAGATCTCGCCGATCTTATGCAGCGAGGGGGATGGATTTTCCGCCACCAGCGCAATCCCCTCGGCACAGCTGATAACGACGACGGAGCGGCCCCGCGCTATACCCTTCCGCGCAAAATCCGCGCGGTCCTTCATAATCTGTTCGGGGGAAACGTAGAACTGCTGCGTCATCTCAGGCCTCCCTGCCCATCACGGAGCGGCTGGCCACCACGGATTCGACGACGGCCCCGAGCTCATGCTCGCTGACCTTCCTCGCCCCGCCGCGGGTGACGGTATAGACAATCGGCCAGAGCTGGCGGACCACGTCCGGACCCCCGGTGGCGGAATCGTCGTCGGAGGCGTCAAAGAGGGACTCGATGCCCACCCGCACCGCTTCTGCTTCGGTCAGATTCGGCTGCCACAATTTCTTCAGCGAACCGCGGGCAAAGACGGAACCGGAACCCACACTGTGGTGTTCCAACTCCTCGTAGCGGCCGCCGGTGACATCGTAGGAGAAGAGCCGGCCCACCGCCCGGGTGGTATCGAAGCCGGCGAAAAGCGGGATCACCGCCATCCCCTGCAGCGCCATCGGCAGATTGCTCCGGATCATCGCGCCCAACCGGTTGGCCTTGCCATCCAGGCTGAGCAGCGTGCCCTCGATCTTTTCGTAGTGCTCCAGCTCAACCTGGAACAGCCTGGTGATGTCAATGGCGATGCCGGCCGTTCCGGCGATCCCGAGCACGGAATACCGGTCCGCCGGGAAAACCTTTTCCATGTGCCGGCTGGCGATCATCGTGCCCATCGTGGCCCGGCGGTCCCCGGCCATCAGCACTCCCCCGGCAAAGGTCATGGCGACAATGGTAGTGGCGTGCGGTACCGGCGGCAGGTTGCCCGCAGGCAGCGCCCGCCCGTACGGCAGCAGATCGGGTCGGGACTGGGCAAGATGCTCGGTGAAGGAGGAGGTCGCTGCGGCGGCTACCCGCCCAGTGGTCTCGTGCATCACGGCGTCCTACTGCCCGCCCTTTTGGACGAACCCGCGCACGAATTCTTCCGCATTGGATTCGAGTACGCCGTCGATCTCGTCCAGCAGATCGTCGACGCCTTCGGTGGCCGCGGAGGCCTGCGGGCCCGAGGGCGCCGGCGGGCTCTCACCGTCCGGAACGTCCACCTCTTCGGTGCGCCCCGAATGGTTCTTTTTCTCCTGAGATGCCATGGTGCTCCCCTTCCTGAGATCTTTCTATCATCATCCTGCCATGCCGTGGCCGCACTACTCCGGTTTCTCCGCTGATGATTTTCCGGGTGTGGTTTCCGGCCGATTCCGCGACGGCTTCCTACGCCGGAGAATCCAGCAATTCGGCCAGAAATTCCCCGGCGTCCCGGTGTCTTTCGAATAGTCCGCCGGTCAGCGACCGCGTCCCGCGCAGCGGTTCCCGGGTGGGCACCCGCTGCAGCCGGCGCTGGCCCGGGAGTTCAAAAATCACTGAATCCCAGCTGGCTCCGACAATGCTGGCGCCGAAGCGCTGGATGCACTGGCCGCGGAAATAGGCCCGGGTGTCCTCCGGCGGTTGTGCCACGGCCCGCTGGATGGACTCCTCGCTGACCAGCCGTTCCAGCCGGCCGCGGCCCAGCATCCGGTAATACAGGCCCTTCTCCGGCCGCACATCGGACCACTGCAGATCTATCAGGCCCATCCTCGGATCGCTCCAGGGCAGCCCGTCCCGGTCCCGGTACTGCTGCAGCAGTCCCAGTTTCGCGGCCCATTCCACCTGTCCGGCCGCGCCGGCCGGGTCCGCCGCCAGCTGCGTCAGCACCTCTTCCCAGCGCCGCAGCACCAGGGCGGTCTGGCCGTCACCGCAGGCCGGGTCCGCGGCCCCGGTTTCGTCAGCGTGGCGGCGCGCGGCCTCCAGGTAGATCCACTGGATGTCCAGCGCGGTGACGCGCCTGCCGTCGATCAGTCGCAGCACCCCGCCCAGCGAAAGATCGTGGCTGACACCATGAAGCGCCTCAACCGGTTCGTAGACCTCCAGCATCGGCACGGTACCGTGCTCAATCATGTCCAGCACCAACGCCGTCGTCCCGAATTTGAGGAAGTTGGAGACCTGGCTCAGGTTCGCATCCCCGATGATCACGTGCAGCCGCCGGTATTTGTCCGCGGTGGCATGCGGCTCGTCGCGGGTGTTGATGATGGGCCGGCGGATCGTGGTCTCCAGCCCCACCTCGGCCTCGAAGAAATCCGCCCGTTGGCTCAGCTGGAACCCCTGGCCGGAACCGTCCTGGCCCAGCCCGACGCGTCCGGCGCCGCAAATCAGCTGGCGGGTAACGAAAAACGGTGTCAGCCCCGAGACAATGTGGCCGAAGGGCACCTGCCGGGGCATCAGGTAATTCTCATGGCTGCCGTAGGAGACGGACTTGTTGTCCGTGTTGTTCTTGTACAGGTTCACATCCGGAAGGCCCGGCGTCCGGGCGATCTGCCGCACGGCCGCCAGAGCGACGGCGTCCCCGGCCGCATCCCAGCGCACGGCATCCAGAGGGTTGGTCACCTCCGGGCTGGAGTATTCGGGATGCGCGTGGTCCACGTACAGCCGCGCCCCGTTCCCCAGCACCATGTTCATCATCAGCGTTCCGGGCGGATCGTCGCTGTCGGCGTCCAGCTCGCCGCCCTCCAGCGCGATCTGCGCGGCGGTGAGCTCGGGCGGCTGGTCCGTCAGCTGCGAGGGGTGTGCACTCTGCCGGGGCACGCTCCAGCCCCGGGCATCCGCCAGCGGATCCTCATCCGTGTAGTCCCAGCGCGTCTCGCTGCCGCCGGCCGCCCGCTCCCCCGTCAGCTGCGCATAGGCGTGCACCACCTGGGTGGAGAGCCAGGTGGCGTTGCTGCCCGGTGCGTTCGGTGCGTGGATTCCATACTCGGTCTCCGAGCCCATCACACGCACTGCGCTCACAAGTACTGCCCGGTGTTGGACTTTGTCTCGATCGTCTTGCCGGGCTCCTGGCCGGCCTTGCCCTGCACAATGGTGCGGATGTAGGTGATCCGCTCGCCCTTCTTGCCGGAAATCCGGGCCCAGTCATCCGGGTTGGTCGTGTTGGGCATGTCCTCGTGCTCGCGGAACTCATCCACCACGGCCCGCAGCAGATGATCGATCCGGATCCCCTTGTCCCCGGTGGTGAGCAGGTCCTTGATGGCATACTTCTTGGCCCGGTCCACCACGTTCTGGATCACCGCGCCGGAATTGAAGTCCTTGAAGTAGAGCATTTCCGTATCGCCGTTGGCGTAGGTGACCTCAAGATATTCGTTGGACTTCTCCGTCGAGTACATGGCCTCCACGGTGCGCTGGATCATCGCGTCCACGGTGGCGCGCAGGTCCCCGCCGTTGGCGGCCAGGTCGTGGGCATGGAACGGCAGGTCCGCGGTGACGTACTTGGCAAAGATATCCGCCGCGGCCTCGGCGTCCGGACGCTGGACCTTGACCTTCACATCCAGCCGGCCCGGGCGCAGGATGGCCGGGTCAATCATGTCCTCGCGGTTGGAGGCACCAATCACGATCACATTGTCCAGCCGCTCAACGCCGTCGATCTCGCTGAGCAGCTGGGGCACAATCGTGGTCTCCACGTCGGAGGAAATGCCGGTGCCGCGGGTACGGAAGAGCGAGTCCATCTCATCGAAAAATACGACGACGGCGCTGCCATCCGCCGCTTTCTCCCGGGCGCGGGCAAAAATGAGCCGGATCTGCCGCTCGGTTTCGCCCACATACTTGTCCAGCAGCTCCGGGCCCTTGATGTTCAGGAAGTAGCTCTTCATATCCTTGGAGCCCGACTTCTCCGCGGCCCTGGCTGCCAGCGAATTCGCCACCGCCTTGGCAATCAGCGTCTTGCCGCACCCCGGCGGGCCGTACAACAGGATGCCCTTGGGCGGCTTCAGTCCGTGTTCGCGGTACAGGTCCGGATGCAGGAAGGGAAGCTCGACGGCGTCGCGGATCTGCTCGATCTGCGGCCCCAGGCCGCCGATGTCCTGGTAGGAAATGTCCGGCACCTCCTCCAGGATGAGGTGCTCCACCTCCGAACGCGGCACTTTTTCCAGCGCGTAGCCGGTCCGGGTGTCCACGGAGACGGCGTCGCCCACCCGCAGCCGGCCGGCCTGCAGCGCGCCCGAGAGCCGAATGACGCGCTCCTCGTCGGCGCGGCCGGTCACCAGCGCCCTGTCGGTGCCCAGCAGTGCCTTGATCGTCACCAGTTCACCGGTCCGGTCAAAGCCCAGTGCGGCCACCACCGTGAGGGATTCGTTGAGCAGCACCTCCTGGCCCGGGCTGAGCGAGCGGATGTTCACCAGCGGGCTCAGCCCCACCCGCATCTTCCGGCCAGCGTTGAAGATGTCAACGCTCTCCTCCGTGTGCGCCACCCCGCTGGAACCCGCCGTGGGCTGGCGGCGCGGGTTGATCTGCAGGAGCGTGCCGAAGCTGTAGGGCGCCTGGCCGTCCTTCTCCAGCGCGCCCTTGAGCTTGAGGATTTCCGACTTCGCCGTTTCCAGCATGGTGACCAGCCGGGCGTTGTTCTGCGTTGCCGCCGCCAGTTGCTTGTCCACATGCCGCAGCTTGTCCCGCAGCACATTCAGCTGCCGTTCCGTGTCCATGCCCTGTCCCGGTACGGCCAATTGCCCCGGCACGCTCCGTCCTGGTACGGAGGACGCCGGTGCGGGCGCCAGCTGCCCGGACTGTCCGAAATCCTGGCTGTTTGCGGATGTTGGTTCGCTCACGGTCGTCAAGTCCTTCCGGCTGGAGGCAATCTCGTTTTGCTCTTCCCTAGACCCTAGTCGTCTTTAGTAGGGTTAACGCCAGGCTCCGCCGATGTGTTTCCTAGGGTGGAGGAGCCACCCGAGCCTCGCTGCACGGTCGATGCGGCCTCCCGCGCGGCCCGGCGCAGTTTCTTGTCCGAGACGGCCCGCTCGCCCACCGAGGCCGGGGTCCAGGCATTGAGATCCGCTTCGCTGAAGTCCGTCTTCGACGGCCGGCGCTTGGGCGTCAGCCCGATCACGCCGTCGGCCAACCGGCGGCTCACCAGCAGGAACCCGGTATGGGCCACCATGCGGTGATCCGGACGGACCGCCAGTCCCTCCAGGTGCCAGCCGCGCACCATCGACTCCCACGCATCCGGCTCGGTGAACCGGCCATCGGCCCGGATGGCCTCCGCCGTGCGGGAGAGCTGGGTGACGGTGGCAACGTAGTTGATCCAGACGCCGCCCGGGGCGAGCACGGCGGCCACCGCGTCGATGCATTCCCACGGCGCCAGCATGTCCAGCACCACGCGGTCAATGCTTCCCGGAGCCTCCTGCTCCACCACCTGATCCTGGAAATCGCCCAGCGAAATTTTCCAGGCCGGGTGCGGGCCGCCGAAGATGGTCTCCACATTCCCGCGGGCAATATCCGCGAATTCCTCGCGCCGCTCGAAGGAATGCAGGTAGCCCCGGTCCCCCACCGCCCGCAACAGCGAGATGGACAGCGCACCGGAGCCGACCCCGGCCTCCACCACCCTGGCCCCCGGGTAGATGTCCGCCATCGTAATGATCTGCCCCGCGTCCTTGGGGTAGACGACGGCGGCACCGCGCGGCATGGACAGAACAAAGTCGGAGAGCAGCGGCCGCAGGGTCTGGTAGAGCTGGCCCACGTTGTTGACCACAACGGTCCCCTCCGGCCTGCCGATCACCTCATCGTGGTTAAGGAAGCCCTTGTGCGTGTGGAACGCCGCCCCTGCCGTGAGCGTGACGGTGTTCATCCGGCCCCGCTCGTCCGTCAGCTGCACGCGCTCCCCGGCGCGGAACGGACCCCGGCGCGCGGCGGCGCCATGCGGCTCCGCGGCGGGGGCACTGCTTGCGCCGGAGCTTTCGCGGGAGCTTGCGCCGCCCGGGACGTCGGCTCGCTGCTGGTCGGTCTGGCTCATGCTGGGGGTCCTATCGTTGCCAAGGGCTGGTCAATATCCACTAGTCAATATCCACTGGCCGAGATCCGCTCGGCCGTACATTGCGCGGCGGTTCAGCGCGGAAGGCGCGGATCCGGTTTTCCGGTGATCGCCGCGACCACCACCGCCTGACGCAGCACCCCGGTCACCTGGCCACGCGGGTCAATCACGGCGTATTCGCTCCCCGCCAGCTGGGCCAGGTACTGCACCAGCTCCTGCCCGGCGGCGTTCTCCGGAAGGTAGGCGCCGGAGGCCAGAGCATGGGCCACCGCCGTCGCGGGCGTTTGGCCGGCAACGCCCGCCGGCACCGCGGCCAGTGCGGCCGGGTCGACCACGGCCTCGGGCCTGCCGTCCGCGCCGCACAGCACCAGACCGAGTTGCGGATTCGCACCGCGCACCGCGAGCAGCTGGGCAACCGTCGACGACGACGGCAGGCCCACCGCACGGTCGCTCAGCTTCCCGGCGCTCACCTCGGGCAGGCGCAGCCGCATCCGTGCGTTCGTAATGGCGGAGCTGGCGCCCACCCACAGGAAGCCGGCGATGAAGAGACTGAACAGAATGTTCGTGGTGCCCAGCTGGTCCCCGTTCAGCAGCGGCCAGCCGACGAAAACCAGCGCCAGCAGCACCACCACGATCCGCCCGGCCCAGCCCGCCGCCACAGTGCCTTTCTCCTGGCTCCCGGTCACCTTCCAGACGATCGACTCCACCAGCCGTCCGCCGTCGAGCGGCAGACCCGGCAGGACATTAAAGGCGCCGATCAGCAGATTCGCCCAGACAAAAATATTGGCCAGCGTGGCGAAAACCGCATCGGAGAGCGAGGTTGCGGTCCCCAGGTTCGTCACGAGCAGCCAGCCCAGACCCGCCAGCACCAGATTGGCCACCGGACCGGAGAAGGCCACCACCAGGGAACGGCCGGGCGTGGCGGTGAAATTTTCGAACTGCGTGTGGCCGCCCCAGAGGTTCAGCACGATTTTCTGGGTGGGCCAGTGATAGATCTTGGCCGCCAGCGCGTGGGCGAGCTCGTGGACCAGCACCGAGAAGAGCAGCAGCAGGGCGTAGATGAACGCGACGCCGTAGGCGCCCGCGCCGAGTCCGGGAAAGCCCTGGGACAGCTGCGGACCAAAGACGATGACAGTGAAGGCGGCAATCAGGAACCACGAATAGGCCAGGATAATCGGGATGCCGGCAATCCGGCCCAGCGGTATTCCTTCGCGCCGCGCCCGCGTTGCCGGTGCGGGAGCGCTCACGCTGCGGTTCCCGGCAGGGCGACGCGGGCGGCGGCCAACCCGCGCAGATCATCCACGGTCCGTCCCACCAACGTGGTCCAGGTGGTGCGGCCCGGATGCTCCGGGAGCGGAACCACATGCGGGATGGCCACGGTGACCACACCCGAAGCCTGCGCCGAGGCAACGCCGGGAACCGAGTCTTCCAGGGCTACGCAGTGGTCAAGGGTCAGCGACGGGTCCAGGACCTGCAGCCGTTCCACCGCGGTCAGGTAAGGCTCGGGGTGGGGCTTTCCGTGCGTGACCGATTCGCCGGTGACCATGAATTCGAAATACTGCTCCGGCAGGGAGCTGACGATTTCAGCGGCCAGCGGTCCCTCACTCATGGTCACCAGGGCACAACGGACATCCTGCTCAAAAAGCTCATGCAGCAGCTCGCGCGCCCCCGGTCGCCACGGGACTTCCTTACGCACCTGGCCGATGACCTCCATGGTGAGGTGGTTGATGATGGCGCGGCTGTCCATTCTCACTCCGACGCTTTGCAGGACATGGCTGGAATAGACCAGCGACTGGCCCACCAGGGACAGGGCCTGCTCCGGGCTCCACGCGCCGCCGTGCGCCTCCACGAGCGTCCGCTCGGCCGCGATCCAGTAGGGCTCCGTGTCCACCAGCGTGCCGTCCATATCCCAGAGCACCGCCCGCAGGGCACCCTCCCGGAGGGTGCCGGCGAAGCCGGTGTCGCCGGAGCCGGCGGGCACCGCCGTCGGGCTGGCAGGGACGGTGGAAATTGCCTGAGATTGCATTAACCCAGTCTACGGGCCGAGCCTGAGGCCCGCCCACGGCTATGCTCTGCGCGAATACAACCCCGCCAATGGATGCCCGGCGGCCGGGCCGCGTCGTAGGGTGGAGACGTGATGAGTTTTGACGAAGGCGCCACTGTTCCGGTGAACCGGCTGATCGAACCCGTGCCTGACGGCGAACGGGTCACCGTCATGCTCGCCGCCTTCGAGGGCTGGAACGATGCCGGTGAGGCAGCCAGCGAGTCACTCAAATATCTTCATGAGCTCTGGGGCGGAAAGAAAGTTGCCACCGTGGACCCGGACGACTACTACGACTTCCAGTTCACCCGCCCCTCCGTCCGGCGCAGCAGCAACGGCGGCCGCAAGATCAAATGGCCGACGACGAAAATCGCCAAGGCGTCCGTGCCGGATTCCAATCTGGACGTCATTTTTGTTCACGGCATAGAGCCGTCGTACAAATGGCGCGCCTACACCGCGGAGCTGCTGGCCTACGCCGCCGAGCTGAATGTCAACTACGTGGTGCTGGTCGGTGCCCTGCTGGCGGACGTCCCGCACAGCCGTCCCATTCCCGTTACCGCCACCAGCGATGACGATGACCTGCGTGAGCGGCTGAACCTGGAGGCCTCCCAGTATGAGGGGCCAATCGGGATAGTCGGCGTCCTGGCCGAGCTGGCCCTGCTGGCCGGCCTGCCCACCATCTCGCTCTGGGCGGCGGTACCGCACTACGTGGCGCAGTCGCCGTCGCCCAAGGCCCAGCTTGCCCTGCTGAACCGGATCGAGGAACTCCTGCAGGCTCCCTTCGACACCCGCGAGCTGGCCGAGGATGCCCAGGCCTGGGAACGTGGCGTGGATGAACTGGCCACCGAAGACCCGGAAATCGCCGCCTACGTCCGGCAGCTCGAGGAGGCGAAGGACACCGCGGACCTGCCCGAGGCCAGCGGCGAATCCATCGCCCGCGAATTCGAGCGCTACCTCAAGCGCCGGGGCAAGGAATCACCCTAGCGCAGCGGGGTTCAGCCCAGCACGATCCCCAGCAGCGCTTCAACGGCGTCCCGTACCCGTGCGGCCTCCCCGGGGCTGTGCCCGGTCCGACGGGCCGCTTCCGCGGCCCAAAGATCGACGGCGGCCAGGGCGCGCGGGGCGTCCAGGTCCTGCGATAACGCGGCCCGAATGCCGGCAACCAGGATTTCCGCCGATCCCGGCGGCGTGGACTCCAGGGCTGCACTCCAGCGCGCAAGCCGGGTCTGCGCCTGCTCCAGCACCTCGTCCGTCCAGAACCAATCGCTGCGGTAGTGGTGGGCCAGGATGGCCAGCCGGATCGCCGCCGGATCGACGCCGTCGTGCCTGAGCCTGGAGACCAGCACCAGGTTGCCCCTGGACTTGCTCATCTTCTCGCCGTCCAGCCCCACCATCCCGGTGTGGGCGTAATGCCGGGCCATCGGCACTCCGCTGAGCGAAAACGCGTGACCGGCGCCCATTTCGTGGTGCGGGAAGATCAGGTCCGATCCGCCGCCCTGGACGGTAAACGGCTCCGGCAGGAACCGCTGGGAGATCACCGTGCACTCAATGTGCCAGCCCGGCCGGCCGGCACCCAGGCTGCCGCCGTCCCAGCGGGGCTCGCCCTCGCGCGTCACCCGCCACAGCAGCGGATCCAGCGGATGCCGCTTCCCGGGCCGGTCCGGGTCCCCGCCGCGCTCGGCGAAGACCGGCAGCATCTGCTCCGGGCTCAGACCGCTGATCTGCCCCAGCCACCAGGCGCCGTCGTTCGCGTCCGTCGGCCCGGCGGCCTCGCCCAGCCCGCGGGCGGAGGCTGCCTCGACGGAGAAGTAGATGTCCCCCTCCGGCTCGGCTGCGGACCCCGCCGATCCGGCCGACCCGGCAACCGGGTAGGCCAGCCCCGCGGCCACCAGCTTCTCGATCTGCGGCACAATCCAGCCGATCGATTCCACGGCCCCGATGTAATGGTCCGGGGCCAGCACGTTGAGCGCCTCCATATCGCCGCGGAACAGATGCGTCTGCTCCGCGGCCAGGTCCTGCCAGTCCACGCCGTCACGGAGGGCCCGCTCCAGCAGCGGGTCATCCACATCGGTGACATTCTGCACATACGCCACCGCGGCCCCGGCGTCGCGCCAGGCCCGGTTCAGCAGGTCGAAGGCCACGTAGGTCGCGGCGTGCCCGATGTGCGTTGCATCGTAGGGGGTGATGCCGCAGACATAGAGACTGGCCTCCTCCTGGACGGGCAGCGGCCGGATCCGGCCGGAGCTGGTCTCCTGCAGATAGAGGGCGGGCATAGCTCCGCGGAGCTGGGGAACGGGGCGGGAATTCCACGATTTCACAGAATCGAGCCTACTGGCCGGCACTGATAACGCCGAAACCCAGCAGCAGATAGACCAGCAGTCCCAGGGCGATCCGGTACCAGACGAAGATCCGGTAGCTGTTTGTCGAAATGTAATGCAGGAACCAGCCGATGATGACATAGCCGACGCCGAAGGCAATGACCGTGGCCAGCAGGGTCTCGCCGATGCCGAACGGGCTCGGGGTTCCCTCATGCTTGACGAAAACCTTGAACAGCTCATAGAAACCGCTGCCGAAGACCGCCGGAATGGCCAGCAGGAACGAATAGCGGGCCGCCGCTTCACGCGTGTAGCCCATCAGCAGCCCGGCCGTGATGGTGCCGCCGGAGCGCGATACGCCGGGGATCAGCGCCAGCGCCTGGGCGAAGCCGTAAATGATGCCGTGCCGGACGGTGATGTCCTCCAACTGCCGCTGCTGCTTGGCCACCGCATCCGCCACGGCCAGGATCATGCCGAAGACAATCAGTGTCGTGGCGACGATCCACAGATCGCGCAGCGAGGTCTCAATCACGGTCTGGAACAAAACGCCCAGCACCACGACCGGCACGCTTCCGATGATGACCAGCCAGCCCATCCGGGCGTCCGGATCGCTCCGGGGCACCCGGCCCCGCAGGGACCCGATCCAGGCCCGCACGATGCGCACAATGTCCCGCCAGAAGAAGACGACGACGGCGGACTCGGTCCCCAGCTGGCTGACCGCGGTGAACGCGGCCCCCGGATCCGAGCCGCTGGGCAGGAACTTACCCACGATGAAGAGGTGGGCGCTGGAAGAGATGGGAAGGAATTCGGTCAGACCCTGAATCAGGCCAAGGAAGGCAGCTTCAAACCAGTTCACGTTCCGACCTTATGGCACAAAGTGCCACTGGCACGTTGAAACGCTCAGTAACGCGCCGGACAATGCCGCCGTGCCCCGTATGCTGACCCTATGCAGCAACGATACGTAGGCGCCAGTGGTTTGCGCGTTTCCGCCCTTGCACTGGGCACCATGTCCTGGGGAACTGACACCGACGACGAAGCGGCCCGGGAACAGCTGCGCACCTTCATCGAAGCCGGCGGCACCACCGTTGACACCGCGGCCAGCTACGGCGAAGGACGCAGCGAGGCCATCCTGGGGTCGCTGGTCGGCGACGTCGTTGCGCGCACGGACGTCGTCCTGGTCTCCAAGGCCGGAATCACCCGACGCGACGGAAAGCGGATGGTGGACACCTCCCGCCGGGCGATGCTCGCCTCCCTCGACGCCACCCTGGCGCGGCTGGGAACCGACCACCTTGACCTCTGGCTGGCGCACACCTGGGATGACAATGTGCCGCTGCAGGAGACCCTGGGCGCCCTTGACCACGCTGTCACCAGCGGCCGGGTCCGCTACGCGGGCGTTTCCAACTACAGCGGCTGGCAGCTGGCCCGCTCGGCCGGTCTGTGCGGCGCTCCGCTGGTGGCCAACCAGGTCGAGTACTCCCTGGTGGAACGCTCCGCCGAGCGCGAATTAGCTCCCGCGGCCGAGCACATCGGTTCCGGACTGCTGTGCTGGGCGCCGCTGGGCCGCGGCGTCCTGACCGGGAAGTACCGCGGCCAGATCCCCTCGGATTCCCGGGGTGCCAGCGACGCCCTTGCCGGCTATGTCCAGCCCTATCTCTCCGGGCACCCGGCGCGCATCACCGAGGCACTGGTCACGGCGGCCAAGGGCCTGGACCGGCAGCCGCTGGACGTCGCCCTGAGCTGGCTGCTGGGCCGGCCCGCCGTTGCGGGCGCCGTGGTGGGCGCCCGGACGACGAGCCAGCTGGAACAGATCCTCGACGCTTCGCTGAAGCCGCTGCCGGAACAGATCGAGGCCGTGCTGGATGAGGTCTCCGCGCTGGCCAAATGACGGTGGCGAAGGGATGCCATTGACCGGTTCCTGAACCGGGTCTAGCCTTTCAGACCTAGGCTGACGCTCGTCAACCCTCGGTGAATTCGGTTTTTGAGGAGCGCACGATGGCAATTGCAGTAGTCCAAGTCTTCCGCGGCGGCACCCTGGAACAGTACGACCAGGTGATCGCAAGTTTGAATTTCTCCCCGGGCGGACCCGGAGCCCCCGGCGGTCTCTTCCACTGGGTGACCCAGACCGACGGCGACGTCCGCATAACTGACGTCTGGGAATCCAAGGAAGTCTTCGAAGCGTTCGCCCGCGATCGGATCACCCCTGCCGCCACGGCAGCCGGGGTTGCGGGACCGCCGGAAGTCAGCTTCTTTGAGGTCCACAATTACCTCACGGCGGGGCCTGACGCCTGAGGCTGTGGGCCGGCCCGCCGGGTCCGGATGCCCTGGTATTTCCGCACCGCAGCCACGGCGGCCAGCAGGAGCACGACGGCGGCGATCTGCTGCCAGCCGCCCGCCATCGGCATGCCGCCGGACGAGTTGAAGGACGCGTGCAGGAGGCCGACCAGCAGGATGCTGCCGCCGGTCCCCAGATAGCTGATGCCCACCAGACACCGGAAGAACGGGGCGAAGATGATCAGCACGGCCCAGGAAAGGAGCACCTGATCGGCCGGGGTGGCAGTGAAACCGCTGGTGCCGAACGCCATCGGAAGATGGATCAGGGCAAACGGAATGGCCGTCAACAGCGAGCCGGCGAGCAGGCCGTGCCGTTCCATCAACCGGCGCTGCACTACTCCGGCCCAGGCCAGCTCCTCCCAGATGTTGCCCAGGAGGGCCCCGAGGACGAGGGTCTGCAGGAAGTAGATTCCAATGACCGGAGCCCAGCCACCGTCCGGGTCCCGCAGGGTTCCGGTGGCGGCGGCGAGCAGCAGCGTCAGGGCCGGCAACGCCAACAGCACCACCGCGTACCAGCCCACGCCGACACGCCAGCGGATGGTCCGGCCAAAAAGCCGCCGGACACCGTGCCGGCCTTCCGCGGCGGCCGTGACCAGCACCGCGCTGCCCAGCAGGATCAGCAGCTCCGCGAGGAGTCCGGGCAGGATGGTGCCCAGGATCAGGATGGATAAGATCTGCGCCGCCCAGGTCAGACCGAGCGCCAGAATCAGGAAAGCCGTCACCGGATGGCTGGCCATCCAGAGGCGCGGCCAACGGCCGGGGCGGTTGGCGCCCGGCACCCGTTCAGTCCTCGATCGGTTCCAGATCCTCGTCGTCCACATCACCGACGAGACCCTGGCTCCCGTCGTCGTCATCCTCATCGTCGTCATCCTCTTCGTAGATGACCAGCGGGGTGACCTCGTTGTAGGTGTCGTACAGGACTTCCTCGTAAACCTCGAAAGCATCCATGATCGCCAAGTACGCAGCTTCCACGGCAGGATCCTCATCCCCACGACGGGCGACCGCGGCGGCCAGGTGTTCCTCTAAAGCGGCGGTTAATGTCTGGAGCGCGACACGCGGATCTATGCTCATGCTTAGACGCTACCAGTGCCGTGCGGAACATGTAAGACCAGCTCAGGCGGCAGCAAAAACTTCTCGAGCGAAGCTGGACGCGGACCGTTTTTTAGGGACAATAGAGGGCAATGAGGGAACAATTCACCGCAGGGTCGGTATCGAGGGAACGCGACTACGCCCGCCAGTATGAATACCTGGTGCTGACGGTGGCAGCGTCTGAGTCGCTGCCGGCGGCGCGGCAGCGGCTCACCGAGCATGCCGAGTACGGCAAGTGGGAGCTGGAGCGCAGCCGGCTCTACGTGGGCGGCGGACGCCAGTACTGGCTGCGCCGCAAGATCCTGCGGGTGGAGCGCACGGCGTAACGGCCAGCAGCCACTCCGGCGTTCAGTCCTGCGCGCGTTCCAGCACCTCGATGGACGCCAGGGCATCCCAGGCGAAACTGGCCAGCCAGTGCGAGGACATGAATTCCGTCGTCACCACAGCCTGCAGGCCGGCCTCCAGCAGCGGCCGGAGGGCCTCCCGCAGCCCGGCGGCGTGCGGGTTGCCGCCGGCCTGCAGTGCGTGCAGGATCCGGGCCAGCTGGCCGGCCCGGGAGAGGTTGAGCCCGTGCAGATGCACCATGTGGCCGTCCGTCTCATCCCTGACACGGACGGGACGCAGGATCGGGGAGGCGGCCGTGATTCCCGGCAGGAAGCGGTCGAACCAGCGGGCAAAGTCCTCCGGAGCCAGGACCCGGTGCATCAGGTCCGCCTCGGCCAGCCCGGCGGACAGGAAGTCCTGGCCGCTGAGCTCCCACTGCTGGGCCCAGTCCGCGTCGTCCGCGAACCAGCCCGCCGCCGCCGCTGAGCAGGCTGTCGCCGCCTCGTTCCGGCCCAGGGCGCGGAAGGCATCGAGCATGAGCGCAAGGCCGAAGGCGGCGTTGGTATGGATCCCGTGACGTACCGGCCATTCCACCTTGGCCGCCCAGGCCGTCACCAGCTCCGCCACAATGTCCACCAGGGGGTCCAGTGCCGTGCCCCAGCCGCGGATCCCGGCATCTCCCGACGCCGCGCAGACCGCTGCCAGCCGGACCAGCCAGGCCCAGCCGTACGGCCGCTCCCAGCTGGGGTGGGCCTTGAGGTAGTCGCCTTCAACGGCGAGGTTGGCGGCCGTCAGGTTGGCGCCGATGACCCGGCGCAGTGCCGCATCCCGGCCGGCATCGACGCCGTTTTCGAGCAGCGAGACGCCCAGCCAGTGCATGTGCACGCAGGAGTGCCAGTCATAGGAGGTGTGGAAGCTCGGGTGCAGCTCCTGCGGGCTCGGCCGGTCCTCGGGCGAGGCCTCCGTATGGTGGGATGCGTAGGGGTAGCTGCGCCCCAGATTGTCCAGCACCACATCGGCATAGGCCGCGGCGAGGTCCTCCCGCCGCGTGCCGGGCCCTGCGGTCCGCTGCCGGCCCGGATCCGTCGCGTGATCCGTCATTGAATTCGTCATGGTTGTCCCTATTGTTTCGTCGGAGCGGTGTTAGAAGGCGAGGAAGTACATCAGCGCCACATTGGCGCCGAGAAGCGGAAATGCCGTTCCCAGCTGGGCCCGGATTACTCCGTATTTGTTCTTCATTTCCAGCAGCGCGGAGGGCACCAGGTTGAAGTTGGCCGCCATCGGGGTACAGAGCGTCCCGCAGAAGCCCGCGAGCATGCCGATGGCAAAGACGGCGGCGGCGTTGCCGTGGAATCCCTGCACCAGGACCGGCCATCCGATGGCGGCTGTCATGATCGGAAAAGCGGCAAAGCCGTTGCCCATCAGGACTGTGAAGATGAACATGCCGACGCAATAGACAATGACGGCAGCCAGCAACGAGCCATTCGGCAGCATCCCGGAGGCCAGCGTGCCCACGGCGGTGCCGACGCCGGCCTTGGTGAACAGGATGCCCAGCGTGGAGAGCATCTGCGGCAGCAGGGCCGCCCAGCCTATGGACTCCAGGATGCGCCGGCTCTCAAACACCGGTGTCAGAACGCTCTTGGGACGAAGGATCAGCAACGCAACGACGACGGCGGCTATCGCGCCGATGCCCAGCGCCACCAGGGTGGTCTTTTTCGGATCCACAATGGGCTGGCCGTTGATGACCAACACGGGGGCCAGCAGGACGATCAGCACGGTCACCACCGGCAGGGTCAGGGCCGGAATGAAGAGCCTGTTGCCGAACTTTGAGGCGTACGCCTCGCGCTGGGCCGGCGTCGAGGATTTGGCCTTGCCGTCACCGAGCGGTCCCGCACTGGCCAGGACCACCAGCACCAGGATCGCGATGCCCAGCACCCAGCCGGGAGCCTTGCCGGCCTGCACCCAGGTCCCGTAGAAGAAACACAGGCCCAGCAGCCCCCAGAAGGCAGCGCTTCCCCAACGCTTGGGATGGCTGGCATCCCGGCCAATCAGGTACGCCCAGGCAAAGAACAGGATTCCGATCAGCCAGTAAACGGCTTCTACATTGATCACGCTTTTCCTCCGGCGTTGACGGTCTGGATGTCTTCGGCCGCGCCGATTTCGCGGATTTCCCGGTCCAGCTGGCGGTCCAGGCGGAGCAGCCGGAAACCGTGGATCAGCAGCGCACACACGGCGGTCGGAATGGCCCAGATGGCCAGCTGCAGGGGCTCCAGATGCAGGTGGTAGGTGGTGTCCACGAACGTTGTGATCAGCAGGATGGACCCCACCGCTACGAAGACGTCCTCGCCGAAGAACACGCCGACATTATCCGCGGCGGCGGAATGGCCCTTGATCTTCTCCCTGATCTTGTCCGGAACGTTGCCGTAGCGCCGCAGGGCCGCGCCCTCTGCCATCGGGAAGACCAGCGGACGCACCGTCTGGGCATGTCCGCCGATGCTGGTCAGGCCGACGGCCGCCGTCAGCTGGCGCACCACCAGGTATCCCAGCAGCACCCGGCCGGTGGTCAGCCGGGAGAGCTTGGCGATGAGCCGTTTCGCCTGCTCCTGCAGGCCGAAAAATTCGATGATGCCGATCACCGGCAGCACGGCCAGGAAAATCGTTACCGAGCGGCTGCTGGCGAAGCCTGTGCCGAAGGCGTCCAGGATCTGCACAGGATTCAAGCCGCCCAGCAGGGCCGTCACGATGCCGGCCACGGTTACCACAAGCAGGGGATTCAGGCGGATGGCGAAGCCAACAATCACCAGCAGTACCCCGATAAGTACTAGCATGACGTTCCGTTCTCAAAGAACCGGCGTGCGGGTTCTGAGTAGTCTGTACCGGCAGATCCGGACGCCCGAGGGACGGGCGGGATGATCTCTGCCGCGGGCTGCTGCCCAACGTGTGATCTACAGCATAGACTTTTGTTGAACAATCGCGCAAGGGCTGGCGTTAGCGCTTGCCGCCCTCGACGGCGGCAAGCAGCTGCGTTTCGGCGCGGTCAAGGTAGTCCGCCATAAACCCGGCGGCGTCGGCCTGCCGGCCATCGGCCAGCAGCGCGATGACACGGGCGTTGTCCTCCACATAGGGTTCGTGGAAGACCCGATTGGCTGTCATGGCATGGAAAACCAGCCGCATTTCGGCCAGCACCTGCGCCATCAGCGCGTCCAGCCTTTCACTGCCGGCCCGAGCCACGACCACCCGGTGGAAGTCCTGGTTGGCCCCTGCCATCCCGGCGATATCGCCGTCGTCGCGGGCCTTTCGCGCCCGGGAGACAATGGCTTCAAGGTCCGTGACGGACCGCGACGGCGACCACATCAGCGCCGCGGGCTCCAGATACCGCCGGACCCGGTAGATCTCCCGGATGTCCTCCGCGCTGGGACGGGCCACAAAGACGCCGCGGTTGGGGATGCGGGTGATGATGTGCTCCGCGTGCAGGGAGGTGAAGGCCTCCCGCAGCGTGTTGCGGGAGACGCCCAGCGCCTCGCACAGGGCCTCCTCGGCGAGTTTGGTGCCCGGCGCCAGCTGGCCGGCGGCGATGCGCTGCCGGAGCTGGAGGGAGACCCACAGGCCGGTTTCAGCGTGCTTGGCCCCCCTGGCCTGCGTGCGGAGCTCCTCAAGCACTTCCGTGAATGTCATGGCTCCACGATAATCCGTCAGCGGATGGCCGCCAGCACACTGCCCTGGGCGACGGCGTCGCCGGCCGCCACCAGCGGTTCGCCCAGCACCCCGGCCCGGTGGGCGGTCACCGCGGTTTCCATCTTCATCGCCTCCAGGACCAGCACCGGCTGGCCCGCTTCGACGGCGGCGCCCGGTGCCGCGAGCCACTTCACCACGGTTCCGGCCATGCTGGCGCAGAGCGCCGAAGGATCGGCAGCCGGGCCGGAACTGCCGGGCCGCCCGTTCGGGGACGCGTCCGCGGATCCGTACACCGGCCCTGCGTCGGCCCGGTCCCCGCCCGGGCCCGATCCCGTCCGCCAGACTTCCAGCAGGTCCGCCGGAAGTCCCAGGGCCATCCGCTTGCCGTCCAGCTCGATGCTGATCGTGCGGCGCGCGGCATCCGGCGCCGCGGGACTGAACTGCGGATCTGCCGCGAGCTGCTGCGCAAACTCGTTTTCGATCCAGGTCGTGTAAATGCCCAGCGCGTCCGTCGAGCTGAAGGCCGGTTCCTGCACCACGGCCCGGTGGAACGGCAGCACCGTCGCCACCCCGGTGATGGTGAACTCGCGCAGAGCCCGGCGTGCCCGGCGCAGTGCCTGCTGCCGGTCCGCCCCGGTGACGACGAGTTTGGCCAGCAGGGAGTCGAACTGCCCCGGCACCAGGCTGCCCGAGCGCACTCCGGCGTCCACCCGGATTCCGGGCCCCGTCGGCGGAACAAAGTCCAGCACGGTTCCCGGGGATGGCAGGAATCCGCGGCCCACGTCCTCGGCGTTGATGCGGAATTCGAAGGAGTGGCCGCGCGGCTGCGGATCCTCCGTCCACGGCAGCGCATGGCCGTCCGCAATGGCCAGCTGGGCGGCCACGAGATCGATGCCCGAGGTCTCCTCGGTGATGGGGTGCTCCACCTGCAGCCGGGTATTGACCTCCAGGAATGAGACGGTTCCATCCGCCGCGACAAGGTACTCCACCGTCCCGGCACCCTGGTAGCCGGCCTCCCGGCAGATGGCTTTGGCGGAGCGGTGGATGCTCTCCCGCTGTCCGGCTGTCAGAAAGGGCGCCGGGGCCTCCTCGACGAGCTTCTGGTGCCGGCGCTGCAGGGAGCAGTCCCGGGTGCCCACCACGACGACGTTTCCGTGCCGGTCCGCCAGGATCTGGGCCTCCACGTGCCGGGGCCGGTCCAGGAATTTCTCCACAAAACACTCCTCGCGGCCAAACGCTGCCTTGGATTCGCGGACAGCGGAGTCAAAGGACTCCTCGATGCGCTCCAGCTCGCGGACCACCTTCAGGCCCCGTCCGCCGCCGCCGAAGGCCGCCTTGATGGCCACCGGAAGGCCGTGCTGCTCGGCAAATCGGCGCACATCCCCGGCCGATTCAACGGGGCTGTCGCTGCCGGGAGCCAGCGGCGCGCCGACGCGCAGGGCGATCTCCCGGGCGCTGATCTTGTTTCCCAGCAGACGGATGGCCTCCGGGGAGGGGCCGATCCAGATCAGTCCGGCGTCCAGGACCGACTGGGCAAAGTCCGCGTCCTCGGACAGGAAGCCATACCCCGGGTGGAGGGCATCGGCCCCGGAGCGGGCGGCAATCGCCAGGATCTTCGCGGCATTCAGGTAGCTCTCCGCCGGGCTCGAACCATCCAGCGAATAGGCCTCGCCGGCGGCCCCGACATGCACCGCGTCGGCGTCCACGTCCGCATAGACCGCCACCGTTTCGAGACCGGCGTCATCGCAGGCCCGGGCGATCCGGACGGCAATTTCGCCGCGGTTGGCAATGAGGACTTTACGCATGGGTGCTTCCTTGGTGGATCGGGCCGGTACCGGATTCGCGGCTGGGGGCGCCGCCGGTGGGATCGGGGCAGCACGGGATGAAACGGACGCGGTGCCCGGGCGGCAGCTGTGCCGCCCGGTCCAGGTCCGCAGTGACCACCACCCCAATCACGGGATAGCCGCCGGTGACCGGATGGTCGGCGAGGAAGAGCACGGGCTGGCCCTCCGGGGGGACCTGCACCGCACCGCGGACGGTACCTTCGCTGGCCAATTCCCCCGTGCGCGCCCGCTGCAGCGGTGCTCCGGCCATGCGCAGGCCGATCCGGTTGGACTGCTGAGTGACCACCCAGTCCTGGGTGGTGAACTGCGCCAGGGCCTCCGGGCTGAACCAGTCGTCCCGCGGACCGGGAACGATGCGCAGCCTGGTGCAGGATGCGGCGGCCTCCGGCAGAGCCTGCTGCAGTATTTCCGGCGCGATTTCCGGCGCGCCCACAATGCTGCCCGGCCGCGCCGGGGCAACGGCGAGCTCCGTCCCGGGCGCCAGTGGCAGAGGGCCGATCCCGGACATGGTGTCGGTGGAACGGCTGCCCATGACCGGAACAGCGTCGAACCCGCCGCGTGCGGCCAGGTAGCTGCGCAGGCCGGCGAACGGACGTCCCAGTTCCAGAATCTCTCCCGCAAGCAGGGCGAACGGCGCACCCATCGGAACATGCCGCGACGGCGCGCGGCCCGTGTTGGCGGCCGCGCCGGCCGGCACGGTGATGGACAGGACGGCCGGGGCGCCGGTGACGGCCAGCACCTGGTCCGTGAGCGCGGCGACCACCAGCCCGCCCTGCAGCACCTCCAGCGCGGCGGCATCTTCCGGGTTGCCGGCCAGCCGGTTGGCCTGTCGCAGCGCACCGCAGTCCAGGGCACCGGAATCCGTGACGCCCAGATCGGCATAGCCGGGCCGGCCCAGGTCCTGGATGGTGGATTGCGGGCCGGGCCGGATGACGACGAGTCCGGCGCCCTGCCCGCCGGGAGCAGCCCCCACCGGCGGCGCGTCCGACTGTCGGGAGGTCGCCTGTCGGGAGCTCGCCTCGGCCGGCAGGGAAGCCGCCGTGGCCTGTGCGCGCACGGCCTTGAAACGGACCCGGTCGCCCGGCCTGACCAGCGCCGGGACCACCCGCTCCAGGTCCCACATCCTGGCGTCCGTCCGGCCTATCAGCTGCCAGCCGCCCGGGGTCCGGGCCGGATACACGGCCGAGTAAACGCCGCCGAGCGCCACCGATCCGGCGGGTACTCCGGTGCGGGGCGTCTGCCTGCGCGGAACCTCGAGCCGGGAATCCTGCCCGGCCAGGTAGGCGAATCCCGGGGCGAAGCCCCCGAAGGCGGCCGTCCAGACCTGCTGCGAATGTGCCCTGACCACACCGTCCCGGCCCAGCCCGGTCAGTTGGCCCACTTCGTCCAGATCGTCGCCGTCGTACACCGTCTCGATGACCACCAAGGCGCCGTCGGCTCGCGGCTCCCGGGCCAGGTCCAGGGTGCGCACATGCGCGGCCAGCCCGCGTGCGGCCTGCGCGGAGTCAGCAGTGATCAGTACGGTGCAGGCCGCGGCCACCACATCCAGCTGCCCCGGCCGCGGCCGTTCCTGCAGTTGGGCCTGCAGGCTCAGCACCTGCGCGAGTCCGGGCACCTCCACCAGGATGGCCCGGTCCCCCGCCGGCCGGATCCCGCTGATCCCGGCCACCACTCTTGCCGTCGTCGTCATGGCCTACGCAAAGCTCTCTATGCGCACGCCCGCGGTCTGCAGACCGCGGCGGACCGCGGCGGCCATCGCCACCGCGCCGGGAGTGTCACCATGCAGGCAGATGCTCTGCGCGTCAACCTCGATCATGGTCCCGTCAACGGCCCGCACCCTGCCCCCGGTGACAAGCCGGAGGACGTGTTCCAATATGTCCTCCGTTTCCTGCCGTACCGCCCCCGGCTCACGCCGCGAGACAAGTGTCCGGTCCGCGTTGTAGGCGCGGTCCGCGAAGGCCTCCGTGACGGTGCGCAGCCCGGCCACGGAAGCGCCCCGCTGGATTCCGGAATGCGGTTGCACCATGATGGGAGGCTGTGGATCCACGGTCAGCACCGCGCCGATCTGGTAAATCACGTCGTCGCCAAAGCTCCAGTTGCCGAACGACTCCGCAACGTAGCTGTTGAGATCAATGCTGTTCCGGCCGGTCTCGATCATTGTGATCCCAATCTCAAAGGTGCTGGTACCACAAGCATGCCCCATCCGTCAGAATTGTTCAACAATCCTGAACGAGATTTATTCCTCCAGCGGCCCCAGCCAGGCGTTCGCCACGGTGTTGTGCGCGGATTCGCCGTCGGAGGGGTGGAAGATCCCGGCCAGCACATCGCGGTAAAGCCGGCCCAGCTCGCTGCCGGCAAAGTAGGTGCCGCCTCCGGAGACGCGGATGGCAAGGTCGACGACGTCGCGGGCCGTTTCGGTGGCCCGCACCTTCAGCCCCACCAGCTTGGGGAACCACTGCGCACCGTGGTCAACGAGGGAGTCCACGTCCCCGGCCACGCCGTCCAGCTGAGGGTAGAGGCCGTCCATCGCGATGGCGGCCTCGGCCACCTTCCAGCGGATGTCCGGGTCCTGGGCATACGATCGGCCACCGTATTTCTGCGACGTGCGGCGCTTCGCCGCTTCCACCGCCAGCTGCAGTGCCCGCTCCCCGATGCCGGTGTAAACGGCTGCCAGCAGGGTCTCGAAGCACGCGAAGATGGCGAAAATCAGCGGGTCCGCGTTCGGCCCGACCGGCAGTTTGCGGAAGACCCTCTCGGCCGGAGCCACTACCCCTTCCAGCACGGTGGTGTTCGACTGGCTGGCCCGCATCCCCACGGTGTCCCAGTCCTCCCGGATGGCATAGCCGGGGGTGCTGCGGGTGATGAACGCGTGCACCAGCTCCGGCTCCTCCCCGCTGGTGTCCTTGCCGAAGATCCCCAGCCGCGTCCAGGCCGGGGACAGGCTGGTGAAGATCTTGGTCCCGGTAAAGGCGTAAGAGCCATCCGCCTGAGGCTCCGCCACCGTGTTCGAGTCGAAGAGCACGGAGTCATTGCCGGCCTCCGAATTCCCGAAGGCATAGAGCTCCCCCGCCGCAGCCTCGGTCAGCACGTAGTGCAGCGAATCGTCACCCCGTGCGGCCAGCACACGGGCGACGCCGGTCCACACCAGATGCATGTTGATCGCCAGTGCCGTGGCCGGGGCCGCCGTTGCCAGCCGCCGCTGCGCGGCGGCTGCACGCTGCAGACCGAAGCCGAGACCGCCGTCGGCCCTGGATGTGAACATCCCCAGATAGCCGAGTTCCTTGAGCTCGGAGAGGTCCTCGTGGAAGAACTCATTGCGCTCGTCGTACCCGGCGGCCCGGCTGCGGAAGCGCTTCAGCAGCTCATCCGGGAGCAGCTCGTCAATCTCCATCGGAATCCGTTTCAGTAGTTGGTGAGCAGCCGGTCCAGCACACGGGCGCCGAATTTCAGCGATGCGGTGGGCACGCGCTCATCCACGCCGTGGAACATGCCGGTGAAATCCAGTTCCGGGGGCAGCTGCAGCGGGGCAAAGCCGTAGCCGGTGATGCCCAGCCGGCTCAGCGACTTGTTGTCCGTACCGCCGGAGAGTGTATACGGCAGCACCGTGGCGCCCGGGTCCTCGGCATGAAGGGCATCGATCATGGAGTCCACCAGGTTGCCGGCAAAGGGCACCTCCAGCGAAACGTCCTGGTGGTCGCAGCTGATGTCCACCCCGTCGCCGGCCAGTCCCCTGATGATCTCCAGCACCTGATCCTGCTGCCCGGGTAGCGTGCGGACGTCGATAAGGGCCTCGGCGGTGCCCGGGATGACGTTGGCCTTGTAGCCGCTCTTGAGCAGCGTGGGGTTGGCGGTGTTCTGAAGCGTGGCGCCCACAAACCGGGCCACCGTGCCCAGTTCCTTGAGCAGCTTCTCCGGATTGCTTTCATCAAATCCGACGCCGGTCAGCTCCGAGACGCCCTCCAGGAACGCTCGCGTGGTGGGCGTGTATTCGATCGGCCAGCTGTACTCGCCGATCCGGGTGACCGCCCCGGCCAGCCGGGTGACCGCGTTGTCGGTGTTGATCTGCGAGCCGTGGCCGGCGCGCCCGTGCGCCTGCAACCGGAGCCAGGAAAGGCCCTTTTCCGCCGTCTGCAGCAGGTACGCGCGCTTGCCGCCGATCTCGGCGGAGAACCCGCCCACCTCGGAGATGGCATCCGTGGCGCCCTCGAAAAGCTCCGGCCGGTTATCCACCGCCCAGGAGGCACCGTAGGCGCCGCCGGCCTCCTCGTCGGCAAAGAAGGCAAATATGATGTCCCGCTTGGGCCTGCGGCCCTCCCGGGCGAACCCGCGCAGCACGGACAGGATCATCGCGTCCATGTCCTTCATATCCACGGCGCCGCGGCCCCAGATCAGCCCGTCCCGCTCCTCACCGCCGAACGGATCAACGGTCCAGTCCGCCTTCTGGGCCGGCACCACGTCCAGATGGCCGTGCACCACGAGGGCACCCAGGCTGGGATCCTCGCCCGCCATCCGGGCGACGACGCTGGCCCGGCCCGGTGCCGACTCAAAGACGGTGGTCTCCAGACCGACCTCTTCGATCAGCGCCGCCGTGTACTCCGCGGCCTTGCGCTCCCCCGGGCCCTGGTTGTCGCCGAAATTGGTGGTGTCAATGCGGATCAGCTCCTGGCAGATCCGTACAACTTCATCTTCCGGCCTGAGGGCATTCACGGGTTTTCTCCTTCGGGGGTCGGCTACCCGCCAAGCCTACAGCGCGGCCCGATTCAAGTTTCCCGAGTGAACCGTGTTATTGTTTTTCTCGCTGCTTTTTTGAGTTTCATTCCCGTTCTAGGATGGGAATATGGGGTCGAAAAACATCACCTGCGCGGGTGGCGGAATGGCAGACGCGCTAGCTTGAGGTGCTAGTCCTGGAAACGGGGTGGGGGTTCAAGTCCCCCTCCGCGCACAACTGGAAGACCCCGGGAAATCGACGATTTCCCGGGGTCTTTTGTACCCTCAACACCCCCTCCTGATCGGCCGGCGCCTATGCTGGCTCTCATGACCCCCAGCCAGAGTCCCGTCCTCCAGACGGCCCCCGCCGACTGGTGGCAGGTCCTCGCGGCTCTCAGTCCGCCGGCCATTCTGATCGCTGGCGTCGCGGCCGCCGTCGTCGGCCTGCTGACCCTGCGGCAAAGGTCCCGGGCGGATGCGCGCGCGCAGTGGTGGTCGCGGGCGCAATGGGCCTTGGACAGCGCCCTGTCCCGCGATAGGAAGCAAGCAGAAATGGGCCTGCGGGTCATGAAAGTCCTGGCTGGCAGCGAGCTGGCCCGTAGCGAAGAGATCGAGATCCTCACCGTGGCTTGGGAGGCGCCGCTGCAGTCGGCCGGGCGGACCCTCGGCCCGCGGCCCTCCGTGCGTCCGTCCGCGAAGGAGGTTCCTGACGCGGACGATGATTCCGGCGAGCGCGCCGTCCAGATTGCTGCCGCCCGGCTGCGTCTGGTCACGGACCTGCGCCTGGAAAAAGCGACGCCGGAATGGGTCAAATCGCTGGCGGCCCAGGGCATTGACAGGGGCCGGGGGCCGGGCTGACGGCGCCGGCGGACAACGAACGCTGCAACGTTGCTCTGGCCTTCCATATCGACACCGGTGATGTGAACGGCGTCGACGTCGGCGGCCTCACCGTCTGCGTCGTCGCGGACACTCCCGCCGTGATGGGCGACGGCGGCTGGAAGGTGGGCGTGCTAATGGATTCGGCCGCCTCCGCCGGCCAGGCCGAGGCCCTGGGTGCCGTCTTCGGCGGGCAGCTCGGCGGGCCGATGGCAGGCCTGGCGCCGTTGATCGGCGAGATGGCCGGCATGGAGTCCTGGAGATGGCCTATGCCGACGACGGGCGCCGGCATCAAGTGCGGATCGGCAGCGCCGTGGAGATGAGCGTCGAGGACTTCGTTTCGCCGCTTGACGCTACGGGGAACGGGGTGAAGGTCAGCGGGATCGGCTTTCCGGCCGATACGCTGACGGCCGGAACGGCCATCACATCAAACGTCGACGTGTTCGGCATGACCTGGACCAACATCGGAAAGAGCGCGTTCTCGGCGCCCTTTGCCTGGTCGGCGTAAGGTGCCGGGGCGCCTCTATCTGGCGGCGAGCCAGCATGCCTCGCTCCTGGCGCTGATCGGGTGCACCATAATCGCCTGGCACCTCACCATCGTGGGGTTCGCGGGCATGTCCGCCGGCCCGGGGATGGCGGATGTCGCCGTGGCCGGTTTCCTGGCGGCCTGGACGCTGATGATGGCCGCCATGATGCTGCCGGCACTGGCGCCGCTGACCTCAATGTATCTGCGATCCATCCGTGCCGTTGGCAACCGCTGGATCAGGACGGCACGCACCACGGCCTTGGTCGGCGGCTATCTCGCTACCTGGGTTGGCTTCGGCATCATCGCCTATCTTGCCTCAGTCGTCGCGGCGGCGCTGGCCGCGGATGCGCCGGCGGCCGCTCCTTGGGTGGGGCGGGACTGATTCTGGCCGCCGGGGTGTATCAGCTGACCCCGCTAAAGGATTTCTGCCTCCGTCACTGCCGATCGCCGGTGGCCTTCCTGCTGCACGTCTCCGGATACAAGGGACCGTTCCGCGACGTGCGCGTCGGCCTTTACCACGGGCTTTACTGCACCGGCTGCTGCTGGGGTCTGATGGCAGTGCTGATTGCGGTGGGAGTGATGAACCTGCCATGGATGGTGGTGATCGCGGCGGCCGTCCTCCTGGAGAAAACGTGGAAGTATGGCCGCGCCTTCAGCCGGATCGTGGGTGCAGGGCTGATAGTTTTCGCACTCTTCGTGCCCGCCCACCCGGAGCTGCTGCCCGGCCTCCACATGCTCCCGCAGGTCCCGACAATGTGACTGTCGACCGTCAGAGACAGGAATAGTCATAGTCCCAGGCGCCGGAGATGAACTGGGTCAGGGTGACCTTTCCGCCGCCGGTCAGCGCGGAGGCTGAGCATTTGCTTTTCGCCTCCGACGCCGAGCCCGCCCCCGGCAGCCAGCTCTTGAGGTTGTAAAGGCTGCTTCCGGACGGGACCGTACCGGCAATTTGCCCCCATTGGGAGCCGCTGGAATACACTCCGACGTCCGCACCGATACCGCGGAAGTAGGCCGTCATCCCTTCCAGATCCGCCCGGTTCGCCGCGGTGGACGTGGACCAGCTGTTACTGGTTTCCACATCCAGCCACCACAGATAGCCGGCCGGCTGGCTGACACCCCTGCTGCTGGCGTCGTCGTAGGCTTTGGCGTAGCCGTACATGTAGGCGCAGGCCGCATCGTCGAGGCCGGTGCAGGTGCCGTTCGGATTGTTCACTGTCGTGCCGGCATAGATGTTGCTGGCAGGCCACCACGAGCCCGCCAGCCCGGGATTCGCGGTGTTGACGTACAGCGCAACGAGCGGTTGGCCGGTGCCGCCCACGGCCTTTGCGGCCCAGCTCAGTTCCGTCGCGAGACACGGATTGGTGGTGTTCGCCAGGCCGTTGTTGACCCCGACGACGGCGAACGCCGGCGTTTTGGGGAGCGCCTTGTTGCACTGTGGCCAGGAGACGTCGTTACCCAGCTTGGCCGCCGTCGGCCTTCCGGTCCTGCTGGCCCCGCTGGAAGGGGGCGCCGCCTGGGCCGGCACCCCGCCGGTCATCAGCAGGCCAAGGAGAACTGCGGCCACGAGGCCGATTCGAACGTGCCGCCGTGCGCCGGCAGATTTCCTGGTGAGCATGGCTGCACCTTCCAATAGCGAGTGGCCAAGAAGGTAACAGGATCCTCCCCCTCCCGGCCACGGTCAATGTTTTGCGTGCTGCCTGTTCACGGACTTGGTTGCGCATTTGGCTTGAGTTACGTCCTCGAGGGCATCGAGGACCCGGATTTGCCGCGATTATAGCGCCGGGACCCGCCGTCGTCGTGTGTTCCTCGTCTCCCGCGGCCGCGTCTGGTAACAATCCCAAGGAGGATCGGCTACTATCAACGCTGAAGCAGTGGAAGATCGACAAGAATTTCAGGAGCCGCAATAACAATGGCAACGGATTACGATGCACCCCGCACGCGGGATGACGAGCAGGGAACCGAGTCCCTGGACGCGCTCAAAGACAACCGCGGCGGGGGACGCACGGCAATGCTGGACGTCGAGGAGGCGGACACCGCGGAGGGCATTGACCTTCCCGGTGCCGATCTCTCCGGCGAGGAACTGCTGGTAACAGTGGTTCCAGTGCAGGGGGACGAGTTCACCTGTGCGTCCTGCTTCCTGGTCCGTCACCGGGCGCAGAAAGCACGCGAAAAGAACGGCCTGAGCTACTGCTCTGACTGCGAAGGCTAATCTTCGCAACCGGTCCTGAACGGGCCGCTGCAGTCCATTTCGGATTGCGGCGGCCCGTTCCGTATCCGGCGCGCGGCTGCGCCGGACACAGCTGTTTCGTCAGTTCCGGCAGCGGTGACTGCTTTTCCCAGCAGCTGGGGCCCCGTCCGCCGAGGCGCGGTAGGTGCCCGGCTCGATGCCGGTACCGACCACCCAGGTTTCCGTCGGTGACGGCGTTCGCCGCCCTCGTCTTCCCCGCCCCCGTTACGGCGTCCTCACGTTTCTTGACGGCGGCCTCGGCGTCCTTGACCGTCTGCTCCGCCGTGGTGAGACCAGCTTCCCTGGCGCTCACCGTGGACTCGCGGCCGGCGATTCGGGCGGAGAGTGCGGGCGCTGGCGCTCCTTGCCGACGTTCGGCCATACTCTCTCCCTCGTCACTTTGATCGCGCTGCCGGGACGTTTCCGGTGGTTCAGGTTGCCGGCGTGGAAACGGTCCCCCAACCAATCCCAACCGTTCCGGCCGCCGGCAGCGGGCTCGGCTTCGTTACCGATCCCTCAGCTACTGCCCTCATCCGCCAGGGTGATCGTTCCGGCGGCGCCGTCCACAGTGATGGTCTGCCCGGTGGCCAGCCGCAGGGTGGCGTCCGGGACGCCGACGACGGCCGGGATTCCGTATTCGCGGGCGACCACGGCCCCGTGCGAGATGGTTCCGCCCATCTCCATGACCAATGCCCCGGCGGTAAGGAACAGCGGCGTCCAGCCCGGGTCCGTCGACGGCGCCACCAGGATCTCGCCCGGCTCCAGTCGCGCGCCCACCGGGTCCAGGATCACCCGGGCTTTGCCGGTGACGGTGCCGGCCGACGCCGGACTGCCGGAGAGCACCGGCCGCCCCGGCTCCCTGTCCGCCGCCGTCGGGCCCGGTGTTCGGGCCGCCGCGGCCTCCACATCCGTTCCGTCGGAAAGCAGCAGCCTGGGAATGTACCGGCGGCGCAGCTCGCGCTCGTAGACACGCCGACGATCTGCCACCAGCTGATGCAGATCCGCCCCACGTAGCCCCACCCGCACCTCGTCCGGCTGGATGAAAAAGACGTCGCCGGCCTCGGCAATCCGGGCGGAGCGGGCCAGCTCCGCCCCCACGGCTGCCAACTGCCGCCGCAGCGCCGCCAGCATGACGATCAGGTAGTACTTGGGCTGCTCCCGCAGCCCGCACAGCTGCCGTGCCCGCCGCAGCGCCAGCCGGACCATCGCCGCCCGCAGCCGGCCGCGCCGGGCGGCCCTGGCCACCAGATCCTTGGCCTTCTCCTCGGCCTGTGCGGCCGCGCGCGCGAACTGGACGTCCGGAGCCTGCTGCGGATCGGTGACCCGCAGGTAGTTGGCGATGGCGCCCAGAAGATGGGCCGGATCCTCCCTCCAGCGCGGCATGCCCAGGTCGATCTCCGCCACTGCCCGGTGGCCAAAGCGCACCAGGAACGCAACCAGCTTCTCCTGCAGGACGGGCGGGAGGGCGCCGGCGGCGTACCGGCGGGACAGCTCCGCCGCGGGCTCCGCCGCCAGGACCTGCGCGGAGGCTGGATCGGTGCGTACTTCGGTGGCCAGATGCCACAGTTGCAGGTCCATCTCCGTGGTGATGTTGTTGGGCAGGCCGCGCAGCACTGTCTGCAGTTCCCCGGGCCCGGCTATACCGCGCAGCAGCCAGCGGGCCGCGCCCAGCAGCGCGAAGCCGGCGGCCGGCGCCGGGATAACCCGCGGCACCAGGTTGGTGAAGGCCCCGGGCATGATGCGGTCCACATAGTCCATCCGCTGCACGGCGGTCGCCGGTTCACCAAATTCCAGCAGGTTCTCCAACTCCTCCGCGGCGCTCCGCACGCGCCGCAGCGCCGCCCCGGGCCGCCATACGGCCTCGGCCAGCCGGGGCGGCAGCTGGATCAGCAGCCTGACGGCGTTGCCGGCAAAAATGTTCGGGGTCCGGGATCCCCGGACCACTGAGAACCTCTGATCCTCGAAGAGGGTCTGCAGGAGTTCGGCGCTCCGCGCCTCCGCGACGCGGAACGACCTGAGGATGGTCCGCCGGCCGCCCTTGCTGCGCACCACCGGGGTCAGGTCTACGTAGGGCCGCAGTCCGGCGGCGGGCATCTGCCATCCGCTGTTATCGGCAGTGCTCAGGCGCTGAAACAGGGCCAGCCCCATCGGCGTGATCGGCCGGACGAGTCCCTGGGCCAGGCTGGCGCACAGGAAAACACGGGTTCCCGCGGCCGGGTCCGCGCCCTCCGGCACCGGATACAGCGTAGTAATCGGCCTTGACTGGGTCAGCCAGATCTTCCCCGCCGCGTCCGCGGCCCATTCCAGGTCCTGCGGAGCGCCGAACAGCTCCTCGGCGCGGGCGCCCAGGGCGGCCAGCTCACGCAGCTGAACGTCCGTCAAGCACGGCGACCCGACATCGCTCCCATGCCTTGTGTCCGGCCGGTTCCCGGGCCTACGCTCCAGCACCCGGCCGCTGGAGGTGTCCAGCACGAAATGGTCGGGGTTGACGGCCCCGGACACCACCGCGTCCCCCAGACCCCGGCCGGCATCAATCACGGATTGCCGGCGGGTGCCGGTCACCGGGTTCGCGGTGAACAGGACACCTGCCACCTCGGCCTGAACCATCCGCTGGACGACGACGGCGATGCCCACCTCGCGCTGGCCGATCCCGCTCGCGGCACGGTAGGCCACCGCACGGTCCGTCCACACGGACGCCCAGCAGCGGCGGACCGCATCCAGCAACGCGTCCGCGCCGGCCACATTCAGGAAGGTATCCAGCTGGCCGGCGAAACTGGCTTCGGGAAGGTCTTCCGCGGTGGCGGAGGATCTGACGGCCACCGGCTCGTTGCGTCCCAGCCCCGCATAGGCGGCGCGGAGCGCGTCGGCCACAGGCTCTGGAACCGCGGCGTCCAGAATGAGGGTGCGCATGCGAGCCGTGGCCTCGACCAAGCCCGGTACGACCCCCGGCCGCACGCCGTCGAGCGCGGCGGCAAGCCCGTCCAGGTCCGCAACCACCGCCCGGTAGGCCGCCGTCGTCAGGCAGAAGCCGCCCGGCACCGGCAGTCCGGCCGCGGCGATAATACCAAGGTTAAGCGCCTTGCCGCCCACAGCCGCCAGCATACCGGGCCCAATCCCGGCCAGATCGATAACGAAACGGTCCTGGCCTTCCTCAGGCCTGCCCTGGCCTGCCGAATCCATGATGTCCCCCGGTCGCTGTCGTGCCAATGCTGCTTCGTGCCGACTTTATGCCCGCCGCCAGGGGAACTCAATGGCTGCCGGCGGCCGGTGAACATGAGGAAGCGCTGCACTGGCCCGACACCCCATCAGGACTCGGACGGAGTGCCGAAAGCGGGCTCTCGCAACATTGCCCTGGCGGCAAAGCGTCGTCGCCCAGTGTTTCCCTGGCGGCCGGGCGGCTCCTTTTCGCCGCCCGCGGACTAAAATTGTAGCGCCATGATCGCGACTTTTTTGGAGGAAAACCATGTTCGCCAGAGTGAGCACATTCAAGACCGGCACGCAGACCACAAGGGATGCGCCCACCGACGAAACCGTCCAGCGGGTGATCGCCATCCCCGGATGCAAGGGCATCTACTTCCTGAACGGCACGGACACGGACAGCGCCGTGGCCATTACCCTGTGGGATAGCGCCGAGTCCCTGGCTTCCAGCCAGCAGGCCGCAAATGCAATCCGCAGCGACACCAGCCAGGAGCAAGGTATGCAGATCGCCTCCGTGGAGGAATTCGAAGTCACGGTCGCAGCCATGAAGGACTAGGTACATCGCCCGGGCGGCGTGGCGCGGAAGCTGCCCGCCGTCGTCGGCCTCCATCCCGCCAAATGGCCACTGCGCCCTGTCCAGCTCAGGCGCATGCTGCCCCCGGCGTGTGCACCTCTTTCTGGCCGGATTCCAGCCCGATCCGCTAGGCTCGGAATGGCGGGTCTGGTACTGACTTATGCGAAGAACCGAGGTAGGGATTTGAGTCGGTTACGCAGGATCTTGTAGACGTTCCCATGTGTCGTGCCAGGCCCGATCACAAGGAATTCGTTCGGTTGGTCAAGTGCCCCCGAAATCTCATGTAGACTGGTTTGCAGTTGTAGTGTTGCGCATTTTGTATTTCAAGCGGCGAACCCAAAGGGCTAGTCGCTTTTTCTGTAAAAGCGGAAAAAGGACGCCGCGACTGAGGC
>JALYYI010000073.1 GCA_030946705.1 Actinomycetota bacterium | reverse complement strand
AGCCGATGACCTGATGCGGATGCTTAAGCGGTTGCCGTTGATTGAAAGCTAGCCGTCTCGGCGAAGCGTCCGCCTCCGGACCCCGGCGTTCAGATGCTGCAGCGCTCATCCTCATAGTCGCCCGGGTGGTCCTTGACCAGCCCGGCAGCCAGGGTGTTGCCGTCCAGGGGGTCGATCACCAGGAACGCCCCGGTGCGGCGGTGCTGCGCGTACGGCTCGATCGGCAGCGGCGAGGCCAGTCGCAGCCGGGCGGAGCCGATGTCGTTCAGGTCCAGTCCGGACGCGGGCCGCTCGGAGAATGTGGCCAGGTCCAGCTTGCCGGTCACTTGAAGCACCAGGGCCTGGACGGTTCTGCTGCCGTGCTTGATGAGAACCCTGGCGCCTTCCCGCAGCGGCTTGGGTGACAGCCAGCACAGTTCCCCATACAGGTCCTGGCTGGTTTCCGCGAAGGTGCCGGCCGCCGCGATCAGATCCCCCCGGGCAATGTCGATCTCATCGGCCAGGCGCAGCGAGACGGACTGCGGGGCCACGGCCCGCTGGAGTACAGTACCGGCAAAATCGATGCCGGTGACGGCGGTCTGCCGCCCGGAGGGCAGCACGGTGACGCGCTCCCCGACCCGGATGGAGCCGGAGGCAACCTGGCCGGCGTAGGCGCGGTAGTCCCGGAAGGAGGCGCCGCCGTCGTCGGCCAAATCAAGCCCGGGGGCCAAGGCTCCCTGCGGCCGGATGACGGCCTGGACCGGGAACCGGAACGGCTCCGACCCCCGCTCCAGGTCATCCGTCGTCGGCAGCGCTTCGAGAATGTCCAGCAGGCTGGGGCCGGGGTACCAGGGGGTCCGGACGGACCTCTCCACCACGTTGTCCCCCTCCAGCGCGGAGACGGGAACCACCAGCACGTCGGCCAGGCCGAGGTCCGCGCCCACCCGGCGGACGTCGTCGGCGATGGCGGTGAAAGCGTCCTCGCGGAAGTCCACCAGGTCGATCTTGTTCACGGCGACCACCACGTGCGGGACGCGCAGCAGGCGCAGCACCGACAGGTGCCGGCGGGTCTGCTCCAGCACGCCCTTGCGGGCGTCGATGAGCACGACGACGGCGTCCGCGGTGGACGCGCCGGTGACGGTGTTCTTGGTGTACTGGACGTGTCCCGGGCAGTCCGCCAGGATGAAGGAGCGGCGGTCCGTGGCGAAATAGCGGTAGGCCACATCGATGGTGATGCCCTGTTCGCGCTCGGCGCGCAGGCCGTCGGTCAGCAGCGCCAGGTCGATCTTTTGGATGCCTATGGCCTTGTCTCCGCCGAACCCGCGGTCCGCGGACGTGCGGGCGACGGCGTCGAGCTGGTCGGCGAGGATGGCCTTGCTGTCGTGCAGCAGCCGGCCCACCAGGGTGGATTTGCCGTCGTCGACCGAGCCGGCCGTGGCGAAGCGGAACAGGGTGGAGTCCAGGTCCACGGAGTCAAGAAGTTCTGCGGTCATCAGAAGTAGCCGTCTTTCTTGCGGTCTTCCATGGCAGCCTCGGAGATGCGGTCATCGGCCCGGGTGGCGCCACGTTCGGTGAGGGTGGAGGCGGCAACTTCCCGAACGACGTCGGATACGGTTGCCGCGGCGGATGCGACGGCCCCGGTACAGGACATGTCCCCCACGGTGCGGTAACGGACCGTTTTGGTGACCACTTGCTCCTCCGGACGGGGCCGGGACACCTCGCCCACCGCACGCCACATACCGTCGCGGGAAAAGACCTCGCGGTCATGGGAGTAGTACAGGCCCGGCAGGTCGATGCCCTCCCGCTCGATGTAGCGCCAGACGTCCAGCTCGGTCCAGTTGCTGATCGGGAACGCGCGGACGTGTTGGCCCACGGTGTGCCGGCCGTTGTACAGGTTCCACAGCTCGGGGCGCTGGTTGCGCGGGTCCCACTGGCCGAATTCGTCGCGCAGACTCAGGATGCGCTCCTTGGCCCGTGCCTTGTCCTCATCGCGGCGGCCGCCGCCGAAGACGGCGTCGAACCGGTGGGCGTTTATCGTGTCCAGCAGAGGCACGGTCTGCAGCGGGTTACGGGTGCCGTCCGGCCGCTCGGCCAGCTCGCCGCGGTCGATGTACTCCTGCACACTGCCCACAATCAGGCGCAGGCCCAGCCGCTCGACGGTGCGGTCGCGGAACTCGATGACCTCGGGGAAGTTGTGGCCGGTGTCCACGTGCAGCACCGGGAACGGCACCCTGCCGGGCCAGAAAGCCTTCGTGGCCAGGTGGAGCATGACGACGGAATCCTTGCCGCCGCTGAACAGCAGCGCCGGGCGCTCAAACTCGGCGACCACCTCGCGGATGATGTGGATGGCCTCGGACTCGAGCAGGTCCAGCGAGGTGATGCGAGACGACTGCGTCGCTGCGGCGCTCGATGCCGCCCCGGGGGCGGCATCGAGCGTGGTGGCGCCGTGAGTTGTCGTGGTGCTCATACGTGCAGTCCGCATTCTGTCTTGGAGGTGCCGGCCCAGCGGCCGGAACGGGGGTCTTCGCCGGGGGCGACTTTCTTGGTGCAGGGGGCGCAGCCGATGGACGGGTAGCCCTGGCCCAGCAGCGGGTTCACCGGAAGCAGGTTCGCCTCCGAATACTCCACCACGGCATCGAAGGTCCAGGTGGCCAACGGGTTGACCTTGACCAGCCCGTTGGCCTCATCCCAGCTGACCAGCGGCGTATTGATCCGGGTCGGTGCCTCGTCGCGGCGGACTCCGGTGAACCAGAGCCGGTAGCCGGCCAGGGTCCTGCGCAGCGGGGCCACCTTGCGCAGGGCACAGCACCTGCCCGGATCGCGGGCAAAAAGATCCTTGCCCAGCAGCGAGTCCTGCTCGGCGACGGTGTGCTCCGGAAGGACGTCGACGACGTTCACGTTCAGGTTCGCAGCGACCTCCTGCCGGGCGGCGTGGGTTTCCGGGAAGTGGTAGCCGGTCTCGAGGAAGAGCACGTCCACCCCCGGCAGCTGGTCCGCGACCAGGGCGGGCAGCACGGCGTCGGCCATGGAGCAGGCGACGGCGACGTGCCTCACGTCGAAGTTCCGGGTGACCCAGGCGATGACGTCCTGCGCCGAGGCATCCCAGCCCAGCTCCACGGCGCCCGACTCGGCCAGCGACCGCAGCTGGACCTGGTCGCTCATTGCAGGGCTCCCTCATCGGCGCGGTGGGCCCATTCGGCGAACGACTCGCCGGACTCGCGGTGGCCGATGTACGTCCGGACCACCCTTTCCACGTAGTCCGGCAGATCCTCCACCGTGACCTTCAGCCCGCGGACGGTACGGCCCAGCCCGGCTTCCTCACGGTCCACCGAAGCCAGCCCGCCGCCCAGGTGGACCTGGAAGCCCGGGGTGGGATCGCCGTCGGGCGTCGGCAGCATCATGCCCTTCAGACCGATGTCCGCCGTCTGGATCCGGGCGCATGAATTGGGGCAGCCGTTGATGTTCAGCGCTATCGGCTGGGTCAGTTGGCCGCTGTCCGTCAGATCCGCCAGCCGCTTCTCCAGTTCGGTGATGGCCGCCGCGGCGGTGTCCTTGGTATTGACGATGGCCAGCTTGCAGAATTCGATGCCGGTGCAGGCGATGGTGGAACGGCGGAACAGCGAAGGTCGGGCGCTCAGGCCCAGCTTGTCCAGCTCCGCCACCAGTGGCTCCACCCGGTCCTTGGGAACGTCCAGGACCACTATCTTCTGGTGCGGCGTGGTGCGCAGCCGGTAGGAACCGTGGGCTTCAAGGGTGTCCGCCAGCGCGGTCAGCGCGGTTCCGGACAGCCGGCCCACCGTCGGCGTCGCGCCGATGAAGAACCTGCCGTCCTTCTGCTCGTGGATGCCCATGTGGTCCCCGGGCGTGGACGGTTTGGGCGCGGCCGGACCGTCGGGCAGCTTTTGGCCCAGGTATTCGTCCTCCAGCACCTGGCGGAACTTCTCGGTACCCCAGTCCGCCAGCAGGAATTTCATCCGCGCCTTGTTGCGCATCCGGCGGTAGCCGTAGTCGCGGAAAATGCTGGTCACGCCCACCCAGACATTGGCGGCGACCTCGGGGGACACAAAGGCGCCCAGCCGCTCGGCCAGCCGCGGGTTAGTGGAGAGCGCGCCGCCCACCCAGAGATCGTAGCCGGGGCCCAGCTCGGGGTGCACCACGCCCACCAGGGCCACATCGTTGATCTCGTGCACCACGTCCTGCGACGGGTGGCCGGTGATGGCCGTCTTGTACTTGCGCGGGAGGTTGGCAAACTCCGGGTCCCCGATGAACCTCGCGCTGAGTTCCCGGATCAGTTCGGTCGGATCCAGGATCTCGTCCTTGGCGATGCCGGCCACCGGGCTGCCCAGGATCACGCGGGGAACGTCGCCGCAGGCCTCGGTAGTGGACAGGCCCACGGACTCCAGCCGGCGCCAGATTTCCGGCACGTTTTCGATCTCGATCCAGTGCAGCTGGATGTTCTGCCGGTCCGTCAGGTCCGCCGAATCCCGGCCAAAATCAGTCGAAATCCCGCCGATGACGCGCAGCTGCTCGGAGGTGAGGGCACCGCCGTCGATCCTGACCCGCAGCATGAAGTATCTGTCCTCGAGCTCGTGCGGCTCCAGCGTGGCGGTCTTGCCGCCGTCGATCCCCTGCCGGCGCTGGGTGTACAGGCCCCACCAGCGGAAACGGCCGTGCAGGTCATCGCTGTCGATGCTGTCGAAGCCCTGCTTGGCGTAGATGGTCTCGATGCGCGCCCGGCAGCTCAGGCCGCCGTCCTCCTGCTTCCACACCTCGTTGGCGTTCAGCGGGGCCGTGCCGTCGATCTTCCACTGGCCGTGCGGTTTGGACGCCGGGCGGGCGCTGCGGGCGGGTCGTTCAGTACGGGCGGACTCTGAGGTCGCTCCGGCTAGAGCTGTCTGCGTCATGAATCGAGGTTAGGCCCGCAGCGGGACCCACCGAAAGGCAAAAGAAACCCTAGGTCACGGGCGGAAACATTTCGTCACCTCAGGGATTTTCCTTGCCAACGGGGTTGCGCTGATGCTTCCCAAGCGCCTGGTCGAAGCGATCCAGCGCTAGCTCCGCGACTGTTTCGGCCGGCAGCAGGGGTTCGGTCACCAGGTCGGCGCCGGCCTTGGCGAGCTGGTCGTGGAAGTATCCGGGAGCCAGCAGATAGGAGGCTATGGCCACCTTCTGCGCCCCTTCGGACTTCAGGCGGGCGACCGCGGCCGGCACCGATGGCTGGGCGCTGGCGCCGTAGCCGGCCAGGATCCGCTGCGGCATCAGCCGGCGCAGCTGGGCAGCCAGCTCCTCGACGCTCTCCGCCGCCGTCGGATCCGACGACCCCGCCGCGGCGAGCACAATCCCCCAGTCCTCCGGCACCGCATGCAGCCGCTCGCGCAGCACAGCGGCCAGCCGCGGGTCCGGGCCCAGCGGAGCCGCCGCCCGCAGCTCCGGCCGGCTCCCTACCGCGCGGGCAATGTCCACCCGGACGTGGTAGCCGACCGAGAGCAGCAGCGGGACAACGACGGCGGGCGTCCCGTCGGGCAGCGCCGCCACCACGTCCGGCAGGGCCGGCTCCTGGACATCGACGTAGGCCTCAAGCACCCGCAGGCCCGGACGGAGCGCGGCGATCTCCCCCCGCACCCGGTTGATACATTCCCGGCCCGCCGGGTTGCTCGTTCCGTGCGCACAGGCGATGAGGACGGTGTCCGCTGCGGCGCTCATGAACGGTCCTTCCGGGGGTCCTTGGCGCGGGCGCCGGCATCGTTGGTGGTGGCGGGGGTGCGAACACCCGGTGCCGCGCGGCGTCCGAAGGTCATGCCCCCAGCTTAGCCAGCGGCCGGCCGCCCCCGCGGGACCGCCGGACGGCCGGCGCACCGTAATCTTGTACGGGACCAACCCGGGTCCCCGGACGGAGCCACACCACCACCCATGATTATCGATATCCCGCTGACCTTGGACCTGCTCGGCGTCTTCTTCTTCGCCGTCTCCGGCTGCCTGTTGGCCGCCCGTAAGGGCTTCGACCTCGTCGGTTCGCTGCTGCTCGGGTCCCTGGTTGGCCTGGGCGGCGGCGTGGTCCGCGACGTCATCATCGGCGCCGGCGTCGCCGCGGCGTTCTCCAACCCCTCGTACCTGGTGCCGCCCGTGGTGGCCGCCATCCTGGTGTACTTTCTGTTCCGCAGCGTGGAGCGGGTGGGGAATCTGCTGATGCTGTTCGACGCCGCCGGACTGGCCCTGTTCTGTATCACCGGCACGCTAAAGGCTCTGGCCGCGGGGATGAACCCGGTGGCGGCGATCGTGCTCGGCGTCACCTCGGCCGTGGGCGGCGGGCTGCTCCGGGACATCACCGCCAACGAGGTCCCGGAGCTCTTCGATCCCAAGGATCTCTACGCCATCCCGGCGTTCCTGGGTGCCGCCCTGACCGCCGCTCTCTTCGGGGCCGGCTGGCTGAACCTGGCCAGTGGGACCGGCATCGCCGTCGCCGTCTTCGCCCTGCGGGTGCTCAGCCGGCGCCTTCGCTGGCAGGGGCCGCTGGCCGTCCGCGGCTGGCACCGGACCGGCCGGATTCCCGACTAGGATTATTTCCAGATCCCCCCACCGACTTGGAGACCCGAATGAGTGAGATGTTCCTGGACAAATTCCGCGGCCTGGTCCCCGAATATCTGGAGGAGCCATGGCAGGAGGACGACGGCATCCCGCTGGCCGAACTGGATGGGATCCTGGCCGAACACCACCTCGAGGTCCCGCAGGTGCTGCGCGAATTCCTGCACGCGCTGGGTGGCTGCGAGGAGCTGATGGAGGCCCACCACTACTTCTGGGACCCGGAGGAGCTCGAGATGGAAGACGGCTATCTGCTCTTCCTTGAGGACGAGGATGAGGAGTTCACCTGGGGCTTCCGGGCGGACCAGCTGGACGTCCCGGATCCGATCGTCTGGCGCCGGAACAATGCCACGGGCAGCTGGACCAGCGAAGAGGGCACCTTCAGTGAGTTCGTCTTCGACATGTTCGACTGGGCCTTCTCCGACGAGGACGACGACTAGCGGCTTAGACGGGTAGCCGGGGTGTCACCGGGCACTGCCTGTACGCCCAGCAGCGGTCAGGGACGCCATCCGCGTCCGCGCCGAAGGACCTCGGCGATCTGCGCGACCATCCGCTCCGGTTGGTAGACGACGTCGTCGTAGAAGTAGCGCAGCACAAGGTAGCCGCCAACAACGGACATATTGTCCCGCCGCCGGTCCTTCTTGATGCTTTTGGGCTCAAAGTGCGTGCTGCCATCGATCTCCACCACCAGGAAGCCCTCCAGCAGGAAATCGACTTCGCCCACGCCGTCGATCTGGACATAACTTTCGGTAGTGAAGCCCGCCTCCCGGAACAGCACCCGAGCGATGGGCTCCAGCAGCGAGTCGGCGCGGGGCTCCACCAGGTCCAGGACCGCCCGGGCTCGGCCGTTCCTCCTTCCTGTCAGCCGATCGCGGAGAAAACGAACGGTGATATCCCCGCGGGAAACGGCGCATTGGACCATGCTGAGCGCTTCGAACCGGGCAAGGCACCGCATGGCGTGCAACAGGACGTCCGCCAAAGCCGCAACCGGCCGGTAGCGGTCCGCGGGCAGCGACAGGATCCGGTGGTTGACCGTCGGGGCTGCTGTGCGGCCATGGGGGCACGAGAGATGCAACTCGGGGTGCTCATATAGGCGCCATAACCGGTGGTACGGCGCAGCGGAGATGCAGGTGAGTACCCCCTTGGCGGTGTAGGCGGCCACGAATGCAGGCTCCACAGCCGGAAGTTGCACCACTCCTCGTAGCTTGCTGACGGCCGTTCCATTCTGCAGCGCCTGCAGGATCTGGGCGTTAGCACACCCTCTCTGGAGCAGTTGCCGCCGGTTGGCCACCCCGCCATAGGATTCGAGCGCCCGGATGAGGTCCATGACGACCATGTTCCATGCCCTGAAGTCACCGGGCGGCCTCCAAGCGGTCGGATGTGGGACTGCGGGTGGTTAGAGCCGACTGTGGAGGGATGGCAACTGTATCCCCATCCGACAACTGCTCAGGTTTTGAAACGACACGCCGGCATTTTCTCCAACACGCCAACTTTTTAGCCCCTCTAATAGTAAAAGTTGAGCAGTTGTCGAAGCGGCAAGGGGGCAGCAGGGCAGGTCCGGCGGGGGCCCTAGACCTCGCGGGATACCACGGCGGTGGCAAAGGAGGCGAGCGCGCTCTTGACGGCCCCGTCCGGAAGCGGGTCCAGGGCGGCGATGGCGTCGTTGGCCCACTGGCGCGCCGCGGTCCACGACTCCGCGGTGACGGCATGTCCGCGCAGGGCGGCTACGGCCCCGGCCAGCGCCTCATCCGAGGTCAGATCGCCATCCACCAGCTCCAGCACCGCGGCGGCGGAGGAATCGCCGGCGGCGGCTGCCCGGCGCAGCAGCAGCACCGGCAGGGTGGGCACGCCCTCGCGCAGATCGGTGCCCGGCGTCTTGCCGGAAACGTGCTTCAGCCCGGTGACGTCAATGACGTCGTCGGCCAGCTGGAAAGCCACCCCGACCTTCTCGCCGTACTGCACCAGTACCTGCTGGATCTCCTCATCCACACCGGCAAAGATCGCACCCAGCTGCCCGGAGGCGGCCACCAGGGAGCCGGTCTTGTCTGAAATGACGGACAGGTAGTGGTCCACCGGGTCCTCATCCGA